>CAVJGI010000158.1:0-2004 GCA_963649145.1 Ruminococcus bicirculans (ex Wegman et al. 2014) | reverse complement strand
AAATTTTTCTTCTATCAAGTCCACTTTGGGGCTTGACTTTTTATTTGCAGGCTTTATAAAGCACAGCCGTGTGCGCCAGTGGCGCACACGGCTGTCTGATTTTTCAAGATACGCCGCGGCACGTTCAGCCGTGGAGCGTTCGGTATGCCGAGGGCTTGATGCCGACGAGCTTTGTGAAGGTCCGGCTGAAATATTTGCGGTCGAGGTAGCCGACGGCTTCGCAGACGGCGGAGACGGGCATGTCCGTTTCGCGCAGGAACTGCTTCGCAGCGTCGATGCGGCAGGCGGTGAGGAAGTCGGAGAAATTCTGACCCGTCTGCTTTTTGAAGATGATGCTGAAATACGAGGCGTTCAAGTGGACGTGCGCCGCGATGAGCTCAAGGGTGAGGCTCTCCATATAGTGCTCGCGGATGTAGCGCTTGGCGGCGCGGACGGGGCGGCTGTTCTGGCGCTCGCTGCGGCATGCCTCGAACTGCTCCTCGACCCAGCGCAGCAGGGTCTCGAAGGTGGAGCTCAGCGTCATCTCACCGCCGAGACGCTCCAGAATGCGGTTGCGCGCGTCGCGCGGGACGACGGTGTAGCCGGAGCTGTTGCAGGTCTCGTAAACGGTGTCCACCGCGGCGTGGAGAATGTCCACGACGACGGCGGGGTTCGTGTAATAGGAGATGAGTCCGAAGGCGCCGGAGAGCGTCGCGCGGTAAGCGGCGGCGTCCATCAGCTCGGCGGCGGCGCGCAGCTCGCTCAGAAGCGTCGGCGTCAGGATGTCCTCGCCGTTCACCGCCTCGAATTTCAGGCGGGAATAGTCGAACATCTGGTTCTGTCCGCGCAGCAGGCGGCAGCGCATGGCGCGCTCGGCGGTATCCAGCGTGCGGCGCAGGGCGCGGATGTCCGTCTCCGGCGCGCCGAGCCCAATACTGAAGGTGACGGCGGAGCAGCCGCGCTTATGCAGGTGCTCGGTGACGATCTCAAGCAGGTCGGGGAAGTGCGCCTCCGTCTCGCCGGCGGGGTCGTAGTTGAAGGTCAGCGTCAGGCGCTCCTCGCCGCGGATGTAGGGGATCATTTCGTAGCAGAGAGGGTCGAAGCGGGCGCGCATGCTCTGCGCCAGCGCGGGGAGAAAAACGCCGCGCTCCGCCTCCGGCAGACCGCTCAGCGCGATGACGGCGGAGCGGAACACGCCCTCGCGGAGGGCAAAGTGGTAAGTTTCGTTGAGCTCCTCCAGCGAATATTCGCCGGAGGCGTCCGGCGCGGTGAAGGCGGACATGAAGGAGTTGCGCAGCAGACGGCGCGTCTGGAACAGGCGCTCGGAGCCCTCCTTCGCCTCCTCCGCGCGGCGGCGCTCCACGAGCAGGGCGAGCACGCGCGTCAGCTCCCCGGCGTCCACCGGCTTCACGAGATAGTCCGTCACGCCGAGGCGCAGCACGCTCTGGGCGTATTCAAAGCGCCGCCAGCGGCTCACGACGACGAAGGAGCAGGCAATGCCGTTTTCGCGGCAGCGGCGGATGAGTTCAATGCCGTCCATCCCGGAAAGCTGGATGTCGGTGAACACGATGTCCGGGCTGCCGTTTAAGATCCGCTCGAAGGCGGCGGTGCCGCTGTCGCAGTATTCAACGGTGTCCACACCCATCTTTTTCAGGTCCGTCAGCCCGACGAGCTGTTGATAATCCGCGTATTCGCTCTCCACAACAAGCATCCGGAACATAAGCCTCCGCGCGCCTCCTTTTTTGCTTTTTCCCAATTATAACACCATTTTCCGGAAAGATTCAAGCGGTCAAATGCTGAAAAATGTCCCACCGGACCCAAAAATCGCCCCACCCAATCCAAAAGCGCCCGCCTTGTCCCCGCGCCGGGGGCGTGGTATGCTTGGCAATAGCGGAAACTTATTTTTTAAGCCTGCAAATAAAAAGTCAAGCCCCAAAGTGGACTTGATAGAAGAAAAATTTACAGGCAGAAGGTAGAGAAAAAGTGCAGCACAAAAAGGCCGCCGCAAAAGCGCCGACCTGAGAA
>CAVJGI010000157.1:0-2281 GCA_963649145.1 Ruminococcus bicirculans (ex Wegman et al. 2014) | reverse complement strand
GGGGTCGTCAGACCCTCTTGGTCGTTCAGGAAAGGGATTGTTAAGGGAAAACCCAATCGAAAGGGTTTTCCCTTAACCGCGCCTTTGCTTACTTTCCCCGCGAGGGGCAAAGTAAGTCGCGTCCCGCGGACGCGAAACAAATCAAATTTGCGCCCGCAGGCGCATTCCATATTTCTCCCCCCCTCCCACAAAAACCAAAAAAAAATTCAAATCCACTATTGACAAATCAAAACTATTGCATATAATTCAGTAGTGTAAGGCGAACACCTGAAAGGAGGCAGCTATGAACAGCCAGTATAAAAAGGGCGTGCTGGAGCTCTGCGTGCTCTCGATGCTGCGGCATCGCGACCGCTACGGCTACGAGGTCTCGGAGCAGCTCGCGCGCGTCGTGGACATCGCGGACGGCACCGTTTATCCCATCCTGCGCAAGCTGAAGGCGGACGGTATGGTGACGACCTATTTGCAGGAGGAGAGCGGCGGACCGCCGCGGAAGTATTACCGCCTGACGGAGCTTGGGCGCGAAACGTTTGAAGCCGACCGCGCGGAATATCTGCGCTTTGCGGGCGCGGTCGCGGAAATGCTGAACAGGGAGGATGAAGAAAATGACCAGAAATGAATTTATGACCCGCCTTTCCGCGGAGCTGCGCCGCAACCATGTTGCGGACGCCGCGGAGATCGAGGAGGAATATGACCAGCACTTTGCCTTCAAGCTCGCCGACGGCTACAGCGAGGAGGAAATCGCCGCGAAGCTCGGCACGCCGGAGGCGCTCGCCGCCCAGTTTTCCGGCGACAGCGTGCCCCACGGCGGCGCGCGCCGCGCGGCGACGGTCGCGGGCGTCGCGGTGAGCGACGTGTTCGGCGTGCTGTTTTTCCTGCTGCTCGCGGCTTGGGGGCTCGTGATGGCGGCTGCCGCCATCGCCTTCGCCGGGACCGCGGTCTGCCTGCTCGCGGGCTGGGATATGAACGGGCTGCTCCCGCCGGCACCCTACTGGTGCGGCGCGGTCGCGGCGCTCGCGCTGCTTGCGCTCGCCGTGCTCGCCGCGGTCGGGACGGTCTGGTTTATCGCGCTGCTGCGCCAGCTCGTCCGCGCGTTCTGCCGCTGCCAGCAGAACGCCCTCGCGGAGAGCGCCGGGCGCGCCGCGCTGCCGGAGCTGCCCGCCGCGCCCCAGTTCCAGCCGAAGACCGCCCGCCGTCTGCGCCGCGCCGCGATGACCGCGCTGCTTATCTTCGCCGTCTGCTTTGTGCTGACTTATATCGTCTGCGCCGTGAGCGCCGGGAACGTGCAGTTCTGGCACACTTGGGGCTGGTTCGGAAGGCTGGCGATCTGATATGCTCGGTCTGAACGCCTTCGCCCTCGTCGCCTTCGGCGCGGTCGCCGTGCTCGCCCACTGGGTGAGCCGCGGCGCGGGGGCGCAGCGCGCGGTGCGCGCGGTGTCGGCGGTCCTGCTCGGCGTCAATGTGCTGCGCTATGCGCTGATCGGACCGCTGCTCGGCGAGCTGCGTGTCCCGGTCGAATACTCCGCCTTTGCTTATTTCGCCGTGCCGCTCATCCTGCTCACGGGCTGGAAGGGCGCACGGAGCTGGGCGGCGTATTCCGGGCTGATGGCGGGATTTTTCTACTACATCACGATGATCGCCGCCGGCGGCGCGCTTTACGGCGAGACCCCCCACTGGGAGATCTATCTCTCGCTTTTCTGCCACGGCGCGCTCTTCTTCTGCGGCTTTGTGACGGTCTCGACGCTGCCCTGCACCGGCGGCTATGGCAGCTCGTCGGCGGCACGGCTTATGTCGCGCTCCGCGCCGCGCTGCTGCGTCCCCTCGCCGGGGACACGGGCAGGCTGCTCATCTATATCCTGCTGGACGCCCTTCCCGTCCGCTATGTGCTGCCGGAGGCGCTCTGGTGCGTCGCTGTCCCGGTGTTTTATCTCCTCGCCGCGGCGTTCGTGGTCCTGACCGCGCGGGCGTTTTTCGCTCTTGGTAGGAGGGAGATGGCGAAGCGGGGGAATTAAACGGGGGTTTTCTCGCCCGCAAGGGCGAGGGGATTTTAGTATTGAATGCGCCTTGCGGCGCAAATTAAATTTGTTTCGCGTCCGCGGGACGCGACCTTCTTTCCCCCTGTGGGGAAAGAAGGCAAAGGCACAGTTAAGCCTGCAAATAAAAAGTCAAGCCCCAAAGTATGCTTGACAGAAGAAAAATTTACAGGCAGAAGGTAGAGAAAAAGTGTAACACAAAAAGGCCGCCGCAAAAGCGCCGACCTGAGAAGTCAGGTTACATTCGGTTA
>CAVJGI010000156.1:0-2285 GCA_963649145.1 Ruminococcus bicirculans (ex Wegman et al. 2014) | reverse complement strand
GGCCTCCCTGTGCAAGGGAGGCTGTCAGCCGAAGGCTGACTGGAGGGTTGTAAGTTTCCGGAATATCCGGGCTTGGCGTTTGCGCGAGCTTGGTAACAACCCCTCAGCCGCGCTTCGCGCGCCAGCTCCCCTTGCACTTCGGGAGCCTTTAAATCGCGGCGTGAAGATGGTTTTAAAACCCGTAAAAAACCCAGATAAATACATACGCCGGAACAACGGCGGCGATGGTGAAGGGGATGCCGATGCGCATAAAGTCGCTGTTTTTGACCTCGTAGCCCTCCTTGCGGAGCAGACCGATGCCGGTGATGTTCGCGCTCGCGCCGATGGGGGTGAGATTGCCGCCGAGCGTTGCGCCGGAGAGCAGCCCTAAGTAGAGCACGGTCGGGTCGAGCCCCATCTCCGTCGCGATGCTCTGCACCACGGGGAGCATGGTGGCGACGTAGGGGATGTTGTCGATAAACGCGCTGATGATCACGCTCGCAAAGACGATGACGGTGTAGATGAGGAAGAGATTTCCGCCGCCGATCTTGGTGAAGAGATCCGCGACCGCGTCCACGACGCCCATCTCCGTGATGCCGCCGATGACGACGAAAAGTCCGAGCAGCAGTCCGATCGTCTCGAAGTCGATCTCCTTGAGCGGTGCCGCCATCGCCTTGAAGCTGCGGCTTCGGATCCCCTGACGCACGACACCGATGATCATGATGCCGACGCAGATGAAGCCGTTCGTGAGCGCGGGGCGGTTCGGGAAGAGCGAGGCGAGGATGAGCAGCAGCACGGTCGCGAGCAGCAGGATGCTCGGCACCTTGTCCTCCACGACGGTGCGCTTGCCCGCCTCGACCGGCTGGGTGTCCTTCCGGAACAGCCAGAGCAGGATGAGCGCGCTGATGACCGCGCCGAGCTCCACGGCGAAGAACATGCCCGGCTTGCCCTTGTACCAGAAAAAGTCGATGAAGTCCATGCCCGCATAGCCGCCGAGCAGGATGCTCGTCGTGTCGCCGACGAGGGTCGCCGCGCCCTGAAGATTGGAGCTCACGGCGATGGAGATGACCATGCTGACCGGGCTGATATTGAGCCGCTTCGCCATCGCGAGCGCGATGGGCGCGATCATGAGCACGGTTGCAACGTTGTCGATAAACGCGCTGACGATCCCCGCGAAGAGCGAGAGGACCACGATCGCCCACTTCACGTTCGGCACGCGCTCCACGATGAGGTCCGAGAGCAGATAGGGCATGCCGGAGGCGATGACGAGCGCCACGGTGCCCATCGTGCCGGCGATCATGAGCAGGACGTTGAAGTCGATGTAAGAGAGCACAAGCTTCACCGGCAGCATGCCGGTCACGACGAAGATCACGGCGCTTCCCAGCGCAATGAAGGGCCGCCGCTTCGGGAAAATGAGCATCAGCGCATAGGTCGCGGCGAAAAGCAGGATTGCATAGAGCATAGTTTCGATTCCTTCTCCTGAATATAAAAAATTATTGGTCCAAAATGAGCTGGGAGACGTCCTCCACCGAAGCGGCAAGGGCGTCGGCTCCCGCGGCGGTGAGCTCCGCGCGGTCCCCGTAGCCGTAGAGCACGCCGAGCGCGCCGCCGAGGGCGCAGCGCTTCGCGCCGAGAATGTCGTGCCGCCGGTCGCCGACCATCAGGACGCCCCCGCGGTCCGCGATCCCGGCGCGGGAAACGGCGTAGTCGATGACCTCCCACTTCTGGGTGCGCGTCTCGTCCATCGCAGCCCCGGCGATGATGTCGAAATGCTGCGAGAGCGCGAAGTGGTCCATGATCGTGACGGCGAACTCCTCCGGCTTGCTCGTCGCGACGATGAGCCGCCGCCCGTCCGCGCGCAGGGCGCGGAGCATCGCGGGAACGCCGGGGTAGACGGCGTTTTCAAACATGCCCTGCTCGCGGAAATAAACGCGGTAAAGCCGCACCGCCTCCGCCGCGTCGTCGTGGGAAAAACCGTAAAACTCCCGGAACGAGTCCATCAGCGGCGGACCGATGAAGCGGTAGAGCGCGCTGCGGTCCGGGACGGAAATGCCGAAGCGCTCCAGCGCATAGCGCACCGAGTTCGTGATCCCCAGACCGGGGTCCGTCAGCGTGCCGTCCAGATCGAAAAAAACCGTGTCAAAGCGCTTCAAAATTCCGTCCTCCGTCCATTCCTATGCAGTGTCTTTCCATAATACCATGCATTTCCCGCCGAAATCAAGCGCTCTCCGCCGCCGGTTGGGATTTTTTTTGTAGGATTACAATACATATTGGACAATCGAAGAAAAAGGTATGAGAGATATGGC
>CAVJGI010000155.1:0-2449 GCA_963649145.1 Ruminococcus bicirculans (ex Wegman et al. 2014) | reverse complement strand
CTTTTCAAAAAGTAGCTTAGGTTTTGCCGGCTCAGACCTTGACGAGGGTCGTGAGCTTGGTAGCCTCCTTGTAGGGCTTGAAGAGCATGTAGACAATGAGCCCGAGGAACGCGACGGCGAAGATAAGGCCGATGACGTTCACGTTGCCGGTGAAGAGGCCGCCGAACTGGTTGATCATCAGGGCGATGACATAAGCGAAGCCGCACTGATAGCCGATGGCGAACCATGTCCACTTGGCGCTGTTCATCTCGCGCTTGATGGCGCCGATAGCCGCAAAGCAGGGCGCGCAGAGCAGGTTGAACACGAGGAAGGAGTACCCGGTGATGCCGGTGAACGCCTGCGCGATGTTCTGGTAGACCGTTCCGTCGCCGCCGCCGTAGAGAATGCCGAGGGTGCCGACGATGTTCTCCTTCGCGACGAGACCGGTGATGGAGGCGACGGTCGCCTGCCAGTTGCCCCAGCCGAGGGGCTTGAAGATCCAAGCGATGGCGTTGCCGATGGCAGCAAGGATGGAGAACTCGATCTCCTCCTCGCCCAGCATCCGGAAGCCGTCCTCAGCCCAGCCGAAGAAGGTGGTGAACCAGACAACGATGGTGGAGAGCAGGATGATGGTGCCCGCCTTCTTAATGAAGGACCAGCCGCGCTCCCACATGCTGCGGAGCACGTTGCTGAGGGTCGGCAGGTGGTAAGCGGGCAGCTCCATAACGAAGGGAGCGGGCTCGCCGGAGAACATCTTGGTCTTCTTCAGCATAATGCCGGAGACGATGATCGCGGCAAGGCCGATGAAGTAAGCAGAGGTGGAGACCCACGGACTGCCGCCGAACAGCGCGCCGGCGATCATTGCGATGAACGGGACCTTCGCGCCGCAGGGGATGAAGGTGGTGGTCATGATCGTCATACGGCGGTCACGCTCGTTTTCGATGGTACGGGACGCCATGATGCCCGGAATGCCGCAGCCGGTGCCGATGAGCATCGGGATGAAGCTCTTGCCGGAAAGACCGAACTTGCGGAAGACACGGTCCAGAACGAAGGCGATACGCGCCATGTAGCCGCAGGCCTCAAGGAAGGCGAGCATCAGGAACAGGACGAGCATCTGGGGCACGAAGCCGAGGACCGCGCCGACACCGGCGACGATACCGTCGAGGATCAGGCCGCTCAGCCAGTCGGCTGCACCGGCAGCCTCAAGACCGTTGCCGATCAGCACGGGGATGCCCGGCACCCACACGCCGTAATCAGCCGGATCCGGCTCGTCGAAGCCGTTTTCCTCGAAGTAGGAAACCGCGTCGAGATAGCTCATCTGAACGACCTCTTCGTTCTCCGCATCAAAATCGGGAACGGCGTCATAGTAGACGGTCATATCGCTGAGCGCGAGGGTCTCCTCGTCCTCGACCTCGATGGTGGCGGTGTTGGACTCGGGAACGACTTCCTTCATCTCGGCGAGCGCGGCGTCCGCGTCGAACTCCTCGTCCTCGAGATCAAGCTCATAGTAGCCGCTGACAGCGTCGCTCGCGGTGGTGTACTCGTCTGCGGCGTCGCCGTAAGCGGCGGAGCCGATGCCGAGCAGGTGCCAGCCGTCGCCGAACAGTCCGTCGTTCGCCCAGTCGGTGGCGGGGGCGCCGACGGCGACCATCGCGACCCAGTAGACGAGGAATATCACGGCGGCGAAGATCGGGAGACCGAGCCAGCGGTTCGTGACGATCTTGTCGATCTTATCGGAGGCGGTCAGACCGCCCTTGTTTTTCTTCTTGTAGCAGCTCTTGATGATCTGGGCGATGTAGACATAGCGCTCGTTCGTGATGATGCTCTCGGCATCGTCGTCGAGCTCTTTCTCGGCGGCCTTGATGTCCTCCTCGATGTGCTTCATCGTGTCCGCCGGGACGTTCATCTGCTCCAGCACCTTGTCGTCGCGCTCAAAGATCTTGATCGCGTACCAGCGCTGCTGCTCCTCCGGCATGGTATGTACCGCAGCCTCCTCGATGTGGGCGATGGCGTGCTCCACGGGACCGGAGAAGGTGTGCATCGGGATAGTCTTGCCCTGCTTGGCGGCGCGGATCGCGGTCTCCGCCGCCTCCATAACGCCGTCGCCCTTCAGGGCGGAGATCTCAACGATCTCGCAGCCGAGCTCGCGGGAGAGCTCCGGGATGTTGATCTTGTCGCCGTTCTTCTTCACAACGTCCATCATGTTGATGGCGATGACGACGGGAATGCCGAGCTCGGTGAGCTGGGTGGTGAGGTAAAGGTTGCGCTCAAGGTTGGTACCGTCGATGATGTTCAGGATGGCGTCCGGGCGCTCGCTGATGAGGTAGTTACGGGCGACGACCTCCTCCAGCGTGTAGGGGGACAGGGAGTAGATACCGGGAAGGTCGGTGATGACGACGTCATTGTGCTTCTTCAGCTTGCCTTCCTTCTTTTCCACGGTGACGCCCGGCCAGTTGCCGACGAACTGGTT
>CAVJGI010000154.1:0-2451 GCA_963649145.1 Ruminococcus bicirculans (ex Wegman et al. 2014) | reverse complement strand
GCCGCTTGACTTTGCATAGTTGGTCTCAGTCGTGCTTCGCGCGCCAGCTCCCCTTGCACAGGGGAGCCTTTAAAATCGCAGCTCGCAGAAGTTCTTTGACACGCTCAGGAACAAAAAAGAGACCGCTTCGGCGGTCTCTTTTTTGTTCCATTATTCCGCCGTGTCCATCGGGGGCTTCGGCTTTTTTCTGCGGGAGCGGGAATGGGCGCGGCTGCGCTTGTTGTTGGGCTCGTAGCCGCCGACCTCCTCGGTGTCGGGCTTGGGGCGCGGCTGGGGCTGGGTGCGGATCTCGCCGCCGGGAGTGGTGCTGCCGGGCTTTTTCCCGCCGCAGCTGCGGCGGCGGCCAGAACCGCTCCGGTTTTCGCCCGCGGGCTTGGCTTCCCCGTTCTGCCGGGGCTCGCCCTGCGGCTTTTCCTTCGGCTGACCGTCCTGCGCACCGGCGGGCTTTTTCCCGCCGCGGCTTCTCCGTCGGCGCTTTTTGGCATCGCCGGACTCCTCGTGCGCTTCGCTCCGGCGCTCCGGACGCGGGCTCGCCGTGTCCTCGGCGAAGATCGGCGGCGCGACCCAGAAATCGTCCTCCTCCTCCGGCTCGGCTTTCTTGCGCTCCACGGGCTTCAGCACGTGGGGCAGCGGCTCGCCGGGCTTGGGACGCCCGCCGGGAACGGCGGCGACCTCGTCCGCCTCGAAGGTCTTGGGCGCGTCGTCCGTATTGTCGAGCCGGACCTTGACGCGCTGGCGCAGCAGGTTGACCTGCACGACGTTGCCGTAGCCGTCGATCGTCTCGACAAAGGCGCCGTTTTTCGGCACGGTCTTTACGAGCTCCTCGTAAGCCTCCTCCTCATAGCGCAGGCAGCACATCAGTCTGCCGCAGCAGCCGGAGATCTTCGCCGGGTTCAGCGACAGGGACTGGACCTTCGCCATCTTGGTGCTGACGGGCTCGAAATCGTCCAAGAACTGATTGCAGCAGTAGGGCCTGCCGCACATGCCGATGCCGCCGAGCATCTTCGCCTCGTCGCGCACGCCGATCTGACGCAGCTCGATGCGGGCGCGGAACACCCCGGCGAGGTCGCGCACCAGCTCGCGGAAGTCCACGCGGCCGTCGCTCGTGAAGAAAAAGAGCATTTTATTGCCCTCAAAATTGCACTCGACGTCCACGAGCTTCATTTCAAGGCCGTGGGCGGCGATCTTCTTCTCCGCAATGCCGAAGGCTTCCTTTTCGCGCTGGCGGCAGAGCTCCGCGATGCGCAGATCGTCCGGAGTCGCGATGCGCACGACGGGGCGCAGCGGCGGGACGATGCGCTCGTCCGTCACGATATGGTTGCCCTGCACGCAGTCGCAGAGCTCCAGCCCCTTGCTGGTCTCCACGACGACCTGCGCGCCGTCCGGCACCTCCAGTGCGCCGGGGTCGAAATAATAGGTCTTGCCCCGGTTCCTGAATTTTACACTGACAACAGTAATCAAATTTGTTTCCTCATTTCACTTGATCGTCTCCGCCGCCAGCATCCCCAGAACATGCTTGGGGCTGACGTTGAGACGCAGATAATCCTCCGTTTTGCGCAGCAGCGACGCAAGACGCATCAGCTCCGCGCGCGGCAGCTTCCGGTCCGGCAGGCGGCGGCAGAGCATGTCCGCGAGCAGCGCCTTTCCCGCGCGGCAGAAGTCCAGCAGCTCCGCGTTCGTGAGCGACTCGTTTTCGCTCGCGAAGCTCAGCAGCGAGAGCCGCGCGCGCCCCGCGGCGCAGTCGATCCAGCGCTCGGCACGCTCCCGCGCGGCGGCGGGCGGTGCGCTCTCTCCGGCATTGTCCGCCAGCAGTACGCAGCGCGAGCGCACGGTCGGCAGAAGCTGCTCGGCGCTGTCCGCCACGAGCAGGAACGCATCGAACGCGGGCGGCTCCTCCAGAAGCTTCAGCGCGGCGTTCTGCGCCGCTTCGTTCATAAGCCCCGCCTCGTGGATGATGTAGACCTTTTTGTCCGCCTCGCTGGGCAGCACCGCGGCGTCCGCCGCCATATCACGAATCTGGTCGACGACGATCTCCGACTTGAGCTTTCCTTTGTCGTCCGTCAGGCGCTCGACGGTGATGACGTCCGGGTGCGCGCCGTGGGCGATCTTGCGGCAGTTCCGGCAGACACCGCAGGGGCGCGGTGCGGACCCGGTGCAGAGCATCGCCTGCGCCAGCTCCAACGCCCGCGCATAGCCCGCGTCCGGCGCGGCGGCAAGGATATAGGCATGGGAAAACCGCGCACTCTGTTCCATTTTCCCGCCTCCCGCTCAGATTTTTACAGTCTATTTTACCGCGGAAGGTGCAATGAGTCAAGAAGCAAAAAATCCCGCCCGGTAACGGGCGGGATCTCAGCCCGTCAAAGAACCCCCGCTTTCATGCAGCGAAGGCGGGGGTTCTCTTGCAACTTAGCGAAAAACAAGCGAATATGGGCTGGAAAATGGAGTTATCCC
>CAVJGI010000153.1:0-2468 GCA_963649145.1 Ruminococcus bicirculans (ex Wegman et al. 2014) | reverse complement strand
AGTCTATTCACCATTTTATCCGCTTCTTGCCGCTTGACTTTGCATAGTTGGTCTCAGTCAGCGCGGAGCGCTGACAGCTCCCCTTGCACTTCGGGAGCCTTTAAAATCGCGACTCGCAGGAGTTTTTTGACAATCTGATGCGGCTTCGCCGCAAATTTAATAAGTTTCGCGCCCACAGGCGCGAAACCTATTCTAACCCCTCGCCCTTTGGGGCGAGAAACCTATCACCCGCGCAGCGCAAACATCGGTCCTTCCTCCCCAGCCCCGCAGGGGACAAACCCGCAGCGGGCGAGGACCCGCTGACTTGCGATGTTTCCCGGCTCCGTCTGGGCGAGGACGCGCTTCACGCCCGGCTGGGCGAGCGCCCAGCGGCTCAGCGCGGCGGTGTATTCCGCGGCGTAGCCCCGGCGACGGTGGGCGGGGAGCGTGGCGTAGCCAAGCTCCACGCTGCCGTCTGCGCCCGGCGCGCCCTTGAAGCCGATGCCGCCGACCTCCGTGCCGTCCGGCAGGGAGACGCGCCAGTCGCATGCCCACTCCGCCGTCTCCGGCTCAGCACGCATCAGCTCCAGCATCTCGCTGTAAGCCTTGCGGTCCTCCGGGTCGGTCTCCGCGTCGCGCAGAGCGAGCATCTCCTCCTCCGTCCGCGGACGGAGAACGAGCCGCTCACTGCGCACTTCGAGCGCCCTCATTCCGCAAAGCCCTCCGCGAGCGTCACGAGCACGCGCGCCATGGCGTCGAGGCTCTCCGCCGGGATCCACTCGCGGACGCTGTGGTAATTATACCCGCCGGTGGAGAGGTTGGGGCAGGGCAGCCCGTCCCAAGATAGACGCGCGCCGTCCGTGCCGCCGCGGATGGGGACGCAGCGCGGCTCGATGCCGTTTGCGCGGAACGCTGCCTCGGCGCGGGTGATGAGCTGCATATGCGGCTCGATCTTTTCCTTCATATTATAATAGCTGTCGCGGATGTCCGCCTCGGCGGTGCCGGGACCGTATTTCGCGTTGATCGCGTCCGCCGCGGCGCAAAGCTGCGCCTTGCGCTGCTCAAAGCGCGGGCGGTCGTGGTCGCGGATGATGTATTCGAGAACCGCCTCCGTGCAGCAGCCGCGCATATCGTGCAGGTGGAAAAATCCCTCGTAGCCGCTCGTTTTCTCCGGCACCTCGTCCGTCGGGAGCAGGGCATGGAGCTCCATCGCGACGGTCGCGGCGTTGACCATCACGTCCTTCGCGTCGCCGGGGTGGACGCCGACGCCATGGACCGTCACGACCGCGCCGGCGGCGTTGAAGTTTTCATACTCGATCTCGCCGAGCGGACCGCCGTCTACCGTGTAGCCCCAGTCGCAGCCGAGCTCCGGCACGCTGAGCCCGTCCACGCCGCAGCCGATCTCCTCGTCCGTCGTGAACACGATACGCAGCTCGCCGTGCTTCGCGCCGGTTTCGATCAGCGTCTCTGCCGCCGCCATGATCTCCGCGACGCCCGCCTTGTCGTCCGCACCGAGCAGGGTGGAGCCGTCCGTGACGATGAGCTCCTCGCCGATGTGCGCCTCCAGCCCGCGGCAGAGCGCCGGGGTCAGCGAAACGCCAGAGCCGAGCGGCAGCTCGCCGCCCTCGTAGCGTACGATGCGGGGGCTCACGCCCTCGCCCGGCGCGTCCGGCGAGGTGTCCACATGCGCGATGAGCGCAATCTTCGGCGCGCCCTCGCAGCCGGGGGCGGCGGGCAGCGTCGCGATCACGTTGCCGCAGGTATCCATATGAACGTCCCGCATACCGAGCGCGGCGAGCTCCGACTCCAAAAGCCATCCGAGGTCTTTCTGCCGCTCCGTGGAGGGCGAGGTCCCGCTGGACTCGTCCGACGTTGTCCAGACCTTGACATAGCGCAGAAAGCGCTGCTTTGCAGATTCCATTTTGTTTTTTTACTCCTTTTCCGCCGCCAGTGTGTCCAGATACTCCCGGAACGAGGAGGCAAATTCCGCCGTGGTGCGGTCGCTTTCGATGGTGAAGACATAGTGCGCCCCGTCCGCCGCCGTCACGACGACGCAGTCGGAGAGCTTTGCGAGCATGCAGAGCTGGTATTCCCCGAAGGCGGTGTTTTCCCAAGTGCCCCAGTTATACTTGTGGCTGCTGCCGCCGGAGACACAGAGACCGGGGTCAAAATCCTCCGCGAGCGCGACGTCCGCGATGTCCGCGAAGGCCACGGAGAAGCTGTATTCCTCCGGACCGCTGACGGTCAGCGTCTCGTTTTCGAGGGAAAAGTCATAGCCCTTCCCGCCGCCGCCGAGGATGCTGTAAGCGGTCACGACGACGAAGACGAGCAGGATGAAGATCAGATTCTTTTTGGAAGCGGACATAGGCTTCACGGCTCCTTTTAAAAACTACTGCCGATATTATAGCCGCTGACGGCTTCGTTTGCAAGCAAGTGTAAGTTTGTCAAACAAATTGGACAGCGAACTCGACAGGGGAAAGCAAGTGGAG
>CAVJGI010000152.1:0-2585 GCA_963649145.1 Ruminococcus bicirculans (ex Wegman et al. 2014) | reverse complement strand
CGTTCAGGAAAGGGATTGTTAAGGGAAAACCCATTCGAAAGGGTTTTCCCTTAACCGCGCCTTTGCTTACTTTCCCCGCGAGGGGCAAAGTAAGTCGCGTCCCGCGGACGCGAAACATATTAAATTTGCGGCGAAGCCGCATTCATTATCAAAAAAAGAACCCACTCACATCTCAAACAAAAGGACCAAACCATGAAACAAGTCACGATCTACACCGACGGAGCGTGCAGCGGCAACCCCGGTCCGGGGGGCTGGGGCGCTATTTTGAAGTATAAGGAGATCGAGCGCGAGCTCTCCGGCGGGGAGGCGGCTACGACGAATAACCGCATGGAGCTGACCGCGGTCATCCGCGCGCTGGAGGCTTTAAAGGAGCCCTGCGCCGTGGACCTCTGGAGCGACAGCAAATACGTCATCGACGGGCTCGAAAAGGGCTGGGCACGCTCGTGGCGGGCGCGCGGCTGGGTCAAATCGGACAAAAAGCCCGCGCTGAACCCCGACCTCTGGGGCGCGCTGCTGGAGCTCACGGAGCGCCACGAGATGCGCTATCACTGGGTCAAGGGCCACGCGGAAAACCCCTATAATAACCGCTGCGACGCGCTCGCCGTGCAGGAAAGAGAGAAATTCGCATGAAACAGAAAAAGGACTTCACGCATCACCCGCTGTGGGTGTTTTTCAGTTATTTCCGCCCCCACAGGCGGCTTTTTGCCATCGACATGGGCTGCTCGCTGCTCGCGGCGGTCATCGACCTCGTGTTCCCCTTCGTCTCCCGGCGCAGCATGACGCAGCTGCTGCCGCAGGGCTTGTTCCGCGTGTTTTTCGTCATCATGGCGGTGCTCGTCGCGGCTTATGTGCTGAAGGGGCTGCTCTATTACATCATCACCGTCGTGGGCCACCGCATGGGCGTGCTCGTCGAGGCGGACATGCGGCAGGACGTTTTCGACCACATGCAGACGCTGAGCTTCAGCTTTTTCGACCATAACCGCACCGGTGTTCTGATGAGCCGCGTCACGACGGACCTCTTTGAGATCACGGAGCTGGCGCACCACGGACCGGAGAACGTGCTCATCAGCGTCGTGACGATCACGGGCGCGCTCGCCGTGCTCTACGGCATCCAGTGGAAGCTCGCGCTGGTGCTGACGCTCGTGCTGCCGCTCTGCTTCTGGTTCACGATGCGCCAGCGCGTGCGCATGCGCGACACGAACATCGAGGTCAAGCGCAAGACCGCGGAGATCAACGCCGCGATCGAGAGCTCGATCTCCGGCGTCCGCACCGCGAAGGCGTTCGCGAACGAGACGCAGGAGGAGCAGAAATTCGCCGCCACGAACGACAAGTATAAGGTCGCGCGCGTCGATTATATCAAGGCGATGGGCCTGTTCCAGAGCGGCATGGAGTTCACCACCGGTGTGCTGCCCGTCATCGTCATCGCCGTCGGCGGCTACCTCATCATGCGCGGCGAGATGGACTATGTCGACCTTGTGACCTTCACGCTCTATGTCACGACCTTCATCAGCCCCATCCGCCGCCTCGCGCAGTTCACGGAGCAGTGGATGCAGGGCAGCGCGGGCTTCACGCGCTTTCTGGAGATCATGCGCACCGAGCCGGAGATCCGCGATGAGCCGGACGCGCAGGAGCTCGAAAACGTCCGCGGCGACGTCGATTACGACCGCGTGAGCTTCCACTACGACGACGGCACCGAGGTGCTGAGTGACGTGACGCTCCATATCCCGGCGGGCGAGACCTTCGCCCTCGTCGGTCCCTCCGGCGGCGGCAAGACCACGCTCTGCTCACTCCTCCCGCGCTTTTACGACGTCAGCTCCGGCGCGGTGCGCGTCGACGGGCACGATGTCCGCACTCTGACGCAGGAGAGCCTCCGCCGCGCCATCGGCATTATCCAGCAGGATGTGTTTATGTTCGCCGGGTCCATCCGCGAGAACATCCGCTACGGCCGCCCGGACGCCACGGACGCGGAGGTCGAGGAGGCCGCCCGCCGCGCGGAGATCCACGACGAGATCATGGAGATGCCCGACGGCTACGACACCTATATCGGCGAGCGCGGCGCGATGCTCTCCGGCGGCCAGAAGCAGCGCCTTTCCATCGCGCGCGTGTTCCTGAAAAATCCGCCCATCCTCGTTCTGGACGAGGCGACGAGCGCGCTCGACTCCGTGACGGAGCAGCGTATTCAGGCGAGCCTGAACCGCCTCAGCGAGGGCAGGACCTGCATCATCATCGCCCACCGCCTATCCACCATCCGCGCCGCGGACCGCATCGCCGTTGTCGAAGGTGCCGGGATCGTGGAGATCGGCAGTCACGACGAGCTGATGGCGAAAAATGGCGTTTATGCCGCGCTGCAAAGAGCGCAGAGGACCGCGGAGGAGAAGAATCTGCTGTGATCTGAAAAGGGGATTTCTCGCCCACAAGGGCGAGGGGATTCCAATTTTGAATGCGCCTTTGGCGCAAATTTAATAAGTTTCGCGTCCGCGGGACGCGACTTACTTTCCCCCTGCGGGGAAAGTAAGCAAAGGCACAGTTAAGGAGGGACCCAATCGAAAGGGTCCCTCCTGTTACAATATATTTGCCTCGGAAAA
>CAVJGI010000151.1:0-2833 GCA_963649145.1 Ruminococcus bicirculans (ex Wegman et al. 2014) | reverse complement strand
CCAATCGAAAGGGTTTTCCCTTAACCGCGCCTTTGCTTACTTTCCCCGCGAGGGGCAAAGTAAGTCGCGCCCTGCGGGCGCGAGACAGATTAAATTAGCGCCAAAGGCGCATTCAAATTTTAAAACCCCTCGCCCTTGTGGGCGAGAAAACCCCTCGCAAAACCGGCATTTTCCACCCCCTCGCCGCATAAGTATCAACCAAAACCGCGACTTAGGGAGGAAAACACCGATGCCTTATGAGGAAAAAGCAAAATCCGCGCCGCCGAAGCGGGCGCATGATGTGTCCTTGAAGTCCCGCCGCCGCCTGCTGCTCAGCGGCGTGGAGGAGGTCGAGAGCTTCGACGAGCACGAGATCGTGATGCAGACGACGGAGGGCTCGCTCACGCTGCGCGGCGAGGGGCTCTGCGTCGGCGAGCTCAGCACGGAGACCGGCGAGCTGAGCGTGGAGGGGCTCGTTACGGAGCTGCGCTATGAGGACACCGCGCCGCGCGGCGGCTTCTGGGCGCGGCTTTTTCACTGATGGACCTCGCGCTGCCGCTGCGCGATCAGGTGATGGTCTGCGCGGCGGTCCTGCTCGCGGGAATGGCACTCGGCGCGGTCTATGACCTGCTGCGGGTCGTGCGCACGGGACGGGGCGCGCTCGCCGCGCTCGGCTGCGACGCGCTGTTCTGTCTGCTCTTCGCGTTCACGCTTTTCGCGCTCGGCATGGGACCGGGGGAGGGGCGGCTGCGGCTTTTCATGCCGCCGCTGCTGCTCGCCGGGGGCGCGGCATGGATCGCGCTGTTCGGCGCGCCGGAGCGCCGCGCAGCCCGCCGGGGGCTTCGTCTTATGCGCCGCGCCGCCAAGCCGGTGAAAAAACTTTGCGCACCGGCGGAAAAAATCAAAAAATCTGCGAAAAAGTGGTTTACAATAACGAAAAATTGGTTTACAATAATAGCTACAAAACGCAGAAACGGCGCAGTGCGCCCCGCAGCTCCGGAGGAAACGGAAGATGAAACTCAAACGGTCCAGTATCTTTACCAAGATCGTGCTCCTCGCCCTGATCGTTTACGCGACAATCAGCCTTGTGAACACGAAAAACCGCGCCGCGGAAGCGGAGGCGGACCGCGTGGTGCTTCAGGCGCGGGTGGACGCGATGCTTCAGGAAAACGCCGAGCTGGAATACGACATTGAGCACGCCGGGGACCCGGACACCATCGCCGAGATCGCGCGCACGAAGCTCGGTCTCGTCATGCCCGGCGAAAAGATCTTTTACGACGTCAATAACTGAGAAAAAATAAACCCCGCTGCCGAAAAATTGGCGGCGAGAGAGGAAAACAAAACGCATGCAGCTTGAAGTGGGCTCCATTCTGGAGGGCCGTGTCACGGGGATCACCGCCTTCGGCGCGTTCGTCGCGCTGCCGGGCGGGAAAAGCGGGCTCGTCCACATCTCCGAGGTCGCGAATACATACGTCAGCGACATCAACGCTTATCTGAAAAAGGACCAGACCGTCAGCGTCAAGGTCCTCTCCGTCACGCCGGAGGGCAAGATCAATCTCTCCATCCGGCAGGCGCAGCCCGGTGCGCCGGAGCGCCGCCCGCAGCGTCCGCAGCAGCAGCGCGCCCCGCGGACGGACGCCAAGCCTGCGCCGCGCCCCGCCGCCCCCGCAGCGGCGTCCCAGCCCGCCGGCGGCTACGTTCCGCGTTCTTCCGGCGACCAGAGCTTTGAGGACAAGCTCAAGCTTTTCATGCAGGAATCCGACCGCAAGATCTCCGGCAGCCGCATCTACGACCAGCAGAAAAAGAGCGCGCGGCGGAGAAAATAAATCAACCGAGACCCGCTTACGCTGGGCTCTCGGTTGAAGGGGAACGCTCCGCTCAGCGCACTCGCCTTGCGGCGAGCACGTTCCCTCCGCGCAGAGAATTTTTCGGCACGCACTTGTCGCGCCGAAAAATGGATTGGAATTTCTTTGCGGCGTGCGCGCCGCAAACTCTGCGAGGCTTTTTTGAATGGAAAAAGGCAGTGAAGTCCTCACTGCCTTTTTGTGAACGTCAGATTTGTTAGAAGGGAGAAAAATCCATGAAGATCTACGACATCACCCGTGCGCTTCAGGACGCGCCGCTTTATCCCGGTTCGGCACCGGCGGTGCTGGAGCCGATCGCGGACATCGAGACGCGCGGCTGGCGCGAGACGCTTGTCACCGCGGGGAGCCATCTGGGTACCCACGCGGACGCGGAGAGCCATTTTCTGCCGGACGGCGCGCCGATCGACGCGATGCCGCTGGACGCTTACTGCGGCGAGTGCCGCGTGCTGACGGTCTCCGCCGGGGAGCTCATCCGCGCGGACGACCTGCGCGGGCGCATCGCCGGGGCGGAGCGCATTGTGCTCCACACCGGCGGGCAGCGCTATCTCTGCGAGCAGGCGGCGGAGTATCTCGCCGAATGCGGCGTGAAGCTCGTCGTGACGGATGCGCTCAGCGTCGCCCCGCCGGACAACGAGGCGGCGGTCCACGTCATCCTCGCCCGCGGCGGCGTCGCCATCGTGGAAAACGCCGTGCTGGACGGCGTGGATGACGGGGAATACCTCATTTTCGCCTTCCCCGCCAAATACGCCGGCTGCGACGCCGCCCCCGTCCGCGCCGTGCTGCTGCAAAGCGATGTTGAATAATAAGCTAAGCGCCCTCCCCACCGTCTGGCGGGGAGGGCGCTTTCGGTTTGTCGAATCGCGGCGAAGCCGCACAATTTAAAGGCGGCAGAAAGTCAACCAAGTGCAACCCCCGCAAGTTCGGCTGGGGAGAGCCAGTCGAAGATTTTTCTCGGCCTCTGGTTGATGAGGTCCACGACCTCCTGAAGG
>CAVJGI010000150.1:0-2974 GCA_963649145.1 Ruminococcus bicirculans (ex Wegman et al. 2014) | reverse complement strand
AAATTTTTCTTCTATCAAGTCCACTTTGGGGCTTGACTTTTTATTTGCAGGCTTCAAGATTTATATATCGTTATAGTGAATGGTGCGTTTGAAAAAAGGTCCGGCGGCATCCCTCAGACGCCGGGCGGCGCCGCCGCCGGAGGGGAGAGAAAGGAAAATGGGGGTTATTTCTGCTTCTTTTTTCTAAGCACGATGAGCAGCTCGCCGAGCAGGATGCAGACGACGGCGCCGATCGTGATGGGGAGCGTGCCGGGGACGGACTCGGCGTCCAGCGGGACGGCGGTGAAGATGACGGAGAGCGCGATGAGGATCATCGGGACGATCGCCATCACGACCTGCATCCCCTTGCCGCCGGGGACGCGGAAGGGACGCTCCGTGTCCGGGTCGACGCGGCGCAGCTTCAGGAACGCCGGGAACACGGGCAGGTAGCTGATGAGGAACAGCACGAGGTTCAGGGAGAAGAAGGTCCAGAACAGGTCGCTTTCCGGCGCGACGACGGAGAGGATGACGCCGATGACGACGATGATGGAGGCGATGATGCCGTTCATCAGGGCAGAGCCGATGGGCATATCGTTCTTCGCCCAGCGCTTTTTGAAGATGGCGGGCATATCGCCGTTGTCCGCGGCGTAAGCTGCGGTGGAGTTGATGCCCATGGACCAGCTGATCATGTTGCCGAAGAGCGTGATCATGAACAGCAGCGCGACCGCCGCGAGGAAGATCTTGTTTTCCACGCCCATCGCGGTGAAGGCGTCGAGCAGGCCGGAGCCGGTGTCGATCTCGTCGACGGGGACCGCCGCGCCGATGCCGAAGCCGCCCAGCAGATAGATCGCCGCGATGACGATGCCGCCGACAACGATCGCCTGCGGGATTTGCTTCTTGGGGTTCGTCATGTCGTCGGAGAAGGTGCAGACGACCTCAAACCCCAGCATGTTGAATATGATGACGGAGATGAACGAGAGCGAGCCGAGGTCGAAGCTCGGAAGGAAGGTGCGGAAGCTCATGTCGTTGGCAAAGCCGTTTTTGAAGCCGAAGTAAATGCCCATCACGCCGACCAGAACAGCGAGGACGACCTTGATGACCGCGCAGACGTTCAGAATGACGATGCTGTCGCAGACGGGGTAGAAGGCGATGATGGTGACGATCCAGATGAACGCGAGCTGGATGAGCAGGCTCGGCACGGTGCCGATCTGGATGCCGAAGGCGAAGTCCAGCAGCTCCGGGACCACGACCGCGAGGGACGCCATCCAGAGCGGGAAGTTCAGCCAGTACCACCACGAGGCGCGTGCGCCCCAGCGGGTGCCGGGATACGCCTTGTTGATCCAGTCGTAAAGTCCGCCCTCGCCCTGATATGTCGTGCCGAGCTCGGACGAGATGAGGCCGTAGGGGATCAGGAACAGAACGATCATGAAGATCCACCAGAAGAACTGGCTGTTGCCGATGGCTGCGACCGGCGCTGCGGCTTCGGCGACGAAGACCACGCAGATGACGGACAGCAGGACCGACATAAAGTTGAATTTTTTCTTAGCCATTGACTTTGTGTCCTCCTCTTTTCTTTTTTCATAATTGAAAAATGCTTGCTTTTCCCGGATCATAGAGCGCGGGGACCGGCGGCGTCTGCCGGGCTCTGCGTCCTCCTTGCTGGCTCCAACGTAGCACCGATCGGGCGCAGTGTGCAATTATCTTTTCCTAAACATCGGGTTGATTCTTCTTGACTTTTTGACAAAGTTGTTCTAAACTTTAGCTAAACTCTTGCGCAGTTTGCACAATTACCCGCTGACCCCGCACTGGAAAAATCTGGGAATTTGGGGGAAAAATAAATGGCGATCTCGGTCCTGCAATACAGCTACAGCACGCTCCTCATCATCGCTTACACCTCCGTCGTGGCGTTCACGCTCTGCATGACGATCCTCTACCGCCAGCGCATCGGCTACCCGATCATGGGAATTTTCCTCTTTTGCCTGCTGGACGCCCTCGTGGTCGACCTCACGGAGTTCGTCCCTGTCTTTGCCGAGTGGTATAACCGCCTCTTTCTGCAAACGCCCTCGATCAAGACCGTCATCTATCTGGGGCTCGCGTTTTGCTCCATGGCGTTTTATACGACCCAGAAGGGCGGTACGGTCGGACCGTTCCAGATCATGATCGTCGTGCTGCTTGGTCTCTGGTACATCTTTATCCCACTGACCGGCATGAACGCGACCTCGGTCTACCTCTATTACATCGCTTATCAGATTTTTGCCGTCTTTGCCTGCATTTATGCGCTGCGTGATATTCCGCGCATCACGGGCGTTCCCGTGGGGCGAAAAACCTTTCTGCGGCTCATTATGTGGGTGACGATCGCGTTTTCGCTCTGCATCATCGCGGAGGATACCTACGTCATTTTCAACGTCGACAGCTACACGGAGGGCAATATCCATATCTATGACCGCAACCGCTGCGAAGACCTGCTGCGGCTGGCGTATGCCGGGATCTTTTACGCTTATGTGTTCCGTATTTTCCACGCCGGCGAGCTGAACCCCGCCGACATTCTCTTCGGGGGCAGAGTCGCCGCGGAGGAGCCGCCCGCGCCCGCGCCCGACGCCGCCGCGCCCCTCGCCGGAACGCAGGGCGCGGAGTATAAAAAAATGAAGTTCGCCCGGAAGCTCGGTCTGACCGACCGCGAGCTGGAGGTCTTTACCCTTCTTCTCGCCGGGCGAAACAATCAGGAGATCAGCAGCGAGCTCACCGTCTCCATGGGTACCGTCAAGGCGCATGTTCACAATATTTACCAAAAAGCCGACGTCGCGCGGCGGTATGAGCTTGTGAGGCTCTATGAGGAGTTTGAGGCGTAGTTGGGGTTAAAATATGTTTCGCGCCTGCGGGCGCTAAGATTAAATATGTTTCGCGCCTGCGGGCGCTAAGATTAAATATGTTTCGCGTCCGCGGGACGCGACTTACTTTCCCCCTGCGGGGAAAGTAAGCAAAGGCGCAGTTAAGG
>CAVJGI010000149.1:0-2982 GCA_963649145.1 Ruminococcus bicirculans (ex Wegman et al. 2014) | reverse complement strand
TTCTCAGGTCGGCGCTTTTGCGGCGGCCTTTTTGTGCTGCACTTTTTCTCTACCTTCTGCCTGTAAATTTTTCTTCTATCAAGTCCACTTTGGGGCTTGACTTTTTATTTGCAGGCTTATAAAAATATCTGCGGGAGGTCGCGTTCGGCAGCCTCCCGCTCGGTGTTTCGGTTTTCTTTTTTTTACGGCACGAGGACCTTGACGGACGCCGCGACGCCGCCGCATTCGGCGATGATCTCGCAGCTGCCGCTGCCGACGCCGGTGACGACACCGTCCTGATCAACGGTGCAGACCGCCTCGTCGGTGCTGCGCCATGTGACGGTGTTCTCGGTCAGCGCTTCGAGGGGATAGACCTCCGCGTCAAGGTCGATGGGCGCCCACGTGGTGCGCTGGGTGAACTCCTGAATGGCGTCGCCGAGGAAGGTGATGCTGACGCTCGTCACGGGGATGGGCGTCGGCGTCGGGCTCGGCGTCGGGGGAGGCGGCGTGGTGACGACGACGGTCGGGAGCGGCGCGGTCTCCACCGGCGTGACCGGCTCGTTGGGCTTCAGGCTTGCCGTGATGAGCACGATGACCGCCACGATGACCGCGACGACGAGGATGCAGCCGAAAATGAACTGCCACTGGGTGTTGGAGTTGAGGCGCTTATTCGCCTCGGAGCCGGAGACGGCGCTCGCCGTGGTCGCGGCGGAGCGGGTGCTCTGCTTGACATGGCGCGTGCCGCAGTGGGGGCAGCGCAGGTGCAGGGCGGAATACTTCTGTCCGCAATGGCGGCAGGTGATCTCTGGAATGAAACCCATATATCGTCCACCTTTCTGTCTGATGTAAAAAACGGGGTGTGATCTTTAAAAGGTAACTTATTTTACACCGTTTTCCCGCCTGCGTCAAGTCCCTAAGTCTCCGAAGGACACTTCTTCACTTTTCACCATTCCAGCACCGCCATGACGAGCTCCGTCCCCGGATAATAGTGCGCCAGAATCTCCGCGTAGCCGTAGCCCTCGCGGGCAAGGAGGTTTGCTCCGTATTGGCTGAGTCCGAGACCGTGACCGTAGCCGCTGACGCGGAAGTGGAAGGCGCCGTCGCTCCATGCTAAGGTGAAATCCGTGCTGCGCAGGGAGAACATCTGGCGCAGGGCGAGCCCGCTGACCGCCTTGCCGCCGATGACCACCTGCGCCACGCGCCCGGCGGCGTTCAGCGTCACCGCGCCGACCCAGCCCTCGGCGCTGCCGCTGAGGTCCGCGTCCGGCACGGCGGCGAGCACCGCGGCGCGGAAGTCGTCGGCGGAGACCTCCACCGTGGTGTTCAGGTTCCGGACCTCCTCCGCCGTCTCCGGCGAGTCCACGCTCGCGAGGTAGGGCTGCGCCATGCCGAGGTCCGCGGCTGCCTCCGTGCGGCGGTAGCTCGAAGCGTGGAACACCGCGAGCGCGGGGGCGTCCTCCCAGACGAGATACTGTCCGTCCGTCGCGGCGACGGCGGCGCAGACGCGCGCCCAATAATCGTCATAGTCCGCGCCCCAGCGTTCGCGGAGCTCCGTCTCGTCCGCGCAGGCGGTGCAGCAGGCGGAGGAGGTGCAGACGTCCGCGTCCGGGTGCTGCGCCTTCGGCGCGTCGCGGTAATAGAGCGCGTAAGTCCGCAGCGCGACCGCCTGTGCGCGCAGCGCCTCCGGCTCGAAGGCGGCGGGCATCTCCCCGGCGAGCGCGAAGGGCAGATAGTCCGCCATCGTCGTCTCGGTGTCGCCCGACTCCGTGTGCAGGCGCAGCGGCGTCGCCGCGTCCAGCACCGGCTCCGGCGCGGGCGTGGGCGTCGGGTCCGGTGACGGCGCGGCGGCGGTGACGGCGGGCGGCGTCAGCTCCGGCACCTCCCGGCTCTCCGCCGGTGCGCCGGAGAGCACGAGCGGCAGCACGAACGCGAACGCGACCGCGAGCAGCGAAAACCCCACAGCGTTTTTCCTTTGCATGCTTCTCCCTCCCAAGAGACTTGACGGAAGCGTCAAATCGGTATAGAATAACTGCATTAAATCTATACTTGGACAAGGATGCAATTATGCGAAAAGACGCTCTGACGATCACGCTCACGACCCTTGTGCTGGGCATTTTCGGCGCATTTCTGCGCTGGCTGCAAAATATGAATCTCTACGACGAGGAGGGCCTCGCCGCGCGCGGCGCGGGCATCTCGATCGTGCTCGCGGTCTATATCCTCATATCGGCTGCCGTGCTGGTACTCATCGTGCGGCTCTGGCTGCGGCGCTATGTTTTCCCCGCGGACGCAGGGGCGGCGCTCCGCTGCCGGACGGTCGTGCCCGCGATACTGAGCTGGGCGATGGCTGCGGCGTTCGTCGCCGCGTCGCTCGTGCTGATGTTCTCCGCCGACCTTGCCAAGTTCCCGACGCTCCAGCGCATCTTCGGCGCGGCGGGTATTTTAGCGGGGCTCTGCATCCCCGGTCTCATCCCGAAGCGCGGATCGGACGCGCCGAACGCGGCGGGGAAGAGCGCCTCGGCGTTTCTGACGATCTTCTTCTGCTACTGGCTCGTGTTCAGCTATAAGCTCGGCTCCGACGAGCCGCAGTTCTGGGCTTACGCGCCGGGGCTGCTCGCCGTCGCCGCCGCGGTGCTCGGCGTCTATTATCTCGCCGCGCTCTTTTACGGCAGAGCCCGCCCGTTGACGATGATGTTCGTCCTCCCCTTCGCCGCGGTGCTGAACCTCACCACCGTCTTCGACCCCCGCCGCGGCAGCCTCACCGCGATCCACCTCGTCTCCGCCGCGCTGATGCTGCTCGCGCAGTATCTCATCATCGCGAATATGGCGGAGGACCCGAACCGGGAGTAAGAAAAGAATAAGACAAATATAGGACCGCCCGGCGCAGCCGGGCGGTCCTTGTGTTTTAAAAAATAGAAACGGAGGAGCTCCGATTTTAAAGGCCTCCCTGTGCAAGGGAGGCTGTCAGCGCGCAGCGCTGACTGGAGGGTTGTAAGCTTCCGGAAT
>CAVJGI010000148.1:0-3028 GCA_963649145.1 Ruminococcus bicirculans (ex Wegman et al. 2014) | reverse complement strand
GCACAAATCGAACGCTGCGAATAGGAGGATGGCTGACTGACTTAATTACGGGCACATAGCCCTTGGAGGATTAGGTCAGACCATTACCTTCCCATTCTAACAGCTTAGGCAACGAGATGTCTCGGCTCGTTGCTGGCTGCCACTTTTTCCGAGGCAAATATATTGTAACAGGAGGACATTATGGCAATTCAGTTAGGCATCCCCAAGGACGCATTGATCTCCCTGAACGACATGGTCGATAAGTGCGCGGAGGTCAAGGCGGGGCAGGAGGTCGTTATCCTCGCCTACAAGGACGGACTTTACGGCGGCGATAACCTCGTCGACGAGGAAGCCATTGCATGGCTCGCGAGCGTCGTGGAGAGCCGCGGCGCGAACTGCACGATCGTCTGGGCGGATGAGCCCCATGAGCTCCACCACTGGCGCTACCCGCCCGTGGTCAAGGCGGCGATCGCCGCGGCGGACGTTGTGTTCAACCCGACCTTCGACCTCGTCACCGAGGAGATGAGCGAGTTCCGCGATCATCTGGAGGAGTGCAACACGTGGATGGTGCGCATGTTCCCGGCGACCGCGCCGCTGCTTATGACGAAGTGGGCGCAGACCCCCTATGAGCTCGTGGAGATGATCCGCCACATCAGCTCCGAGCCGTTTATGGAGCGCAACATGAATCCCTTCGTCATGACCGACCCGAACGGCACCCATCTGGAGGGCTTTACCCTCGACCCGACGAAGCGCGACGGCATCCCCGGCATGGCGTATAACTCTTGGCGCAAGGAAGCCAGCCACTATCTGCCCTGCCCGGAGTGGGTCCACCCGCCGATCAACTGCGCGGACATCCACGGCGTTTTCAACTTCAACTGCATGCTCAGCTGGTGGTCCCGCTATCTGGACATCGAGCCGGAGTGGGACACCCCGATCAGCATCGAGGTCGAGGGCAGCCGCATGGTCAACATCACCGGCGGCACGGAGGCTGCGAAGCTCCGCGCGCTGCTGAAGGATCTGGAGACCAAGGTCGGCGACGGCATTTACCGCTTCGACACCTTCCACTTCGGCGTTCACCCGAACGCGAAGGTCGAGGAGTATCAGTGCCCGAATAACCGCTACCGCCGCATCATCGACCACTCCCACAGCTGCAACCTCCACGTCCACATCGGCTCCGCCGGCGCAAAGCCCAATTATTACTACTACCCGCACATCACCGGCGACATCCGCAACGCCACGCTCACCGTCGGCGACAAGCTCGTCTACGATAAGGGCTGGCTCTGCTGCCTCGACGATCCCCGCGTCCGCGAGATCGAGGCAAAGTATCCCGGCCGTCCCGGTATTCCCCCGCGTTATTAAAAAAGCCAAGCCGCCCTCCCGCAAAAGCGGGAGGGGCGGAAAAAAAGCGAAAGATCTTTTCCCCGCGAGTGATATGGCGCACCTCCCGATTTTGTTTCCCTGACCGGGCAGAAATGTGACCCGGCAAATTTGAAAAGGAGAAAGAGCTTTATGGAAAACAAGGTGCAAACTCCGCGAAAGAAAACGAATTTCAACTACGGCGTCAAGGGCTGGTGGTGCATCATCTACGTGATGATCGCGTGGATGTTCATCTCCGGCGGCTGGTGGAACGGCACGGCGCAGAACGTGCTGGCTGACATCAAGGCGCAGCAGCTTGGTCTGGAAAAGTATCAAGTCCTCGCCATGAACAGCTACATCGGCTATCTCAGTATCATCCCCTGCTTCCTCCTCGGCGCGCTTTACGGCAAGTATAAGACCCGCATCATGTTCACGCTCGTCTGCATCGTCGGCGGCATCGCCACCTGCTTCTACGGCTATGTGAACTCCGTCGTGGGCTACTATGTTGTCGTGTTCCTCGTGTTCGTCATGGCGGCGAACGCCTCTCAGGTCGCGGAGCCGATGATCATCACGAACTGGTTCCCGACCAAGAAGGGCTCCGCCCTCGGCTGGGCGTCCATCGGCAACAACCTCGCGAACCTCATCACGCTCTCCATCATGACCGCCCTGCTCGCATGGGGCGGCCCCGGCAAGACGCTCGTCATCTTCGGCGCGGCGACCATCGTCTGGGGTATCATCAACTGGTTCTGCTTCCCCGTGGACCCGACCAAGGTCGGCTTCCTGCCCGATAACGGCGACAGCACCGAGGAAGAGCGCGCCGCGCTGCGCGCCCGCATGAGCGGCCCGCGCGTCTGGACCATGAAGGAAGTCCTCAAAGACCGTAACTTCTGGCTCGTTATGATCGGCTACGGCCTGCTCTTTATGGTCTCCTCCGGCTTTTTGCAGCAGATGGTGCCTTACCAGATCTCCATGCGCGTCCCTGAGCTCATCGCAAGCGGCGTCGCGCCCGATCAGGCTGCCGGCATCGCCGCCGGCGCTGCCGGAAAGTGGATGAAGCTGCTCCCGCTTTTCGCAGTCCCCGGCTCCATCTTCGGCGGCTGGCTCGACCAGAAGGTCGGCACCCGCCGCGCGGGACTTATGATGGGCGTCGGTTACATCATCTCCGGCGTCTGCGGCGGCTTCCTGCCGTATAACAAGGTCACGAACATCATCTTCGTGTTCATGTTCTTCTTCATGACCGGCTCCAACGCCAACATGGTTATGAGCCACGTTATGAGCCTTTACGGTCCCCGCGACTATCCCGTCATCTGGGGCCGCAGCGCGGTCATCATGCAGATTTTCACCGTCACCGCGCCCATCATCCTCTCCACCAGCCTGCGCCTGACCAGCGGCTACCGCAGCGCTTACGCCGCCTTCGCCGTCGCGAGCCTCGTCGGAACGATCCTCATTTACTTCTCCGCGAGCCGCATCGACAAGGAGCCCGGCGAGAAGCCGACCGCCCAGTATAAGGCGTAAAAACAAACCAGCCTCCTTTATCCCTATTTTATATCCTTCTTCACGGGAGGCAGAGAGCAATATGCTCTCTGCCTCTTCAGCCCGTCAAAGAACCCCCGCTTTCATGCAGCGAAGGCGGGGGTTCTCTTGCAACTTAGCGAAAAACAAGCGAATATGGGCTGGAAAATGGAGTTATCCC
>CAVJGI010000147.1:0-3182 GCA_963649145.1 Ruminococcus bicirculans (ex Wegman et al. 2014) | reverse complement strand
CTCCAGTCAGCCTTCGGCTGACAGCCTCCCTTGCACAGGGAGGCCTTTAAATTGAGCGGCTTCGCCGCGTTGATAAGACTTTTTGACAATCTGATGCCCCGCCCCGGTGATAAGCCGGGGCGGGGCTGAATTTTTGCGCACTGCTTTTGCTCTATTCCGTTTTTCCTTGATCTTCTTCCTTACTTGTCGTACATTGCGATCAAAGCGTTATCGCGGTTGGTATCCGGCTCAAATTTGCTGCATCGCTTCTCGTCGGCTTTCACATTGTAGCTGTTTCGCGTGCATTTGAACGACGTGGAGTAGCAGGACGTGTAGCCGCTGCTCAGATCCATGTACTTGCAGCTGCCGCAGCAGCCGATATAGTTTTTACTCATGTTTATTCTCCTTTGCTTAAGTATTTATTCGTGTCTCGCTCGGAATAGTTTTGTCAACATCGAGGTGGATATTAGGTATATTTTGAGCCTGTTCCTCTACTGCATCCAGAACATACGGACTGCGGAGTGCTCCGTATTTGGAATAAGCTACACCTAATTCATCCACATAATACCCCGTATCGCCTGTTGATTGATTGCCTGATATACTGTACTCGTAATTTAATGCAAATTCCGCCATCAATTCGTGGTCAGGTTTTACTCCAAAAAACATTTCAAAGGATTCTGCTGCGTGTTTACGAATAGAATGAACTTCATCAAGAAGTCTTAAGACTTCTTGATGATCGCCAGTCCTTTCCGATTCATCAATTTTCTTCAGTGTTTCAGACATGCTCTGCTGGTTGGTTTTGAGAACTTGTGCCAGTTCATCAGAAGTAAAAACAATTTTTAAGCTAATGAGTTCGGTCGCGCCGTCGATTTTCCCTCTCTTGTCGTAGCGTCGGGTGAATTTTCCTAATGAAAGTACGCAGTCAACCCTATCAACTTTAGCCCCAGATAAAATCCTGAGAGTCCTGATGATCTTGTTCGTACATGCTGAGTGCTTTGCAGCTTCAGCGATTTGTTTAGATGCCTTTCGCTTTTGTATTGCTTTGTAAACGAACCAAATAATAACGAGTAGGATGATTAAATCCAATGTATGGTCCCTCCTAAAAGCCCTTGCTTCTCTTTCCTATCTGGTCAAATACCAAGCGCGAAAGAAATCACGCAAGGTTACAATCTGACAGTTTCTCTTTTTCCGCGCGCCTCCCCGGTATTCGGCGGGTTTGGCGGCGTTGGCACGATTATACCTCACTATTTACTCAAAGTCAATAATTATTTCCTTTCAGAAAATTATAATTTACCCAAAATTTGATAGCATAGTTCCGAGGTGAGACGATGAACACGGAGTATCCTGAAAAATACACGACCCTCGGACTGAAGATCGCTTATTACCGGAAAAAGGCGGGCTATACGCAGGAGAGCTTTGCGGAAAAGATCGGGAAGAGCGTGAACTTTTTGGCGCAGGTGGAGGGCACCGGGACGGTGCGGGGCATTTCGCTCGAAACGCTCTTCAAGATCGCGGACACACTCGGCATTCCGGCGTCGAAGCTGCTGGAGGACGACTGAGACGCCCCGTCGTCTTGACAAGGGCGCATGCGCTTTCTATAATAAGAAAAAAAGAATTTCACCGGGAGGAAACACAAGACCATGAGTATCGTTGCAAGCATTCTGCGGACAAGCTATCGCGGCGCGGGGTCGAAGCGGACCTATGCGCTGCCGCCGGAGCTGTTTCTGCCGACGGCGCGGCAGATCAACGCGAGACGGAGCTTTTCCGTCCCGGAGGGGGACGGACACTACGAAAAGCGCGAGATCTCAGGCTGCGAGGTCGCCGTTATCCGGCGGCACGCGGAGCGGAGCGAGCGCGCGGTCCTGTTTTTCCCCGGCGGCGGCATGATGCTCGCGCCGGACAAGGGCGACGCGAAGAGCCTGCGCCGCCTCTCCCGCGCGGCGGACTGCGACGTGTGGTTCCCCTGCCTCCCGCTCTGCACGGACCACTGCATCACGGAGGTCTATGACGCCGCTTACGCCTGCTATGCCGAGATGATCGCGGTCTACGGCGGCGGGAACGTCAGCACCTGCGGCTTTTTCTCCGGCGGCGCGCTGGCGCTCGGCATTGCGGCTCACAACAATGCGCAGAAGACTCCCCTGCCCCAGCCGCGCCATATCGTCGCCGTGTCGCCGATGGACCTGCCGTGGAACAAGGCGTCCAAGGCGCGCATGCGCGCGCTGAACGACCGCGACGTCACGATCGACTACGCTTATCTTGAGACCGTGGAGGTCTTCATGCGCCGCGGGCGGGACGACATTCCGCGCTACATGCTCTCCCCCTCCCTCGGCGACTGGCACGGCGTCGGCGACATCCACTTTTTCTTCAGCGAGGACGAGATCCTCTACGGCGCGCGCATCGATCTGGAGACCGCCTGCCGCGCCGCGGACGTGCCTTTCACGCTGACTTCCCGCCCCGGCATGGTCCATAGCTACTGCATGATGACCTCCTTCCCGGAGGGGCGGAAGGACTTTAAAAAGCTCGCCGGGCAGCTGCGGGCATGACGGCGTTTTTCCGCTACGGCGCGGCGGGAAGGGGACGGAAATGATCCATACGGCGCATTACGATTCCCCGCTGGGCAAAATCCTGCTCGCGGCAGACGAGGAGGGCTTGACCGGGCTCTGGTTTGTGGGGCAGAAATATTTTGCCCGTGGGCTCGGCGCGGAGACGGCAGAGGGCGAGACCCCGGCGCTCGCCGCGGCGTGGCGCTGGCTGGACACATATTTTTCCGGCAGCGAACCGGACTTCACGCCGACGCTCCACCCCATCGGCAGCGCGTTTCAGCGCGCGGTCTGGGACGCGCTGCTGCGCGTCCCCTACGGAAAAACGACGACCTACGGCGCGCTCGCGCGCGGCGTCGCCGACCGGCTCGGACGGGCGAGCATGTCCGCCCAAGCCATCGGCGGCGCGGTGGGCCACAACCCCGTTTCGCTCATCATCCCCTGCCACCGCGTCGTCGGCGCGGACGGCAGCCTCACGGGTTACGCCGGCGGCATCGACAAAAAAGTGCGCCTTCTGAAACTCGAAGGCGCAGACCTCACCGGGCTCTTCGTCCCGAAGCGCGGCACGGCGCTGTGAAAAACCATCCCGCCGGGTGCAATGGGCAGTTGGCATGCTATCATCTGAAGTGCAACCCCCCGAAAAAAGCGGGACAATACGCCTTC
>CAVJGI010000146.1:0-3390 GCA_963649145.1 Ruminococcus bicirculans (ex Wegman et al. 2014) | reverse complement strand
TGCAAGGGAGGCTGTCAGCCGAAGGCTGACTGGAGGGTTGTAAGCTTCCGGAATTTCCGAGCCCGGCGTTTGCGTAAGCTTACAACCCCTCCGTCACGGCTTCGCCGTGCCACCTCCCCTTGCACAGGGGAGGCTTTAAAGAGCTGAAAAAAAGTTTGCTTGCCCGCGGGGGCGATCTCTGGTATAATCGGGGCGATGAGACGGAGGGCGGCTTTTTATGACACTCGCTTCGCTGAAATTTATCCCGTTTTTCGCTGCAGCGGCGCTCGGCTGGTATCTGCTGCCGGGGCGCGCGCGGCGCGTCTGGCTGCTCGCGGCGAGCTACGGCTTTTATGCCCTATGGCAGCCCGCCTTCGCCCTGCTGCTCGCGGCGTCCACGCTTGTGGTCTATTTCTGCGCCCGCAGCGGGCGGAAGTGCTGGACCGTCGCCGGGGCGCTGTGGCTCTTCGGCGTTTTGTTCTGCTATAAATACCTCCATTTCGTCTTAAACGGCGTTCTGGGGCTCGATACCGCGTTCACGCTCGCGCAGCCGGTCGGCATTTCGTTTTACACCTTCGCCGCCGCGAGCTATCTCTTCGACGTGCGCCGCGGAACGCTCGCCGCGGAGCGTAATGTCGTCGATCTCGCGCTCTGCTTCGCCTTCTTTCCCACCCTGCTTTCGGGTCCCATCAACCACGCCGCGGCGCTGCTGCCGCAGCTGAAGGACCCGCCGCGGTTCCGTTGGGACGCGCTGCGCCGCGGGCTGCTGCGCTTTGCCGCGGGCGCGGCGAAAAAGCTCGTGCTGGCGGACCTGCTGGGGATTTTTGTGAATGCCGCTTACGCGGACGTTTACGCGAGCTCCGGCGGCGTTCTGCTCGCCGCGGCGGCCGCGTATTCGCTGCAAATCTATTTCGACTTCGCCGGTTACACGGATATGGCGCTCGGCGCGGCGGAGATGCTCGGCCTGCGCTGCGCGGAGAACTTCGACGCGCCGTATCTGACACGCACGGTGCGCGGCTTCTGGCGCGGCTGGCACCAGTCGCTGACGGGCTGGTTCCGCGACTATATTTACTTCCCCCTCGGCGGCAGCCGCGGCGGGTCTTGGCGCACATGGCGCAACACGATGATCGTGTTCGCCGTCTCCGGCGTCTGGCACGGCGCGGGCTGGAGCTTCCTCTGCTGGGGGCTCTTAAACGGCGCGTATCAGGTAGCCGGGCAGATGACTGCCCCGCTGCGCCGAAGGCTGCGGAGCGCGCTGCACATCCCGGAAAACGGCTGGCTCTATGCGCTCTGGCAGGGGCTGTTCACCTTCGGGCTCATCACCGCCGCGTGGGTGCTCTTCCGCCTGCCGACCGTCGGCGAGGCGGTGTTCGTCTGGAAGCGCGTGGCGCTCATTCTGCGCGACGGCTTCGGCGCGCAGAGCCTACTGACGCTCATCGGGAAGCGGCAGCTTTGCGTGATCGCCGCCGCGCTCGCGGTCTTCACCACCGGGGACATTCTGCGCCGGGCGCGCCGTCTGCCGGACGCTGCCGCGCTGCCGCCGTTCGTCTATTGGCTCCTGCTCGCGCTTTTCGCCGCGCTCATCGCCGTCTTCGGCGTTTACGGCGCAGGCTTTGATGCGCAGAGCTTCGTGTATTTTCAGTTCTGAGGTCACGCTATGAGGAAAAAACGGGTCATTTTGGAGCTCGCCGCGATCGCAGTCGCCGCGGCGCTGCTCTTTGCCGTGCTCGCCGTCGCGGGCGCGGCGGCGGTGCCCTTCGGCAACGGCTTCGGCGCGACTTGGGACTCTTACCGCGCCGAGGAGCCGGACAGCGCCGACGTGCTCTATTTCGGCTCCAGCATGGTCTACTGCGACGTCGCGCCCGCGGTCGTCTATGACGAGACAGGGCTCACCGGCTTTGTTATGGCGGGTCCGGAGCAGACGATGGCGATCACCTATTACTATGTCCGCGAAGCGCTGCGGACACAGTCGCCGCAGGCGGTCTGCGTGGAGGTCAGCGGGCTGCTTTTTGCGCGGTATGAGGATTTTACGATGGCGAATCTCGTCCAGTTCCCGTGGGGCTTGAACCGTCTCGGCGCGGTGCTCCATGGCGCACGGACAAACGAGATGGCGGAGGCGCTCTTCCCCGTGCTGGCGTATCATGAGCGCTTTTACTCCGCCGACCTTGATGCGCTGCGCGCCCAGCTCAGCCCGGAGCCGGACATCCACGCCGGTTACACCCCGCTTCACGGCGGAACGCCGCCGCAGGGCGTCAGCTATCGCGACGATCTCGGCGACGAGGCGTATGACGATGCGCTGGTCTGGCTGAAAAAGATCGCCGCTTACTGCCGCGAACAGGGCGTGACGCTCGTTTTGTATCAGGCGCCGAGCTGTAAGCGCCCGGTCCCGGCGCGTCAGGCGCAGTTAGAGCGCGACGCCGCCGCGCTGGGGGACGTGTTCCTCGATTTCAACGACCCGGCGCGCTTCGATGCGCTGGGGCTGGAGAGCGGCGACTGGTATGACGCGCTGCACTTCAACTGCCTCGGTGCGGAAAAATTCTCCCGCGCGCTCGCCCGTGAGCTCGCCGCCCTCGGCGTACAGCCCGGCGCGGCGGACGAGGCACTCTGGGCGCAGCGGCTCGATGCGTTTTATGCTGCATAACATTTGCTATTCAATATCTTACAGAAGAAAAGGAGCAAACACCCATGAACATCTGGCACGACGTCTCCCCCGCCCGCATCCATCCCGACGATTTTCTCGCGGTCGTGGAGATCCCGAAGGGGAGCAAGAAGAAATATGAGCTGGACAAGGAGACGGGCTACATTATCCTCGACCGCGTGCTCCACACCTCCACCCACTATCCCGCGAACTACGGCTTCATCCCCCGCAGCTACGGCGACGACGGCGACCCGCTGGACGTTCTCGTGCTCTGCTCCGAGGCGCTTGAGCCGCTGACACTCGTCCGCTGCTACCCCATCGGCTACATCTCCATGCTCGACGGCGGCAAGAACGACGAAAAGATCATCGCCATCCCCTTCTCCGACCCGAATTACAACATGTATCACGACATTCACGAGCTCCCAGCGCACATTTTCGACGAGATGGCGCACTTTTTCAGCGTCTACAAGGCGCTGGAGGGCAAGGAAGCCGTCGCGGGCGACGTCAACGGCAGAGACGCCGCGATCGACGTCATCGCCAAGGCGCTGGAGCACTATCAGGAGTGCTATTGCGGCGGGAAAAAGAAGGATTGAGACAGCACAAAAAAGACCTTGACATTTGGCAAGGTCTCAGCGTGTTAAAGAACTCCGCGAGCTGCGATTTTAAAGGCGGCAGAAAGTCAACCAAGTGCAACCCCCGCAAGTTCGGCTGGGGAGAGCCAGTCGAAGATTTTTCTCGGCCTCTGGTTGATGAGGTCCACGACCTCCTGAAGG
>CAVJGI010000145.1:0-3407 GCA_963649145.1 Ruminococcus bicirculans (ex Wegman et al. 2014) | reverse complement strand
TAAATTTTTCTTCTATCAAGTCCACTTTGGGGCTTGACTTTTTATTTGCAGGCTTGACAAACAATTCTACATCGTGTAGAATACAATTACATTCTACAAGCTGTAGAAAGGAGATGACACCCAATGTCCGACATTCAACTGGGCGCTGTGGAGGCGCGGTTCGCGGATATGATCTGGGAGCGCGCGCCGGTGACGGCGGCGGAGCTGGCGCGGCTGGGCGCGGCGGAGCTCGGCTGGAAAAAGACCACCGCTTACACGGTGCTGCACCGCCTTTGCGAAAAGGGGCTGTTCCGGCTCGAAGGCGGCGTCGTGACGGCGCGGCTGGGGCGCGAGGAGTTTTACGCCGCGGCGAGCCGCCAGTTCGTGGACGAGCGCTTTTCCGGCTCGCTCCCGGCGTTTCTCGCGGCGTTCACGCGCGGGAGAGCGCTCAGCGAGCGCGAGCGGGACGAGCTGCGGCGGATGATCGAGGAGGCGTGACGCGATGGAAGCGGTATTTCTGGAGCTGATGCGCCGCTCGATGGCAGCGGCGCTGCTGATCGCGGCGGTGCTCGTGCTGCGGGCGGCGCTGCGCCGTGCGCCGAAGTGGACGCGCTGCCTGCTCTGGGCGGCGGTAGCGCTGCGGCTGCTGCTGCCGGCGGTGGCGAAAAGCCCTGTCTCCGCCGTGCCGGAGGCGGTCGGCGGCGGCGAGATTGTGGAGCGTTGGACGGAGCGCTATGCGCCGGATAGCCGCGTCATTTATGCCGGCGCGCTGGGCTATGACGCGGCGGTCGGTGCCGGGCGGACGCCCGCGGCGGCGGCGGACGGCGGCGCGGACTATGTTGTGACGGCGGCGGACGGCGTTTCCGCGCCGGAGACGGTGGGCAGCGCCCTCGTGCCGGTGCTGAGCCGCGTCTGGCTCGCCGGGGCGGTGCTGCTGCTGCTTTACGCGGGAGTAAGCTGGCTGCGCCTGAGGCGGAAAATGCGCGTTTCCGCGCCGGTCGAGCCCGGCGTTTATGTCTGCGACGCGGCGGACACGCCCTTCATCCTCGGCATTTTCGCGCCGAAAATTTACCTGCCCTCCGGACTGCCGGAGGCGCAGCGCGCACCCGTGCTCGCCCACGAGCGGGCGCACCTCGCGCGGCGCGACCACTGGTGGAAGCCGCTGGGCTGGCTGCTGCTCGCGGTCTACTGGTTCAATCCACTGATGTGGCTGGCTTATGTCCTGCTCTGCCGGGACATTGAGCTCGCCTGCGACGAACGGGTCGTCCGGGAGCTCGATCTCGCCGGGCGCAAGGCTTACTCCCTCGCGCTGCTCGACTGCGGCGCGCACCGGCGGCTGGTGCTCGCCTGCCCGCTGGCGTTCGGGGAGGTCGCTGTAAAGGAGCGTGTGAAAAACGTGCTGAATTACCGAAAACCCGCCTTCTGGCTCATCCTGCTCGCGCTGCTGGCGGCGATCGCCGCGGGCGTGCTGTTCCTGACGGACCGCGAGGGCACAGAGGAGCCGACGGAGATCGTGGAGCCGACGGAGACACCGGAGGAGACCGCGCGCATCGACGAGGAGGCGCTCGCCGCCTGCTACGATATGCTCCGGGACAATCTCGTGAACGGTCATACGCTGGACCGCTACACGGATTTCGAGGTCCTGCAATTTTATCAGCTCCGCAGCATACAGGACGGCGAGAGCGTTTACGACGTTTATTACTGTGACTTATCCTATGGTGTGCGGGACCCGGAGAGCTTCATCTTCGCTGGGAGCGCCTATCTCGATGACGAGGGCCGCGCGCGGGGCGTGGACTACCCCTTCCTCGTCGTGAAAAACGGCGGACCGGACTACCGCTTCCTCGGCTGGGAGAGCGGGCTCGGCGAGGGTTCCGGCTCGACCGAGGGGCAGATGCTGACGAGCATCCGCGCAGCGTTTGAGGAGGCGAGGAGCTTCCTCGGCGCGCTCACGGTTGGCTGCACGCTGCCGTCCGACCTCCCGGCGGAGGTGCTCGACAAGGCGGAATCCGTCACGGCGTGGACCGCGGCGGAGTGGAACGCCATCGGCGGCGCATCGGGCTGGCGCGTCGAGGCGGCGGAGATCTCCGCGCTGGAGCGCGTCTGCGCGCTGCCGGAGATAGGTCTGGAAATGTACCGCCTCGCGATCCGCTTAAAGCCGGACCGCCCGGAAAACGTCGTGCTCGTCGGCGGGCAGCAGCTCGAAGACGGCTGGCTCTCCCGGCTGGACGACGGCGGGGATACCTTTCTTATCTTCGAGCGCCGCGGCGGGCGCTGCGTTTACGCCGCGTCGCTGTCGGAGCTGACGATCGTCAAGACCGCCGAGGTCTGGCGCGCCCGCTATGGCGACGCTTACACCGGGGCGTGCATGGACACGTTCCTGCTCTCGCTGCGTTGGCGCAACGGCGATGCGGCGGACCTCGCGGAGACGGCGCTGCGCGCGGCGGACGAATTTGACCGCGGCAGCGCGATCGAGCGGCTTTACGCCGTGCTGCTGGAATACCCGGAGAGCGCGCTGACCGCCGTCGCCGCCTATACGGGAGAAGACCGCGCCGCCCTCTGCGCCGCCCTCGGCAGGCAGATCCGTCTCTGGGGCGAGGTCCCGTCCGCCGCGGCGCTCAGCGACGCCGCGGACAGCGTGTGGCGCGTTGTCAACGCCGCGGCGGGAGACCGCGCTTTGTGGGCGGAGCCCTACGCCGCCTTCTGGGAAAGCTGCGTCCGGGACGGGGCGATGACCTTCCCCGGCGACGCGGCGGCGAGCGCCGTCGAGAGCGCGGTGCTGCTCGACCTCGACGCCGATCTCGTGCCGGAGCTGGTCCTCTCGGACGGCGAGCGCTCGTTCCTTTTCGCCATCGTCGGCGGCGAGGTGCAGCTGCTGCAAAGCCCCATGGGACTCGGCTATTACACTGCCTCCTTCGCGGACGGCACGATCTTCCCCGTGCGCGGAAAATCGAGCTATCAGACCTTCTGGTGCGCCGCCGACCGCATCGGCGAGGGCGGCTATTTTGAGCTGCTGCGCAGCGGCAGGGGCATGCTCGATTCCTATTACGACGCCGCCGGAGCGGAGACCTCCCGCGCCGCCTTCCTCGCGCGCTTCGAGCGCCTCAGCGCCGACCTCAGCGCCGTGACCCTCCGCGGCGATCTCAGCGCCGACGCTTTCGGCGACCTGCTCGCGAAGTGGGAGGCTTGGCTGGTGAATGTTGGGTGAGGGGCTCGGCGGGTCCTGAACAAATAAGACACGATCCCGCCTGATTTATTGGGCGGGATCGTTGGCTTTTGAATATTGAATGCGCCTTGCGGCGCAAAATAAAATATGTTTCGCGTCCGCGGGACGCGACTTACTTTGCCCCTCGCGGGGAAAGTAAGCAAAGGCGCGGTTAAGGGAAAACCCTTTCGAATGGGTTTTCCCTTAACAATCCCTTTCCTGAACG
>CAVJGI010000144.1:0-3640 GCA_963649145.1 Ruminococcus bicirculans (ex Wegman et al. 2014) | reverse complement strand
AGTGCCGAAAATACTTGTCTGGCGACGGACTGGGAAGATAGGTCGACGCCAACACCAAAAGCGTCCGGGAAATATCCCGGGCGTTTTTTTATTTGCGATTTTCGCCGCTTTGTGCTATACTGTGTCGGCTGAAATGTTTTTTGAATTGAGGTGCTTTTTATGGTCGGTCGCAAGGAGCTCCGCGTGGCGCGGATCTGCTTTTATATCTTCGTCGTCTGCTGGATCGGCGGCGCGTTTTTGGTCGGGGACGGTCAGTATATGACGCCCGGCTGCATCGCGCTCGGCGCCGCGCTCATCGCGCTCATCTGCATCGTGAGCCTGCTGCGCTGCCCGAAATGCGGAAAAATGAAGACCATCCCGCTCTTCCCGCGCAAGCATGCTTATATCTGCAAGCGCTGCAAGTGCCGCGTCGTGGACGAGAAGGGCAACTATATTTTCATCTCGCGCTGAGGAGAAAGCCCGGATCAGACCGAGGGAGGGGGATCTTTTCATGACGGAATATGAGGAGCTGCTGCGCGCGGGGGAATACCTTGACGCGCTCGCCTCCGGGCGCGACCCGGAGAGCGGCGAGCCGCTGGTGCTCGGTGACGCGCGCTGGAGCGAGCGTTTTTCTTTCATCTCCGACGTGATCCGCCGCGCCGCGGCGCGCGTCGCTCCGCTGGCGGCGGAAAAGCGCCCGTCCCGCACAAAGCCGCTCACGCTGACGGACGCCCAGCGCGCCGCGTTCCCCTTTTCCGATAAGCCCATCAGCGGCTCGGAGTTCGTCAAGCGCGTCAACGCGCTCATAGACGACCCGGAAATGCGCCGCCTCAGCTACACGGTCTTCAGCACGTGGCTTCTCGACCGAGGGCTGCTCCAGTGGGACTACGCCTCGGACGGCATGTGGGTCAAACGCCCGACCGAGGCGGGACGCCACAGCGATATCCGCGTCGACGCGCGCCACGGCGCGGGGCGCGTTTACCATGCGACGCTCTACGGCGTGCGCATCCAGCACTTTATGATCGACGCCTTTGACGAGGTTGAGGAGGCGGACGCGCTCTGGGTCGCGAAGCGCCGCGCAGCGTGGACCCCCGCGGAGGACAAGCTGCTCGCCGAACGCTGCCGGACCGGGCGCGCCCTCTGCCGCATCTCCGCGGAGCTCAAGCGCAGCCTCGCCGCCGTGGAAAAACGCATGCGCGAGCTCGGCGTTGCGATTGTCGAGCGCTGAGGTGACGCGATGGTTCTGGAGACAAAACGCCTGATCCTGCGCGAGCTGGAGCACGGCGACTTCGAAGCGCTCCGCCGCGTCCTCGCGGACTCGGACATTATGCGCCACTACCCCTACACCTTCGACGACGCCCGCGTGCGCGGCTGGATCGCAAAAAATATCGAGCGCTACCGCACACACGGCTTCGGGCTCTGGGCGGTCTGCCTGCGCTCTGGCGGCGAAAGTGGTACAAAGATCAGATGGAAAGGCGGTTTTTCCACAAAATGGGGCTCTATATTGCCGGCGGCATCCTGCTTTTGCTTGCGGCGTATCTCGTCATTCAGAAAATACGCTGCTCCGCCGCCGTGAAGGACAGCAGGGCGCGCCTTGCCGCTTACGGGGCGCGCACGGTGACTCTCAGCCGTGGAAAAACCGAAAACCAGCCCCAGATATGCGGGACCGCCAGCGTTTTTGTGCAGCGATCTCGCGATGTTTCTGCTGAGTCCGCTGTTCGGGTTTATCATGGGGATGGAGCCGTCAACGATCCGCAGCATGCTCCCCGTCGGTGAGAGAAAAGCCGGCGTGGTGCTCGACGCCGCCGTCACGAATCTCGATATGGCGAAAACCTTTGGCGATTACCCGGTGGAGAAATTGCAGGCGCCCACGCCGGCCTTTCAGACGAGGGACGATAAGCTGGTCAGCTTCGCGGACACCGAGAAAGCGGTCGCGGCGTTTATAAAGGAATGTGGAACAGCGCCTTGAAATAGGAAAGGCAAAATAGCGGAACTGAGCGTGTCAAAAACCTGCGAGCTGCGATTTTAAAGGCTCCCGAAGTGCAAGGGGAGCTGGCGCGGCGCAGCCGCGACTGAGGGGTTGTAAGCTTCCGAAAACGCCAAGCTTGGCAATTCCGGCAGCTTACAACCCTCCAGTCAGCCTTCGGCTGACAGCCTCCCTTGCACAGGGAGGCCTTTAAATTGTGCGCCTTCAGCGCGTTGATGGCTTCTTCGACAATCTGTTTTCGCCGCCGGTCCATTTGGATCGGCGGCGAAACCGTTTTCAGTTTCAGCCCTGACCCAGCGCGTAGGCGATGTAGTGATTATTTCGCCGCTCGCGGTCGAGGGTGGTGGCGTCCATGTGGCCGGGATAGACCTCGTAGTCGCCGGGGAGGGAGGCGAGGCGCTTTAAGGAGCGGAGCATATCGTCCGTGCTGGAGCCGGGGAAATCCGTGCGGCCGCAGCTATCGCGGAAGAGGGTGTCGCCGGTGAAAAGCGCCTTGTCGCCGGTCTTCGTGTCCTCGCAGAGGAGCGTGACGGAGCCGGGGGTGTGGCCCGGTGTTTCGATGACGGTGAAGCGCAGTGCGCCGAGGCTCACGACATCGCCCTCGGCGTAAAACTGCGTGCCCTCCGGCGCACGGAAGCGGTAATACTCCCCGCCGATGGTGACGCCGTCGTCCTTCTGCTGCATGCAGAGCGCCGCGCCGGTCTCCGCCTGCACGCCCTCCACTGCGCCCGTGTGGTCAAAGTGGCCGTGGGTGAGCAGGATGAAGCGGCAGTTTAAGTGATTGCTCTCCAGATAGTCGAGGATGATGCTCACGTCCGCGCCGGGGTCGATGACGGCGCAGTCGAGCGTGGATTCGTCCGTGACGATATAGCAGTTGGTCTCGTAGGAGCCGAGGGTCAGGCATTTGATCAGCATCGTGCGGTTCCTCCCTTGTTGAAAAGTTTTTCGTTATTTTTCCGCCGTGTCCAGCAAAATCGTGACCGGTCCGTCGTTGACGGACTCGACCGCCATGTCCGCGCCGAAGCGCCCGGTCTCCACGCGGAAGCCGCGCTCCCGGCAGAGGGCGATCACCTTCTCATAGAGCGGAACGGCGACGTCCGGCTTTGCGGCGGCGGTGAAACAGGGGCGGCGCGAGCGCGTGTCCGCGTAAAGCGTGAACTGGCTGACGATCAGAATTTCCGCCCCCGCGTCCGCCGGGGAGACATTCATCTTGCCCGCCGCGTCCTCAAAAACGCGCAGCCCGCAGATGCGGTCGGCAACGCGCGCAGCCTCCGCCTCCGTGTCGTCCGCATGGACGCCGAGCAGCACGAGAAAGCCCTTCCCGATCTCCCCGACCGTTTCCCCGTCAATGCAGACCGAAGCCCGCGCGACCCGCGTGATCACAGCTCTCATAGTGGTTTGTTGGTCCTTTCTCCCGACCGAAGGTCGGATTTCATTCAAACTAAAGGGCTCCGCAACGCGCCCCACAGCGCAGAACGCCCCTTGGCTCTCCCTTTGGGAGAGCTGTCAGCGAAGCTGACTGAGAGGGCTGCGAGCTGGCGTCAACCGCCGGGCTTCCGGCGCCGCCCCCCTACGCACGAACCATCCGAGCCCGGCTGTCTTGGCAGCAAAACCCTCTCAGTCAGCGCTTCGCGCTGCCAGCTCCCCCAGAGGGGGAGCCAAGGGCGCTTCGCG
>CAVJGI010000143.1:0-3776 GCA_963649145.1 Ruminococcus bicirculans (ex Wegman et al. 2014) | reverse complement strand
CGTTTCTTCCATTATACCAGAAACCGGGGCGGTTTGGAAGTTCTTTGACAAGCTGAAAACCGGAGAGTCCTCTTGGACTCTCCGGTTTTTTCAGACTGTCAAATCGGTTTATTTTTTCAGCACCCTGCGCAGCGCGCGCAGGATGGGCGGCAGCACGGCGGAAAACGCCGCAGCCGTGGCAATGCCGGTGACGATGCGGAAGGCGAGGGAGCCGAAGACGAGGGCTTTGGAGTAATAGTGGAAAATTTTGGCGTCGACATAGAGCGCGAGCGTGTTGAGCCCCGTGACGAGCAGGGCGCTCGCCGCCGTAATGAGCAGCAGCTCGCCGTAGCGCAGCTCCCGGTCGCGGCGGCGCGCGCCGTAAAGCCCGACGACGAGCCCGCTCAGCGCGTGGGGCAAGATCCAGAGCGGCGTTGTCACCGTGAGCCCGTAGCCCCCGGCGAGCTGGCTCAGAAAGCTGCCGAGCAGCCCGATCAGAAGCCCGTCCGCGGGGCCGAACAGCAGCGCGCCGATCAGGATCGGCAGCGCCTCGAACGTGATCTTCAGGTTGGCGAGCTTCAGCGTCGCCCACGTGCCGAGCACGAAGTAGATCGCGATGAGCAGGGCGTTGAAAACGAGCCTGCTTGGGTTTGTTTTTTTCATGAAAATCTCCTTTCATGGCGCAGTGCCACGAAAGGAGCCAGGAAGCCCCTTTGGTGGCAGCGGATGCGGAACCGTAACCGCGGGGCTCATTCCCCTTCGTCCGGAGGACAACTTCCCATCCCTCCGGCACTTTACGCTGCGGTCCCTACTCTGTCGTACCATATATCATTATCAGTCTGAAGAAGGCTCCGCCTTCTACAGACTGGAATTTTTACCGTCCCTTCTCCAGCCAGCCGCGCGCGAGGGGGAGCAGGACGCCGCCCACGGCGTTTCCGGCGGTCATGAGGAGCAGATAGCCGAGCGTCCGGAGGCTCCAGACACCGGCGGCGGTGAAATAATACATATTCGCGACGCAGTGCTCAAAGCTGCAGAGGATGAACACCGTGACGCCGAAAAAGAGCGCGAGATATTTCCCCAGTTCGTGGGGATTGTTCGCAAAGCCGTCCACGGCGATGCAGATCAGCACATTGCAGAGCACGGCGAGCAGGAACACGCTGCCCGGCGTGTCGCCGAGCTTGGCGGCGCAGACCGTCTCCGCCGCGGCTTGCAGCGCAGGTCCGATGCGCGTCGCGCGCTCGATGAGCGCGATGAGTGCGGTCCCGGCGAGATTGCCGAGCCAGATGACCGGCAGCGCCGCCGCGTAAGCCCCGCCGCGCCGGAACACATAGCAGACGCGCCCCGTGAAGAGCGAAAAGCCGCAGGTGCAGATCGTGAAGAGCCCGACGGTGAACAGCAGCGCGCCGGCAAGGCGGCTCTCCGTCAGCAGGAACACCGTTCCGCCGAGGGCGATGCACACACCGGCGAGAACGCCGGAGACAAAGGTGCGCAGCGTCTTCATGCTCTGCGCTCCGCCGCCTCGACCACGTGGCGCACGAGCACCGCCGTCGTCACCGCGCCGACGCCGCCGGGGACCGGCGTGAGGGCGGAGACGATGGGCTCGGTCTCGTCAAAGCGCACATCGCCGCAGAGCTTGCCTGCCGCCTCGTTCCAGTGGATGCCGACGTCCACGACCGTCTGTCCGGGGCGGAAGCAATCCGCGCCGAAGCGCGCCATCTGCCCGGCGCAGACGACCACGATGTCCGCCTCCCGCATCACGGCGGGGAGGTCGGGGGTCTTGGAGTGGCAGAGCGTCACAGTCGCGTCCCGCGCGAGCAGGAGCATCGCGGCGGGTCTGCCCACGACGAGGCTGCGCCCCACGACCGCGGCGCGCCGCCCGGCGCAGGAGACGCCGTAATGGTCCAGAATTTCCACCGCGGCGCGCGCCGTGCAGGGCGGGAAGCCGAGCCGCGCGCCGGTGAACACCCCGGCGAGGGAGCCGTCCGTGCAGCCGTCCACGTCCTTTTCCGGCGCGATGGCGCGGCGCGCCCGCTCGTTGTCGAGCCGCTCCGGAAGCGGGCGCAGCAGCAAAATGCCGTGGACGCCCTCGTCCCGGTTCAGCGCGTCGAGCGCGGCGTAAAACGTGGGCGCGTCGACATTCTCATCGAGCGCGATGCAGCGCGTTTCCACGCCGGCAGCCGTGCAGCGCTTCACCGCGCCGCGCTCATAGCTGAGGTCGTCCTCCCGCGCGCCGACGCGCAGTATCGCGAGCGTCGGCACCACGCCGCGGTCCCGCAGCGCGGCGGCGCGCGCCGCCGTTTCTTCACCGAGCGCCGCCGCGACGGGCGCGCCCTTCAAAAGCTCAGCCATTGGGGTTCTCCTTGTAATAGTCTTCAAAGATCCTGTCCGCGAGCGGCAGAGACGCCGCGAGCAGCGCATCCGCGCGCGCATCGAGCGCCGCGGCGCAGTCCCGGTCCCGTATCAGGCGGGTGTTGACGCGCACGTTCGCCGCCGCCGCGCAGAGCGCGCCGCGGGCGAGCGCCGCCCCGCTCGCCGCGTCCGAGACGGCGAGGGCGCTGCCCTTATCGAGCAGCTCGCGCTGCATTTCGATCACCGCGGCGCAGCATTCCGCAATGCGCAGCGGCACGGCGGCAGCGTCGCGCAGGCAGCGCTCCATCGTTTCCGCGCGCCCCGGCGCGTCCTTCGGAATGGCATAAGCCGCCGCGAGCGGGGCAAACGCCGCCGCGTCCGCGTCCACACATTCGAGCAGCTCCCGGCGCAGCGCCTCCGACCATTCGGCGAGCCGCCGGATATCCGATTCCACGGCGGCGTATTTCTTCTTCCCCGCCGTCAGCGCGCAGACCATGCCGCCGAGCGCGGCAGCCAGCGCCCCGGCGAGCGCGGCAGCCCCGCCGCCCCCCGGCGTTGCCGCGGCGGAGGCGAGCTTTTCCGTAAATTCCCTGCCGGAGCAGTCGATCAATGCCATAGCGTTTCTCCCGTTTTCGCGTTTTTTCCAGTATAGCATGCCGCGCCCCCGGAGGGAAGCATAGTTTTCGCTTTAACGGATAAAGTTCGTGCCGATACGCTTCTCTTTTTCCGGAAGCCCGAATTTTTCCTTCCCCAGCGCGATGCTCTTCACGAGAAAGCCCACGTTCCGCGCGAGGGTGCGCATGGTCTGGAGTCCCTCGCCATCCTCGGCGGCTTCGCCGGGGGCGGCGCCGTGGACGGAGTTCCAGTACTGGCTGGAGGCGACGGGCATGCCGGAGATGGTGAAATATTTATTGAGCCGGTCGAACGCCGCGCTCGCACCCCCGCGGCGGCAGACGGCGACCGCCGCGCCGACCTTCATCGTCTTGTCGAAGCGCGTGGAGTAAAAAAGCCGGTCGAGCAGCGCCGTCAGCGTCGCGTTCGCGGAGGCGTAATACACCGGGGTGCCGACGATGAGCGCGTCCGCCGCCTCGAATTTCGGCGCGATGGCGTTCACGGCGTCGTCAAAGACGCATTTTCCGAGTCTGCCGCAGCCGCCGCAGGCGACGCAGCCGCGGATCGCCTCCGCGCCGATCTGGACCGTCTCGGTCTCAAAGCCCTCGGCTTCAAACACGCGGACCATCTCCGCGAGCGCCGCCGCCGTATTGCCGCTGCGCCGCGGCGAACCGTTGATGAGCAGGATCTTCATTGCTTTCTCCTCCGTTCTTTTTTCGGATATTTTAGTCCAAAAGCGCCGCTTTTGCAAGAGTCTTGCTTGCAAACGAAGCCGTCAGCGTGTAGGATTACAATACATATTGGACAATCGAAGAAAAAGGTATGAGAGATATGGC
>CAVJGI010000142.1:0-3796 GCA_963649145.1 Ruminococcus bicirculans (ex Wegman et al. 2014) | reverse complement strand
AGCTTACAACCCCTCAGTCGCGCTTCGCGCGCCAGCTCCCCTTGCACAGGGGAGCCTTTAAAGGGTGCCGCTTCGCGGCGCTTTTTTGAAAAGAGAGACCGCCGACGGCGGTCTCTCTTTCAATTTTCAGTTAAACGTCGCAACCTCGTCCTCCGGCGCTTCCGCGGGGGTGATCTCGCGGATGGTCAGGACGGGACCGGGCTGGGTGTAGCCGGGGTGTTCGCGGACGGCGATGGCCGCCGTGAGCTCGACCCACTGGGCGTCTTCGAGGTCGCCGCGGGGGTTATCGACCGCGATGAGCCCCGCGAACTGGATGTCCGCGGCGCAGCAGTTCATCATCTGGCGCCCGACGATGATCGTGCCGGGCTCTAAATCGTCGCTCGTGGCGACCTGTGCCTTGAAATGCACGGTCTTGCCGTCATAGCTCTCCAGCTCCTCATTCAAGTCGCGGTACCAGATGGCGTAATCGCGGTCGGCGATCTGGATGACCGGCGCATTTTTATCGAAGGGCAGCGGGTCCACGATGTCGTCATACTTCACCTTGCCGCGCATATCCTCGTAGGCGATGTCGCAGGAGCGGTTCACCGCGCGCACGATCTTGTGCCACGGCATAATGTCCTGCTTGCGGTCGAAGCGGTTGAACACCGCGAGCTGGCAGCTTTTCAGCTTGTCGAAGACGAGCTGGCGCATATTGGTATTGTAGCTGATGAAGGCCCGCGCGTCGGCGATGAACATCTCCTGATACACGACCCAGCGCGCGGGCATGGCGGCGTAGAGCGTGTCGAGCAGCCACATGCCGTTCCACTCGATCAGAACGCGCTCCGCGCCCGTGTCGTGCTCCCACTGGGCGAGCAGCTCGGTCGTAAAGTCCTCCTCGTCCTCCACGCGGCGGATCGCGACGCGCTTGGAGCAGAACTCATCCGGCGCATACTCCTCCTCGCCCTCCTCGCAGACGATGAGCAGCGTGCGCTCGCCGCTGTCGAAGCGTTTGTCTTCGAGCGTTTCCTGAATGAATTTGGTCTTTCCCGCCTCTAAAAAGCCGGTGAAGAGGTAAACCGGAAGATCCTCCGGCTCGGTCTGGAGCTCCACGAGATCGTCCTGCATCGCTTACACCCCGAAAAGCGCGCGCAGCGCATCCTCGTGCAGATTGCTGCCGATGACACAGAGTCTGCCCGTAACGCCGGCGGAGCCGCGGCGGACGTCCGCCTCGCCGGGAACGTGGTCAAAGTGCAGCCACTGCCCGTCGGAGGCGTCCACAATGCCCTTCGCGCGCAGCACCGCGCCGTATTTCGCCTCGTCGTCCAGCGCGGCGAGGATGGTTTTCAGCTCCGGCTCCGTGAACTTCCGCGCCGTCTCCACGCCCCAGCTCGTGAACACCTCGTCCGCGTCGTGGTCGTGGTGGTGATGATGGTGGTGCTCGTGGTCATGGTCGTGGCAGCCGCAGCCGCAGTGCTCATCGTGCTCGTGCTCATCGTCATCGTCATCATCGTGATCATGGTGATGGTGATGATGCTCGTGCTCATCCTCGTCGTGGTCGTGGTCATGGTGATGATGGCCGCAGCAGCAGTCGTCGTCATCGTCATCATCGTCATCATCGTCGTCATCGTGCGCATGCTCGGCGGCGAACTCCGCGAGCTCGCGCGCGAGGGTGTCCGTGTGCTCCATGGCGCGCAGGATCTGGCGACCGGAGAGCTCGCTCCACGGCGTCGTGATGATGACGGCTTCGCCGTTCAGCCCGCGCAGCAGCTCGACCGCGGCGGCGAGCTTTTCCTCGCTGCACTTGTCCGTGCGGCTTAAAACGATCGCACCGGCGTGGCGGATCTGGTCGTCATAGAACTCGCCGAAGTTTTTCATATACATCTTGCACTTTCCGGCGTCCGCAACGGTCACGGCGGCGTTGACCTCCATGCCATCGACGTTCGCGACGGCGCGGATGATGTCGCTCAGCTTGCCGACGCCGGAGGGCTCGATGAGGATGCGGTCCGGGGCGTACTGCTCCACGACCTGCCGCAGCGCCGCGGCGAAATCGCCGACGAGCGAGCAGCAGATGCAGCCGGAGTTCAGCTCATTGACCTGAATGCCGGCGTCCTGCATAAAGCCGCCGTCAATGCCGATCTCGCCGAACTCGTTCTCGATGAGCACGAGCTTCTCGCCCTGATAAGCCTCCGCGATCAGCTTCTTGATCAGCGTCGTCTTCCCCGCACCGAGGAAGCCGGAAAAAATATCGACCTTTGTCATAAGTTTTTTCACCTTCGTTATTTAAAAATGGGGAGTTTTTTTCTTCCAGCTATCTATTCTACCACACCCGTCAAGAGGGGGAAGGGAAAAAATGAAATCCGCCCTTTGGGGGCGGATGAAATCTGCTGCATGGCGCGGGAACCCCTCAGTCAGCCTTCGGCTGACAGCTCCCCTTTCAGGGGAGCCAAGAGCGTGTGCGTCGGGTCTCTCTGCCATTGAGAAAATCGCACCAGCCCTTGCCTCCACTGAAAGGGGAGGGGGACCGCGAAGCGGTGGAGGGGTTCCCGCGGGCTTTGAGCCGACTGCTGTACGCAGCGGGTCTCATTTGATTAAAAAAATAACCGCAGTGCCGTGGGGCTCCATGATAACCTGCGTAATTGCAGGTGGGTCGCCTCCTCGCCGCTTCTCTGCTTCCAACTTCCGCGGACGGTCTTGCGCGCCGCGGGAGGCCTGCAATTCACGGTGAGAGCGCGGCGTCCCTTATCAATATTGTAGGTCCATGCGAAGCCTGTTTCCACGAACACCGCAGTTATTTTTTTCTTTTTTAGTCTGCGTCGGTCTCCTCCGCGCCGTCGGCGTCCTCTTCGTCGGCGAAGACCTCCTCCATATAGAGCGCGTAGACCTTTTCGAGCACTTCCTCGTCGTCCACGCTGTCGAGCAGCTCCTCGTCGCCGTTCTGGACGCTCTTGAGGATGATGAAGCCGTAATCGGGGTCCTCCTCGTCCATATCGGTCGGGAGGAACACGCGGTAGAGGTCGCCCTCATACTCCACGTCGCCGACGATCTCAAGCTTGAAGTTGTTGCCCTCCTCGTCGGTCAGGTCAATGAAATATCCCTCGTTGTCCATTTTTTGCATCTTGCCTCCGGTTTTGCTTTCTGCGCCCATTGTAACCGATACCGGCGCGGAAATCAATCCCTATTTTTCATTAAGAGCCGAGGTCCTCCAGCAGTCGCAGCAGCGCGTCGCTGTCCGGAACGGCGAGCCCGGCGTCCAGCAGCGCGCGGTCCGCCGCGCGGAGCGTATCGAGCTCGATGTCCGTCACCGCGACGGGGTTTCTGCGGTCCCCCGCCGTGAACACCGCGACGCGCCCGTCCGCTGCCGCGAGGACATAGCCCTCCGCCCCGCCCCAGCGCGAAAACCCCGTCAGCGTAAGTGCCGCCATCCCGACCGCCCCCGCGATCAGCAGGGTGCATATAATGATCCTTATGTTGGAACGCATGGTTTGATTCCCCCTTTTGCTGGGAGTATTGCCGGAATCTGGGGGGATTATACATTCGGGGGGTTTTTCTCGCCCGCAAGGGCGAGGGGGTTTAGTATTGAATGCGCCTTTGGCGCAAATTGAAATTGGAATTTGGGGTGTTTCGCGCTGCGGCGCGACCTTCTTTCCCCTTGTGGGGAAAGAAGGCAAAGGCACAGTCAGAAGGAAAACCCTTTCGATTGGGTTTTCCTCCCGACACCCTCTTTTCCTGAACGACCAAGAGGGTCTGACGACCCCCTTGGAACCCCCCTGTAGTCCAAGCACCAGCATTTTAACTGTGGGAGCACCACCGGTAGCGG
>CAVJGI010000141.1:0-3879 GCA_963649145.1 Ruminococcus bicirculans (ex Wegman et al. 2014) | reverse complement strand
GGCTCAACCTGCACAAATCGAACGCTGCGAATAGGAGGATGGCTGACTGACTTAAAAACGGGCACGAAGCCCTTGGAGGGATGGGTCAGACCATTACCTTCCTATTCTAACAGCTTAGGCAACGAGATGTCTCGGCTCGTTACTGGCTGCAACTTTTCCGAGGCAAATATATTGTAACAGAGAGAGGTAAAGAGAATATGGAAACAAAACGCGGCTCATGGGGGAGCACCTTCGGCTTTTTGATGGCGGCGATCGGCTCCGCCGTCGGCCTCGGCAACATCTGGGGCTTCCCGTATAAGATGGGCAAATCCGGCGGCTTCACCTTCCTGCTGGTCTATATCGCGCTCGGCGTTTTCGTCGGCTTCATCATCATGGCGAGCGAGCTTGCGCTCGGACGCAAAACCGGCCTCGGCGCGGTCGGCGCTTACCACAAGATGGGCGGGCGCTTCAAGTGGATCGGCTGGCTCGCGGTGCTCTCGCCGTTCCTTATCATGACGTTTTACGCGGTGCTCGGCGGCTATACCATTCAATATATGTCCCTGAACCTCGCGGAGCTCAGCTTCGGCATCCAGAGCGCCTTCGGCATCGAGCTCTCCGGCGCGAACACCTTCGGCGCGATGCTGACGAACCCATTCGGCTGCATCATCTTCACGCTGGTGTTCATGATCATCTGCTATCTCATCAACCGCGTCGGCGTGTCCGAGGGCGTGGAAAAGTTCAACACCATCGGCATGCCCGCGCTGTTCGTGATGCTCATCATCGTCATCCTCCGCGCCGTCACGATGGACGGTGCCGTCGAGGGGCTGAAGTTTATGTTCGTCCCCGGCTACGCGGTGGAGGCGGGCTTCGTGGAGGAGGCGCCCTCGCTCATCTCCGTTCTCGGCACCGCCGGCGGCCAGATGTTCTTCTCGCTCTCCCTCGCGATGGGCGCGATGATCACTTACGGCTCCTATCTCGGCAAAAAGGAGAACCTCAAGCGCAGCAGCGTCGTCATCGTCATGTCCGACACGGTCGTGGCGCTGATGGCGGGTCTCGCGGTCATTCCCGCCGCGGTCGCGAACGGCATCCAGAACGGCATTCCCGTGAACGAGATCCAGCTCGGCGGTCCGAAGCTCCTGTTCGTGACGCTCCAGAACGTGTTTGCGGAGATGGGCGTCGTCGGTCCCCTCTTCGGCGTCATCTTCTACGGGCTCGTGCTCATCGCGGCGATCTCCTCCGCCATCTCGCTCGTCGAGGTCGTGGCGGCGTTCTTCCTCGATAACGCCCACATCAAGGGCCGTCAGGGCAACCGCAAGAAGACCGTGTTCTGGGTCTGCATCGCCATCATGGCGTTCGCGAGTCTTGTCGCTGCCTGCGGCCTCGGCGAAAACCACATCACCCCCGCCGACCTGCTCGGTCTCACTGGCACGGACGCATACGCTATGTGGAACGACTGCTGGCTCGACTTTATGGACTTCCTCTCCGAGGGCTTCGCCATGCCGCTCGGCGCGATGCTGATGGCGCTGATGGTCGGCTGGGAGAAAAAGCCGGAGACGATGCTCGGCGAGATCGAGACCGGCTCCGGCGCTTCCCGCACCTTCCGCCTGTTTTACACCTTCTGCATCAAGATCCTCGTCCCCATCGCAATGTGCTTCATCCTCGCCGGTCAGCTCATCGACTTCTTCACCCCCTACTCCGGGGCTTACTCCGTCAAAACGATCTGCTACGCCTTCTCCGCGGCGCTGCTCGTGATCTTCTTTATCATCGCGGTCATCCCGCAGAAGAAAACGGCGGGGGTAAAATAAGAAAAATCGCCGCCCCGAACCGGGACGGCGATTTTTTCAGCTTTAAAGCCTCTCCTGTGTAAGGGGAGCCTTTAAATTGTGCGCCTTCGGCGCATCGATTTTGAATTTCCCCGTTCAAAACTTGTTTACCCGATGTTTAAAAACAATTCCGCCTTTGTTCATGATTTTGTCATAAGTTTACCGTATGATAGGACCATCAAAAGGAAAACGACAGGAGGTCGGATAAAAATGACCGATTTCAATGAATATGAGAACGAAACCCGCGGCGAGGCGCCGGAGACGGCTTCCGAGCCGGTCCCGGAGGAGCCCGCTGAGGCGCGTGTGGACGGCGAATACCGCTTCGTCCGCCCGGACGCGGAGCGCGAGAGCGAGACCCACGCTTATTCCGATGCCGGCTATGTCGCCTCCGACGAGGCGAGCACTGTGCCGAAGAGCTATTACTCCGCACCTGTGGCAGCTCCCAGAGCCGAGCGCAAGCCGAAGAAGCCGAAAAAGCCGCTGGGCGCGGCGGCGGTCGTGGCGCTCTGCCTCGTCTGCGCGCTGCTGGGCGGCGTTGTCGGCGGCGTGGTCCCCGGCCTGATGAAGACCGAGACCCCGACCGAGCAGAGCCCCACCACCGGCGACGGCACCGTCATCAATCAGGTCAGCTCCACCACGAGCCCCGTGACCACCAAGCTCGTCACCGCGGGCGATGAGCTGACGGCGACCGAGATCTACTATGACCTCGCGCTCAGTCAGGTCGTCGGTGTCCGCACCGAGATCACTTACACCAACTTCTGGGGCTACACCTCCTCCAGCGCCGTGTCCGGCTCCGGCTTCATCATCAGCGCCGACGGCTATATCCTGACGAACTACCACGTCATCGAGGACGCCGTGAAGGGCGGCTACGACGTGCAGGTCCTGACCTATGACGGCACACAGTATATCGCCGACATCATCGGCTACGAGGAGGACAACGACGTCGCCGTGCTGAAGATCGACGGCAGCGGCTTCCACGCCGCCACCATCGGCGACAGCGACAGCATGAAGGTCGGCGAGGCGGTCTATGCCGTCGGCAACCCGCTCGGCGAGCTGGAATACACCATGACGGACGGCATCGTCAGCGCGCTCGACCGCGAGATCAGCACCTACGACTCCGACACCCGCACCTACACCAACATCAGCATGTTCCAGATCAGCGCCGCCATCAATCAGGGCAACTCCGGCGGTCCGGTCTATAACAGCCGCGGCGAGGTCATCGGCATCGCGAGCGCCAAGTATTCCGACACGGGCGTGGAGTCCCTCGGCTTCGCCATCCCGATCAACGACGCCGTGAAGATCGCGAAGGACCTCATCAGCGACGGCTACGTCCGCGGCAAGGCGTCCCTCGGCATCACCGTCGGCAGCGTCTCCGCCTCCGCCGCCCAGTACTACGGGCTCGTGCAGGGCGCGATCGTGAACTCTGTCCAGTCCGGCTCCGCCGCGGAAAAGGCGGGCTTGCAGCCGAGCGACATCATCGTCGAGATGGACAGCTACGAGATCACGGGGCAGGAGGACCTTATCGCCGCGAAGAAGAACTATAATGCCGGCAACACCGCCACCCTCCGCGTTTACCGCGGCGGCAGCTACGTGGAGCTGACCATCACCTTCGACGAGGAGACCCCCTCCGCCGCAGCGACGGAAGACAATACCCAGTCCGACAGCCAGAATCCCCCGACCGGCTCCTACAGCAACGGGAACATGGACAGCTATTTCGGCGGCATCTTCGGAAACCGCAACGGACAGTAACCCAGCCAAGCCCGGCGCGGGCGCCATACCCCGCCCGCGCCGCCTTACATAGATCGACAGTTTTCTTTTTCTACTCCTTTCTCTTTTTTCTCTTTTCTAAGCGAAAGCGCCGGACCCGACATGGGCCCGGCGCTTTTGCGTGCGATATGAGCATTGCCGCGAAGCGGCTCCTTTTAAAGGCCTCCCTGTGCAAGGGAGGCTGTCAGCGCGAAGCGCTGACTGGAGGGTTGTAAGCTGCCGGGATATCCAAACTTGGCGTTTGCGCAAGCTTACAACCCCTTGTATAATACCCAACGAAGGAAAGGTTGGATAAAAGATGTATAATGAG
>CAVJGI010000140.1:0-4029 GCA_963649145.1 Ruminococcus bicirculans (ex Wegman et al. 2014) | reverse complement strand
GAACCCCCGCCTTCGCTGCATGAAAGCGGGGGTTCTTTGACGGGCTGAGACCGCCTTCGGCGGTCTCTCATTTTTAAAAGTCATATCAACGCGGCGAAGCCGCACAAATTTAAAGGCCTCCCTGTGCAAGGGAGGCTGTCAGCCGAAGGCTTACTGGAGGGTTGTAAGCTGCTGGAATTGCCAAGCTTGGCGTTTTCGGAAGCTTGGTAACAACCCCTCAGTCGCGGCTACGCCGCGCCAGCTCCCCTTGCACAGGGGAGCCTTTAAAATCGCGACTCGCAGGAGTTTTTTGACAATCTGCAATTCAAACGAAAGACCGCCGAAGGCGGTCTTTCGTTTGAATTTTATCAATACGCCACGCCCCAGATGATATCCGTCTGGCACTCCTTGCCGCAGCAGACGCATTTTCCGGTTGTGCCGGACTGCTGGAGCGGCATGCAGCGGGAGGAGACCCCGGCGAGCTCTTTCATTTTCAACTCGCAGGCGAGGTCGCCGCACCACTTGGTCTTGGCGAAGCCGCCGCGGGTGGCTACCATGTCGCGGACGCTCTCTGCGCTGTCCAGCTCGAAGGTGTTTTCCTCCAGATTGCGCTTCGCGGCGGCGAACATGCTGTCGTGGATGGCGTCCAGCAGCTGCGCGGCGGACTGCTCAAGGCTCTCCAGCGCGACGGGGGTCTTTTCGCCGTTGTCGCGGCGGACTGCGCAGCACTTGCCTTCCTCAAGGTCGCGCGGACCGATCTCGACGCGGAGGGGAACGCCGCGCATCTCGTACTCGGCGCACTTCCAGCCCATGGACTGGTCGGAATCGTCGAGCTTCGCGCGGATCCCGGCGGCGGTGAGGCGGGCGAGAATGTCGCGCGCGGCGTCGGCGACGGCGGGATTCTTGTGAGCGGCGATGGGGATGACGACCGCCTGCACGGGCGCGATGCGCGGGGGCAGGACGAGCCCGGAGTTATCGCCGTGGGTCATGATGATCGCGCCGACGAGACGGGTCGTGACCGCCCAAGAGGTCTGGAACGGATATTGCAGCTTGTTGTCGCGCCCGGCGAAGGTGACGTCGTAGGCGCGGGAGAATTTGTCGCCGAAATAGTGGCTCGTGCCGCTCTGGAGCGCCTTGCGGTCCTTCATCATCGATTCGATGGTGTAGGTCCGCTCCGCACCGGCGAACTTTTCCTTATCGGTCTTCATACCGGGCACGACCGGCATGGCGAGCACGTCCTCGCAGAAGCGGGTGTAGAGGTTCAGAATGCCCTCCGTCTCCGCGATCGCTTCCTCGGCGGTCTCGTGGATGGTGTGGCCCTCGTGCCACCAGAACTCGCGGGAGCGCAGGAAGGGGCGGGTGGTCTTTTCCCAGCGGACGACGGAGCACCACTGGTTATAGAGCATCGGCAGCTGGCGATAAGTCTGGAGCACATTGTGCCAGTGGTCGCAGAACATCGTCTCGCTCGTCGGACGCAGGGCGAGGCGCTCCTCCAGCTCCTCGCTGCCGCCCATCGTGACCCACGCGCACTCCGGCGCGAAGCCCTCGACGAGCTCGCCTTCCTTTTTCAGCAGGCTCTCCGGGATGAGGATCGGCATCGCCACGTTCTGGTGACCGGTCTTTTTGAGCTCCTTGTCGATCCAGTTCATGATGTTTTCCCAGATGGCGTAGCCATAGGGACGCAGGACGGTGAAGCCCTTGACGCTGGAGTATTCCACGAGCTCCGCCTTGCGGCAGATGTCCGTGTACCACTGGGCGAAGTCCAACTCCATGTCGGTGATCTGTTCGACCTTCTTGTCTTTTGCCATAACTTTTATTTCTCCTTTCGACAGAGGGAACCGTTCCCCCGCCGTGATTTTTTCAGGCATATAAGACAGGGGCTTTGCCCCTGTCTTATATAAGAACACTCTATTCTATCCGGATTCCCGCCGCTTGTCAAGCGCGTTTGGCGAGGCGGCGGCGGACGATGGGGGCGGCGAGGAGCGTCAGGGCGATCTTCGCCGCGTCGCCGGGCAGATAGGGCACGACCGCCATCATCATCGCGGCGGAAAACGTCAGCGACATCTGCTTCGCGAGCCAGAGCGAGCCGAGCGCGTAGCAGGCGGCGGAGCCGAGAACATAGCCGGGGAGGGTCAGGAGCGGCTTTTTGTCCGCCCAGCGGTCCACGAAAAGCCCGATGATGAGCGCCATCGGCAGATAGCCGACGAGGTAGCCGCCCGTCGGTCCCAGCAGCTTCTGCGCGCCGCCGGTGAAGCCCGCGAACACCGGCACGCCGACGAAGCCGATGAGCAGATAGACCGCCGTGCAGAGCAGCCCGCGCTTTGTGCCGAGCAGGTAAACGGCGAAGAAAATGGCGAGATTGGCAAACGCGATGGGCGCGGGGCTGAAGGGCAGGGGAATGGAAAGCGGACCGAGAACACAGATGAGCGCGGTCAGCGCGCCGGTCTCGGCGAGGGTGCGGAGGGAGATTTTTTTCATCGGGGGCTCCTTTGGAATTGACAGACTGCGCGCCGCTCCGGTAAAATGGACGGCGAGAGGATGTGGTTTTGTTTGAAAACGGAGGAAATTCCGATTTTGTACGATGACGCGGCGCTCGCCGTGTGCGTAAAGCCCGCGGGGGTGCTGAGCGAGTCGCCGGGAATGCCGGAGCGCCTCGCGGCGCAGCTCGGCGGGGAGTTTTTCTGCGTCCACCGCTTGGACCGCGACGTCGGCGGCGTGATGGTCTATGCCCGCACAGCGAAAGCCGCTGCCGCGCTCTCCGCTGCGGTCGCGGCGCGGCGGGTGGAGAAAACTTACCTCGCCGTTTGCTGCGGCGGACCGGAGCAGAGCGCCGGAACGCTGCGCGACCTGCTCTACCACGACCGCGCGCGGAACAAGACCTATGTCGTCCAGCGGCAGCGCTGCGGGGTGAAGGAGGCGGTGCTGGATTACAGTGTCCTCGCCGCGGCGGAGACGGACGCCGGCGCGCTCACGCTGCTGCGCATCGCGCTCGGCACCGGGCGCAGCCACCAGATCCGCGTCCAATTCGCCTCCCGCCGCCTCCCCCTCGCGGGGGACGCGAAATACGGCAGCCCCGTCCGCTCCGGCGGCATCGCCCTCTGGTCCGAAGCCCTGCGCTTCCCTCACCCGGAAACGGGCGAGACAATGGCGTTCAAGGCAAAGCCCCAAGGCGGCGTGTGGGAGCTGTTCGGGGTGTGAGCGAAAAAAGCCTCGCAGAGTTCGCGCCCGCAGGCGCGAATGGATTTCAATTATTTTTCGGCGCGACACGTGCGTGCCGAAAAATACTCTGCGCGGAGGGAACGTGCGCCCCGAAGGGGCGTGCGCTGAGCGGAGTGAATCCTTTTCAAATGAGAGCCCAGCGAAGCGGGTCTCATTTGACGTTTTTCAAAACGCGATCTGCATCACCAGCGCCACGCAGCACAATATCACCGCGAGGGGCACGTAGACATAGCGCCCGATGCAGTACCAGAACGTGCCGCGCTGCTTCCCGGCTCCGGTGTTGACGGCGTCCAGCAGCTTGCGGCGGCGCATGACGAAGAACCACGAGATCGCGCCGAGCGTTGCGCCGATGGGGATGATATAGATCGAAACGAGGTCCATCCACGGGCCCCATTTGCCGATCGGCTCCATAAAAAGCCCGACGCCGAGGCAGAGCACGCAGAGAATGGCGAGCACGGTCTTCCGCCCCAGCCGCGGGAAGCGGTGGAGCAGCGATTCCGCGACCGCCTCGAACATATTTTGCAGCGAGCTGACGCCCGCGAAGATCATCGCGGCGTAGAGGATGACGGCGAAGAGCCTGCCGAGCGGGATGTCCTGCAAAATGGTCGGCAGCGTCACGAACAGCAGGCTCGGACCCGCGCCGACGTCCAGCCCGTAGGCGAAGCACGCCGGGATGATGACAAGCGCGGCGACGAGCGCGGCGATCGTGTCGAAAAGCGCGGTGCGCCGTCCCATGCGGACCACGTCCTCCTCCGGGGAGAGATAAGCGCCGTAAACGATCATGCCGCTGCCCGTGACGGACAGGGAGAAAAACGCCTGCCCCATCGCCCA
>CAVJGI010000139.1:0-4112 GCA_963649145.1 Ruminococcus bicirculans (ex Wegman et al. 2014) | reverse complement strand
GGGATAACTCCATTTTCCAGCCCATATTCGCTTGTTTTTCGCTAAGTTGCAAGAGAACCCCCGCCTTCGCTGCATGAAAGCGGGGGTTCTTTGACGGGCTGAGCAGGGAGACCGCGTCTGCGGTCTCCCTGATTGTCATCAAACCATTTTCCCGTTCAAAGCCCATACTTTTTGAGCTTCCGGTAAAACGTGCTCCGCGGAATGCCCAGCCGCTCGGCTGCGCGCTGGCAGTTTCCGCCGCTCGCCTCCAGCGCCTCGGCGATCAGCTCACGCTCCATGCGCGCCTGCGTGCCGCGGAAGCCCTGCGCCTCCGGCGCAGGCGGTGCGGTCTCCGCGCCGCTCTCCCCGCCGCGCTGGAAATACGGCTCGATGTGGCGCGCCTCGATCGTGTCACCGTGGGCGTGGTTCATCGCGAGCTCGATGACGTTCTGAAGCTCGCGGATGTTGCCGGGCCAGTCGTAGCTCATCAGCAGCGCCATCGCGTCGCGGTCGATATAGCTGAACTCAAACCCCATCTCGTAATTGAGCTTGGACATAAACGAACGGGCGAGCAGCGGAATGTCGCTCTTGCGCTCGCGCAGCGGCGGGATGCGGATGCTGACGACGTTCAGCCGGTAATAGAGGTCCTCGCGGAACTCGTGCGCCTTCACCTTGGCGGCGAGGGAGCTGTTCGTGGCGGCGATGAAGCGCGTGTCGATGGGGATCAGCTCCGTGCCGCCGATGCGGTCCACCTCGCGCTCCTGAAGCACGCGCAGCAGCTTCGGCTGCACGGTGAGCGGCAGGGAGTTGATCTCGTCGAGAAAAATGCTGCCGCCGCTCGCCTGCTCAAATTTGCCCATTTTGCCGCCGCGCTGCGCGCCGGTAAACGCGCCGGGGGCATAGCCGAACAGCTCCGACTCGATGAGCGTTTCCGGGATAGCGGCGCAGTTGAGACGCACGAAGCGTTCGTTGCGGCGGCGGGACAGGTCGTGGATGGCGTGGGCGACGAGCTCCTTGCCGACGCCCGTCTCCCCCTCGATGAGCACGCAGGAGTTCGTGCGCGCAACGTCGGCGATCTCCTCCTTCAGCGCCACGATCGCGGCGCTCTCGCCGATGATGTTGGAGATGCTGTAAGACGCGCGGGCGAGGCTGCGGACGTTCTCCTTCGCCGCGTCCAGCTCCTGACTGAGCCCTTTCAGGCGCGAGGCGAAGGCTCCGGCGGAGTTTTTGCCGGTGAAGAACGTCCAGATCAGCACGCCGAAGAACTTTCCGCCCCGCTCGATCGGGTAATAGTTCGTGCAGATCATCGTTCCGTTGGAGTCCAGAATATGACCCGTCACCTTGCGGTGGGTACGCAGCACCTCCGGCACGCGCGTGTCGGGGAAGATCTCCCACGGGTAAACCGCGTTTTCGTTCTGGTGGAAGCGCCGGCGGCGCGCATACCACTCCTTGTTGCAGAAAATATAGCGCCCCGTGTCGTCCGTGAGCGCCACGCAGTCCATGGCGTCGAGCAGGGCGAGCATCATTTCCTTGGAAAGCTCCTCCAGAGCCATTTTTCCGTTCCCCTCTTCCGTCTCGTTGGTTTTTTCTTGATTATAGCGGTGCGGTCCGCTCTTGTCCAGTCCCTCCGGCAAAAAACGCCCAAACCCCACCCGCGTTTTCCGCGGGTGGGGAAAGCCGGCCTCTCCGGAAGGCGATCCTTCCGGAGAAGCCGGAAAGGAAAGAAAATGGGGGCTTAAAAATTTTCAGCGGATCCTGCCTTCGTCGTCCAGAATGGCAACGGCGCGGCACCAGCCGGCGCTGGCATGCTTGATCTTGACCGGCAGCGCGATCACCTGAAAGCCGTAAGGCGGCAGCTTATCCAGATTGGTGAGCTTTTCCATCTGGAGATAGGCGTGATGACGTCCCGCCTTGTGACCCTCCCAGATGAGCTGCGCATCGCCCGTCTCGGCGAAGTGCTTCGCGATGAGACCGAGCGGCGCGTCCCAGCTCCATGCGTCCGTGCCGACGGTGTGGACTCCCTGCTTGAAGAGCCAGCAGGTGCCCTCCTCGCCGATGCCGCAGCCCGCGCCGAGATACGCCTTCTGCCCGTAAACCGCGGCGGCGTTCGTGTGGACCAGAACGATGTCGCCGGGCCTCAGCGTATAGCCGACCTTTTCAAAATAAGCCTTGAAGTCCGCGCTGGTGCAGACATAGCCCGTGGGCTTATCGGAAAAATCGACCATCACGCCGTCGCCGATGCACCACTCCAGCGGTACCTCGTCGATGCCCCAGGAGGGCTCGCCCTCGTTCATTGTGGAGTGATAGTGCCACGGCGCGTCCATATGCGTGCCGGTGTGGGGCGAGATCTGATGGATGGTCTCGTTCGCCCAGCCCTCGCCGTCCGGCAGGTCCTCGGTGCGCAGACCGGGGAAATACTTGCGCATGGTGTCCAGACTCTTGGGCTGCTTGTGGGAATAATACTCGATGACCGGCATCATGTGCGGGGGATCCACCGGAACATCGTTTTCAATGGTAACGCTGAGATCAAGGATTTTCATGGTTTTCCTCCGATTAAAAGCGGTTTTTTCGGCGGTCAGAAGCTATAAGTCACGAAGCCGAGACTGCCGAGCGCAAAGATGAACAGGAAGAGCGTGATGACCGAGACAAGGCTGCACACGCTGACGATGAGACCGGCGAACACGCCGTCGCGCTTCTGGGCGATCGCCATGCCGACGGTCGCGACCGGAGCGGGCGTGCCGAGGATGAGGGTGCCGAGCACCAGCGGCGCGCCGCGGAAGCCCATCAGGATCATGATAAGGCAGCAGACGAGCGGCTTTGCGACCATGCAGAGCGGCGTAAAGCGGGCGATCTCCTTGCCGTAAGTGCGGATGTTGTCCAGATTGATGGTGCCGCCGACCGCGACAAGCAGGAGCACGGTGGACATAGAGCCGAGGGAGGTGAACACGCTGTTGATGCAGGTCGGGAACGTGAACAGGTGGTGCTGGATGGGGTTCCAGATGATGCCGATGATGGTGCCGAGAATGACGGGACTCGTGATGATGGTGCGGAGCAGATACTTTGCGGTGATTTTGGTCTTCTGCCCCTGCTCATCGCCGTAAGCCGCCAGCAAAATCACGCTGAGGAGGTTCAGGAACGGGATGACGAGCGCCATGTAAAGCGTCATCGTGGTGAGCTGGGAGGCGTCAAAGAGCGTTTTTGCGATGGGCAGCGCGAAGATGACGCAGTTCGTGCGGAAGAATGCCTGCATCGCGGGGGCCTTCATGTTCGGCTCCTTGACGCATTTTGCGCCGTAGAGCCAGCCGATGACGATGGTCAGTGCGGTGAGCCCGACGTAAACGAGCAGCTCCGTCACGTTCACCTCCGCGGCGAAGTTGGCGTTGCGCATGGAGTTGAAGAAGGTGAACGGGAGCAGGATCTGGAACGCGAACTTGGTCAGCGTTCCGAAGTCGCTCTTTTTGAGGACCTTGAATTTCGCCAGCAGATAACCGAGCAGAAGCTCAAGTGCGAGCGGCGCCGTGGCGTTCACGCCTGCCAGAAAGCTGGATAAGATCATACTTTAATTTCCTCTCTTATTTTGATTTCTCATTTTTTCTTTTCCGGCGCTTGCGGGGGCTGACCTTTTGCGCTGTCCCTCCTTTTCGCTGCGCGGCGCGGGCGCGCCTTTCCCTCTCCCGGCGGCACAGCTTTTTTCTTCTCGCTTGCTTATTGATGCAAGTGCCGTGCCAAGTCCGGAAAAATTTCGAAAAAAAGATTTTTCCGGCGTGAGAAACCGGAAATTTTGGCGTTCCGTCGCAAAACATGTGGTTAGGAGCCGCCGGTTTCCGGTTGTTTTTATCAAAAGTGAGACAAAATTCCCACTTTGGTCTCCGTCTCATTCTCATTTTTGGGACAACATGAAAAGAAAAAGGCGCGGTCCGCCCGGACCGCGCCGCAGTCTGTCAAAAAAGTCTTATCAGCGCGGCGAAGCCGCACCGTTTAAAGGCCTCCCTGTGTAAGGGAGGCTGTCAGCGAAGCTGACTGGAGGGTTGTAAGCTTCCGGAATATCCAGGCTTGGCGTTTTCGGATGCCCGGTAACAACCCCTTGTATAATACCCAACGAAGGAAAGGTTGGATAAAAGATGTATAATGAG
>CAVJGI010000138.1:0-4115 GCA_963649145.1 Ruminococcus bicirculans (ex Wegman et al. 2014) | reverse complement strand
CGTTTATTTTACTCCAAACTGTAAACAATCTCCCCGGACATTCTGTAAACAATCATACCGGTCTATACACAAGGGGGTCGTCAGACCCTCTTGGTCGTTCAGGAAAGGGATTGTTAAGGGAAAACCCATTCGAAAGGGTTTTCCCTTAACCGCGCCTTTGCTTACTTTCCCCGCGAGGGGTAAAGTAAGTCGCGTCCTGCGGACGCGAAACAAATTCAATCCTCGCGCCCGCAGGCGCGAAACCTATTTAAAACCCCTCGCCCTTGTGGGCGAGAAACACCCCCCACCCCCTTGCACCCAGCCCCAAACTTTGCTATAATACCCCCGACACTCCCACAGGAGGACAAACGCCGATGTTTTTCTACCGCATATACTGCCGCGCGTTTCAGGCGGCGATGAAGCTCGGAAACTATTTCCTCGGCTATCGGACGCCGGAGACGATGGAGGGGGCGGGCTGCTCCCTTGCGCTGCCGGAGGCGCTGCGGTCCCGCGGCGCGGGCAAGGCGCTCATCGTCACGGGTCCGAACATCCGGCGGCGCGGGATGCTCGATCCCTTCCTCGCCGCGATGGACGCCGCGGGTCTGCCCTACGCCGTTTTCTCCGACCTCGTGCCGAACCCGACGAGCGAGAACGTGGAGGCGGGGCTCGCGCTCTATCTGCGCGAGGGCTGTGGGTGCCTCGTCGCCTTCGGCGGCGGCGGACCGATGGACTGCGCCAAGGCGATCGCCGCGCGCGCCGTCCGCCCGAAGCGGAGCGTGACGCAGCTTCAGGGCGTTCTGACCGTGCGGCGGCGCATCCCGTTTTTCGCCGCCGTCCCAACCACGGCGGGCACCGGCAGCGAGACGACCGTCGCCGCCGTCATTACGGACGCCGCGACCCACCGCAAGGCGTCCATCATCGATCCCGCCATTCTGCCGGACCTCGCCGTGCTGGACCCGGACCTGACACGCTCGCTGCCCCCCGCGGTCACGGCGGAGACCGGGCTGGACGCGCTATGCCACGCCGTTGAAGCCTACACGAACCATACCTACTGCACCGCGCTGGAAAACGACCTCGCGCGCCGCGCCGTGCGCCTTGTCTACGATAACCTCCTCCCCGCTTATCGCGACGGCGGCGATGCCGCGGCGCGGCAGGAGATGCAGCGCGCCGCGTTTTACGCTGGGCGCGCCTTCACCCGCGGCTGTGTCGGCTATGTCCACGCCGTGGGCCACACGCTCGGCGGGCTCTACGGCGTGCCCCACGGCCGCGCGATGGGCATTCTGCTGCCCCACGTTCTGCGTCAGTACGGCGCCGCGGCGCACCGCCGCCTTGCGGAGCTCGCGGACGTCTGCGCCCTCGGCGGGGGCTCCGACGCGGAGAAGGCGGAGCGCTTCATCGCGTGGATCGAGTCCGTCCGGCGCGAGACGGGCATCCCCGACCGCGCGGAGATGATCCGCGACGAGGACGTCCCCCAGATCATCCGCTGGGCGATGCGCGAGGCAAACCCGCTCTATCCCGTTCCCGTCGTCTGGGGCGAGGCGGATTTCCGCCGCCTGCTGGATGCGGCAAGACGGTAAAACGGTAAAAGGAACAAGATAGATCCGGAGGATAAACCCATGATGAAAAAACTGCTCTGCCTGCTGCTGGTGCTCGCGCTGGCGTTTTCCCTCGCCGGCTGCGGCGTTCTCGGTCTGCTCGGCGATCTGCTGGAGGACGACGACCCCACGCCGACGGCGCGCCCGACCGGGCACCTGACGCCCTCCACCGACGCACCGGAGGAGACGGACGAGCCCGCCGCAAGCGGTCACTTTGCCGACGTCTGGCGCGGGGACTATTCCTACGCCGACTATGAATTTGAAGACTACGACCCCGAGTGGTTCGCCGAATACACAGCCCCGTTTTATGAGATGGCAGCATCCGGCGGCACGAAGGACGGCTTTTCCGAGGCGGCGTTCGCCGTGGAGGACGAGCTGGGCTACGTCTTCGATATGTACACCCTCGCCCAGCTCGCCTATTACCGCGACCCCTCCGACGAGTCGCTCGCCGCGCAGATGAACGACGCGCTGGCGCGCTACTACGAGCTCTACGACGAGTATAACGCTGCCATGGCAGCCGTCGCGAACTCCAAATACAGCTCCCTGATGACCGACTGGTTCCCGGAGAGCTACATCGACTGGTTCCGCAATGAGGGCGGCGAACCCGCGGACCGCACGCTCTCCGACCGCGAGGATGCGCTCGTGCAGCAGTATTACGCCCTCGCCGCGGAGGACGAGCCGGACGCCGCTGCGATGGCGGACGTCTTCGCCGAGCTCGTCGGCGTGCGCAACGAGATGGCGGCGGACGCCGGCTACGAAAGCTACGCCGACTACGCCTACGCCAAGCTTTACGGCAGAAACTACTCCCCCGCGGATATGGACGTGCTGCTGGGCGGCGCGAAGACCTATTTCGCCCCGCTCATCAGCGATTACGCGCTGGACGTCTACGACGAGACGGACCTGCTGACCTCCTCCGCGATCGACTGCTCGCCGGCCGCCATTTTAGATGCGATGGGCAGCGTGCTCCCGCGCCTTTCCCCGGAGCTCGCCGCGGCGTTCGACTATATGCAGCGCTATGCCCTCTGCGACCTTGAGCAGGACCCCGGCAAGGCGGAGACCGGCTTCACCACGCGCTTTTATTATCTGAACGAGCCCTTCATCTTCAACGCGCCCTACGACGAGGTGCAGGATTATTTCGACACCATCCACGAGTTCGGCCACTTCGCGAACGCCTTTTACACCACAAGCGACCTGCTCTACGGCATCTCCGATTTTGACCTCAGCGAGCTGCAAAGTCAGGGCATGGAGATCATGTTCACCGCCTTTTATGAGGACATCTTCGGCGCCGCCCTCGCCGATTACGCGCGCGACACGGTGCTGATGAACATGGTCTACAGCGTTGTCGACGGCGCGCTCTACGACGAGTTCCAGCGCCGCGCCTATGCCGAGCCGGACCTCACGGGCGAGCGCGCGGTGGAGCTCTACGGCGAGGTCTGCGACGACTTCGGCTGCTACGACGGCAGCGGCGAGTTCGCCTATGACTGGGTCTGGGTCTCCCACAATTTCGATAACCCCTTCTATTACATCAGCTACGCCGCCTCCGCCCTCGGCGCGCTGGAGCTCTACGACCTGCTCTGCACCGACTTCGATGCCGCCGCGGACAAATACCTTGAGATCTGCGGCATGGACACGGAGTATTACTACTACACCGACGCCCTCGAAGAAGCCGGGCTCCACAGCGTCTTCGACGAGAGCGCCTACGCAGAGATCGCCGAAACCGTCGAGCACACGCTCGCTGCGTGAAAAAAGGAAAATTTCCTGCCGGGTTTCCGGCAGGAAATTTTTATTTGTAAGACGTCTTAGTATATTGACAAGGCGGCATGGACATGCTATACTTCAAACCGTAAGACATCTTATGATTTGAAGGAGGAACTGATCCATGACTGAAAATAAAAACGAAGTACTGCTTTCGCTCGTGTCCGATCTTTCGCGGCGGCGCAAGCGCATTATGAAGCGCGAGATGGGGCTGCCCCCGCGTCCGGAGCGCACGCCGGGCGCGCCGCATGAGCACAAGCTCTTCCCGCCCGACATTCTGAGCCAGCGCGGACGCGGCGGCGCGGAGGGTCACCGGAACGGTCCGCCGATGGCGCGCCTGCGCATCCTCTCCGCCCTGCTGGAGATGGACGCCGTCAGCCAGAGCCGTCTGGCTGTCATCCTCTCCATCCGCCCCCAGTCCCTGACGGAGCTGCTCGGCAAGATGGAGTCGGAGGGGCTCATCACCCGCCGCCAGAACGACGCCGACCGCCGCGAGGTGCTCGTCAGCATCACGGACGCCGGCCGCGAAAAGCTCGCCGCCTTCGAGGGTGAGCGCCGCGACTATGCCGCCGCGTTCTTTGCGCCCCTCAGCGAGGAGGAAAAGGACCAGCTCGCCGTGCTGCTCGGCAAGCTGCTGGAAAACGAGTGAAAAAAGCGATCCCGCCTGATTTTTCGGGCGGGATCGCGGGTTTTAAAAGCTGAACGCGCCTTGCGGCGCTAAGATTTGATATGTTTCGCGTCCGCGGGACGCGACTTACTTTGCCCCTCGCGGGGAAAGTAAGCAAA
>CAVJGI010000137.1:0-4132 GCA_963649145.1 Ruminococcus bicirculans (ex Wegman et al. 2014) | reverse complement strand
CTTACTTTCCCCGCGAGGGGTAAAGTAAGTCGCGTCCCGCGGACGCGAAACAAATTAAATCCTCGCGCCGCGCACGGCGCGAAACCGATTTTAACCCCTCGCCCTTGCGGGCGAGAAAACCCCCGTTACCCCCTACAGCCTCCGCCTCACCGCCAGAACCCCCACCAGCAAAACCATCACCCCGCCGGTGAACGCCCCGGTGAGCCATGGGACGATCTTCTCGGAGAGCAGATCGAACACCGCTGCGCTGGGCGCCATCGTGAGCGCGGCGGCGGCTGCGGCGAGGGTGCAGCCGGCGGTGAGGCTCCGGCGCAGCGCGCGCGTCTCGGCGGCGCGGGGCGCGAAGACGAAGCGCAGATTGCGCACCGCGGCGCGCAGCAGCAGCGCGCAGAGCGTGAAGTCCGAAAACACCCAGATCGCGATGACGACCGGCTCCGCGCGCTCCAGCGAGCCGAGCAGCGTCACGTCGCGCACGAGCATGAAAAACGGAAAGCTGAAATGCGCCGTCAGCGCCGGACCGAAAAGTCCGAGACAGCCGACGGTCATCAGCCCCACAATGAGCAGCATCGCCCCGCACCAGCCCGCATAGTCCCGCACGCGGAAGCGCCCCGTCACCTCGCCGCCGAAAAACGCGAGATAGAGCGCGCCGGAGAGGTTGTTCCCAAGCTGCGCCGCCGCCCAGAGATCATTCGGCAGGTCCGCCGCCGTCACGGGCAGGAGCAGCCGCAGGTCCATATTCTTCGCCGCCAGCGCAAAGAGCAGCACGAACACCGCCGCGAGCAGCGGGCGGAACAGCATCGCGCTGCGCGCCAGCGGCTTGAGTCCGCCGAGCGCCGCGAGCCCGGAGATCAGCGCCATCACGACGATGAACACCGCCGGCGACGCGCCGTAATAGACCGTGGAGATAAAGCGCTCCGCCCCGGCGCGCAGGCAAAACGCCGCGTAAGCGAGCAGCCAGAGCGTATAGACCCCGGTCAGCGCCCGCCCGCCGCCCTCGCCGAGCGCGGCGCAGAACACGTCCGTGAGCCCGGAGCCCTCCGGCATCCGCCGGAAGAGCAGGTGCGCCAGCAGCAGCGAGAGCGCGAGCGGCAGCGCCGTGAAGATCACCGCGAGCCACGCCGTCCGCCCCGCGTCCTCGGCGAGCACGCGCGGAAAGCGCCGGATGAGCGGCGAGAGCGCCGCAACGAACGCCATGGCGACAAACTGCCGCCGCGAAATGCCCTGTTCCCCGATCATACGCCGCCGCCCTCCGTTCCCACCGGGTCGTTCAGATCATAGCTGTGCGCCACGGCGCAGCGGACCGTGACCGTGACTTCGAGCTCCCGCAGCCAGTCCTCGCCGAGCGCGGCGAAGCGCGCTGCGCCGCTGCGCCGGAGCACCCCGCCGAGCGCGAGAAAGTCGGCGTCTAAGTCCCGGCTGCGCGCGAGCACCGCCTCGATGTCGCGCCGCACCTGCGTCTCCGCCGCGGCGCCGAGCGCCGCGAGCGCGGCGGGGTCCGTGACAGACTGCGCGTCCCCCTCGATCTCCGTCACGACGGCTGCAAGGCGCACCTCCACCGTGAGCTCCGGCGCAGCGTCCTCGCGCCACGCCACGGCAAATTCCACGCCCTCCGGCTCGCAGAGCAGCGTTGCCCCGCCGCCGTCCGGCAGCGATGCCCGGCGCAGAAAGCGCGCCGCGCTGCCCGTGAGCAGACTCGCCGCCTCCGCCTCGCCGCCCTCCAGATAGCCCGCGAGCGCCCCATCGCGCAGCACGGCATAACCCGCGGGGACGAAGCCGCCCTCCGTATCCGCGGGCGCGATCGCGCAGACGAGTGCCGCGCCGTATTCGCTGAGCGCGACCGCCGTCCGGCGCAGATCCTGCACGCTGCTGTCCGCGCGGGCGCTGACGGCGCGCTTCACGGAGCCGAGCGCGTCGCCCGCATCGCCCTCCGCCTCCGACACGGCGGCGACGAGTGGTCCCGCCTCCGCGCCGCGCAGGACGAAAAGCTCCGTGCCGAGCCGGAGCTGCACGTCGCGCTCCGTGAAGTCCAGCAGCGCGCGGATGCCCGCGGCGGCGTAGTCCTCGCCGAGCACGATGAAGCGCGTGTGGTCGAAAAAGAGCTCGCCCCGCGGCGTCCGGTCCCGCAGCGCGTCGATCGCCTCCAGAAGCCCGCCGCCCTCGCCGCGCACGACGAGCGGCGTCTCCCCCGCGCCGCCGCTGCCGGTCGAAATGGTCAGCGCCGTCCCATCCGCGCCCGCACGGTCCACCGCCAGCGTCTTCACGAGCTGAAGGTCCTCGATGGCGCTGTAGTTCGCGTAAATGCCGCCCCCGGCGCAGCCGGTGAGCAGCGATACAATTATAATAATAGAAGAACAAAGCGCCGCGGCGCTCCGCCGTCTCATTTCTGGCATCGCTTATCCTCTGTTTTAAGCTCGCGCTCGCGGAATTTCACGTCCGGCAGCGGCTGCTGCAAAACAGCCCGCGCCGTGTTCCGCGCCCCGCCCTCGCTCATCGGCGCGGTGTAAGCCACGCCGAAGCTCTCGATCGTGCAGAGATACCAGACCGTGAGCGCCGAGCCCGCCGCGAGCCCGAACATGCCGAGCGCGAGTGAGAGCAGCACCATCAGCAGCCGCAGCGCCCGCAGCGCCGCCGCGAGGTCGCGGCTCGGCTGGGTGAAGCCGCAGATCGCCGCCGTCGCGACGACGATCACCGCGATGGGCGAAACGATCCGCGCCTCCACCGCGCTCTGGCCCACGATGAGCGCACCGATGAGGCTCACCGCGTCGCCCACCGGGTCCGGCAGCCGCAGCCCCGCCTCCATCAGAAGCTCGAACGCGATGAGCATCGCGATCACCTCGAACGCGACGGAAAACGGCACCTCCTGCTTCGCCGCGACCATGCTGAGCAGCAGCTTTTCCGGGATCATCTCCTGATGATACATCGAGACCGCCACGAAAAATGCCGGGAACAGCGCCGAAATGCCCACCGAGAGCCAGCGCAGCAGCCGCAGCGCGCTCGCCGTCACGAAATGCTGGGCGCGGTCCTCCGCCACCGCCATAAACTTTGCCATCGTCGCCGGCAGCAGAAAGCCGATCGGCAGTCCGTCGACCAGAATGCCGATCCGTCCGGCGAGCAGCTCCGCGGCGAATTTGTCCGGGCGCTCCGTGTGCAGCAGCTGCGGCAGCGGCGAGCGCGGGCGGTCCGTGATATACTGCTCCAGCCCGCCGGCGGAGGTGAGCCCGTCGACGTCGATGGCGGCGAGCCGCCGCCGCAGCTCGCGCAGCGTGTCCCGGTTCGCCACGCCGTCGAGCCAGAGCACCGCGACGTCCGTGCCGCTGCGCCGCCCGACGACGGTCTGCCAGAGCTTCAGCTCGCTCGCGCGCAGCTTTTTGCGCACGAGCGCCGTGTTGGTGCGCAGCGCCTCGACAAAGGCGTCTTTCGCGCCCTTGACGCTCTTTTCGACCGTCGGCTCGCCGACGCTGCGCCCCGATGCGCTCTTGACCTCGAAGGTGAGCGCGCAGCCGGGCTCGTCGAGCACGACGGCGCAGGAGCCGTGGAGCAGGTCGACCGCCGCCTCCGCCGCGCTCTCCCGCCGCTTGACGGAGAAGGAGAACACCGCGCCGCGTTCGAGCAGCAGCGCGCAGTCGGCGGCGTTGCGCACGGCGGCGAGCCGCACTTCGTCCGTCAGCGGGCGCAGCACGAGCTCGGAAATGCTCCCGCCGTCGACGAGACCGTCGATCCAGCAGACGCTGACGCCGGAAATTTTTCGTCCGCCGGGCCACACCGCGCGCGTTTCAAAGTCCGCGCAGCCGTCAAATATTTCGCCGAGCGCCGCCGCCGACACGGGGCGGCCGTCCGGCTTTTTGGGGTCGGAATACATACTATGGATTGTCATGTCGGTATTATTTGCAGCTTAAACCACAATATGTAGGGGGTCAAAAACTTTTTTCAAAAAAAGTGAAAAAAAGCGTTGACAAAGTCGAAATTCGGTGCTATATTAGCAAAGCTGTCAGCGAGACAGACCGAGTGCCAAAAAGAAAATCGAAAAAAGTTCGAAAAAACTTCTTGACAAACGATCTCCGCTGTGGTATAGTAAATAAGCTGTCACCTCCGAGGGACTTCACAAGAAACTTGGACAGGTTGCACAGCGGTG
>CAVJGI010000136.1:0-4201 GCA_963649145.1 Ruminococcus bicirculans (ex Wegman et al. 2014) | reverse complement strand
GGGATAACTCCATTTTCCAGCCCATATTCGCTTGTTTTTCGCTAAGTTGCAAGAGGACCCCCGCCTTCGCTGCATGAAAGCGGGGGTTCTTTGACGGGCTGCGCCCGGACACTATGTGTCCGGGCAGTCTTTTCGCTGCTACATCCACATCCACGCGAAGCGGCGTGGGTCGCTGGGCGGGTCGTTTTCCCATTCGGTGAGCTTGGCTTCTACGGCTTTGGTCATCTTGGCGAGAAACCTCGCGTTGGTCGGCGTGCGCGCGGAGCAGGCGAAGGCTCTGCCGAAGAAGGCGCGGCGTCTCGGCTCGTTCTGGGGCTTCCACGCCTTCGCGATCGCGCTGCGCATTGCGCGCTCGACGCCCGCAACGGTGGCGGAGTATTGGCGCGCGACCTCCGGGTAGAGCTTTTTCGTCACGCCGTCGAGCAGCGCGCGGTCTGCGGTCGTACACCGCAGGGCGGCGGTGAGGTAATCGTAGCCGATGAGCCGGTCCGGAATGCCGAATGCCGCCAGCGCCGCCGCGATCACCGCATTTGTGCCGTGCCGGGAACGGCTGGGTGCCGGATCGAGGAGCTCTTCGCCGACTTTATCCTCGCCGCGAACTGCGTTGTGGATGCTTCGGAGAATATGATGAACGCCGCAGGGCTTCGGCAGAAGACTGCCGCCGCAGCTTTTCGCGCGGGCGGTGAGCCCCTGCCCGCTGTATGCGGATAAAAAAATAGCCGGGAACTCCGAACCGCCCCCGCGCGCCGCCTTCGCGAGCGCAAAGCCGTCCAGTCCCGGCAGAAAAACGTCTGTTAAAAGCACATCCGGCGTCGTTTCGCGCAAAGCCGAAAGTGCCCCCTGTCCATCCGCCGCGGTCCCGATGACCTCGACTTCGCCCAGTGCCTCCAGCTCCCGCTGCAAAACCCGTAAAACCAAAGCAGACGGGTCCGCCAAAAACATCTTGATCTTGCCTTCCATTTCTCTCTACACCTCGGAAAAATATTATTGCGTGTCCATACACACGTAAGGCCATATTAGCATGGACATGTCAAAGATGCAAGACTTTAGTACGCTGAATTTTTCGACAGAAACCGTCGAAAAACGACCGCAAGCCCTTGACGCGCAAGGGCTTGCGGTCGTTTTAAAAAGCAAAAAGGGCGGTGCGTCAGAGCGCCTCAAAATGATACCGCGGCTTTCCGGCGCTCTTTCTGCCGTACTCGATCGCGCCGGCCGGACAGTAGCAGATGCACGCCATGCAGTGCGCGCAGCGCCTGCCCCAAGCCGGTCTGCCGTTTCGGAGCTCGATGTTGTTCAGCGGACAGCGCCGCGCGCACTGCCCGCAGCCGGTGCAGGCGCCGCCGGCGGCAAAGGCGTCCGCTTTGACGCAGAATCTGTAAAAAATCGGGTTGACAGGACCGCTCATAAAGCGGTCGTAGAGATTGCGGCGCGTCGGCGGGAAGCGCTCCCCAGCCCGGACCGCCGCGATGATGCGCTCGATATCCGGCCCGGCTTCGGCGACGATCTTCCGCGCCTCGTCTGTCTGCGGCGCGGAGAACATGGCGATGTAGTTCTCCGGCATGACGAGCTGCGCCGTGCCCATGCATTCGAGCCCCTTTTCCGCGCAGAGCGCGCGGTTATATTTCGCGGCGTTGCCGATCTCGCCGCCGCAGGTCATGACGAACCACGCCCGCTTTGCGCTGCGCAGCTCCGATTTCAGAAGGTGCTCACGCACAATACGCGGGATGCGCCAAGCGTAGGTCGGCGTGACGATGACGAGCCGCTCTCCGGTCTCAATCGGTGAGCTGTCACCCGCCTTGACGCGGCGGTTCAAGTCCGTGAGCGCGTCACCCAGTGCGTCCGCGATCCGCTGCGCGGCGTATTTGCTGTTGCCGGTGCCGGAAAAATATAAAATCATATCAGGACCCCCTCACAGTGGTCGATCTCGTGCTGGATGATCTGTGCCGTCCAGCCGGTGAACGTCCGGATGCGCGTCCGGAAAAGCGTGTCCTGCCACTGCACTTTGATCGTCCGGTAGCGCTTCGTCTTCCGCGTGCCGGTCAGGGAGAGGCAGCCCTCCTCCGCGTCGTATTGCCCGGCGCGTCTGAGGATCACCGGGTTTAGCATAAGCATATACTCCCCGCCGTTTTCAAAGGCGATGATGCGCTTGCAGACGCCGATCATATTCGCCGCCATCCCCACGCAGCCGTCCTTGTGCGCCGCCAGCGTGTCCAGCAGGTCCCGCGCGGTCCCCAGGTCCTCCTCCGCCGCGCGCTCCGCCTTCTGCGCAAGAAAAAATTCGTCTTTGCAGATATCTCGGATCATAAGCAGCCCCTTTCGCCTTTTTTACGGTTCCCTGTATTTTTCAAAATCCATCCACGCTCCGAGGGGTCATTTGCTCTCGTCATGGAACTGTTCTTTGAAGAAGTCCGCTTCATCCAGCAAACACCTTGGCGACCGTTTGATCTATTATACTTCTGCCGGGCGAGAAACGCAATATAAAGTCTGCGCTTGCCGAAAACGTGTGTCAGGAACGGAAAGGTCGGATTCTGGATGGGCATAATACGGGAGAATTTGTTACTTGCGCGTGTAAAATGGTTTTATCATGGGTTTCGGACGCTCGATGATGAGCAAAAAAATCCCTCTGAAATCCACGATTTCAGAGGGATTTTGGTACGGATGTTCATAAGGGATTTCGCAAAACAGCAAAACCGGAGCCGGCACACATATTCAATTATTGATCCACACATTCGATTCAGGCAGCATTCTTCGGTATAATGGTTGCAGAATATCAAAGGAGGAACGGCAGATGAAGCACGACTATTATCTTGCGCTTGATACGGCAGAACGGAGGCTTATTATCGAGTGCCTGAATGATCTGCGGAGCAGGCTTATTGCAGCGGGGCGATATACCGATGCAGTCGATGACCTGCTTATCAAATTTGTAAGCGCCAAAGTCAGGAAATACAAGATCGTCTACACAAAATAAGGAGGTAACGGCTATGACAGAATACGAGAAAATGTGCGGCACATACCGATGGGTGGGAGACTACTTCTTGCCTAATCTTGAAATTGGAGAACAGGATGAGGTGCTGATCGACGTATGGGGGCAGCGACATCGGCGGTACCTGAAAGAGCATCACCGTGTACGCTATTACAATTTACTCACTGCGGGAACACTGAACAGCTATCTGGCGGAGATTGAATTGCAGGCGCAAACGCTGTTCGATGGCATTGTGAGACGGCTGTCCGAAGAAGAAAATGTCAACGAAAAGCTAAAAGCAACTGACCCAATGGAATGGGTCAGACGGAGCAATAATATCCGTAATCGGGCGGATGAAATCGTAAATCAGGAACTGATTTTTTCATAGAGACATACGGCTTGCGTGAGGCTATCCGCAGGCCGTATTTTTATATACACGCATCTTTAATCTTGCAAAACTCAAAATTTTCTTGATTTTTGGAATGGAAGTGATATACTAAAAAAAGTAAAGCAAAACGCCGCAGCTCAGAAGGAGAATGGAATATGTCGGTAAACTACAAAAAGCTCTGGAAGCTGATGATCGATAAGAATCTCAGCAAAACCGAACTAACACACTTGGCTGGAATCAGCACAAATGCAATGGCAAAGCTGGGACGCAATGAAGATGTCCGGGTAAATGTGCTGGAAAAACTCTGCACCTCGCTTGATTGCAAACTGGACGACATTGTTGAGTTTGAATCTGAACATAAAAAATAATTCAAAAAAAGAAAGGGTGTGATGATATGGCATACCGTGCCGAACTCTATGTGCACGACTTGGACAGGCAAGCCACAGATGCTTTGAATCAATTCCCGAAGTTTGTAAAGCTTCTGGAATCGTATTCTGCCAATTACGATGAAAAGACTGCGAAAATTGACCTTCTTTCGACTGCGATCCGTCTGAGTGAGAACCAGATGCCGGAGGTATACGGTTTATTGCCCCCTATCTGTGAACAGCTTGGTATTGACACCCCGGAGCTTTATTATGTGAGAGACAAGCGAGCCAATGCAGCAACATTCGGCAGCGTCCACCCCTGTATCTATGTGACATCCGGACTGGTGAATGCCCTTCCGCTTAAGCTGCTGCCCAGCGTTCTGGCGCACGAATGCGGACACATTGCCTGCAAACATTCCATTTACCACTCTATGGACTTTACCAACGACGAAATGAACCTTATGTGTATCTATGATACGGGAGACC
>CAVJGI010000135.1:0-4236 GCA_963649145.1 Ruminococcus bicirculans (ex Wegman et al. 2014) | reverse complement strand
CTCATTATACATCTTTTATCCAACCTTTCCTTCGTTGGGTATTATACAAGGGGTTGTTACCGAGCTGATGAAAATGCCAAGCTTGGATGTTCCAGAAGCTTACAACCCTCCAGTCAGCGCTGCGCGCTGACAGCCTCCCTTGCACTTCGGAGGCCTTTAAACCGCCGCCCTGGGAGATCCGCTCCGGAGAGGGCGTCTGGCTTCAGGCGTCTTCTCCGGAACCGATCTTTTCCGCATTCTTTTGGAGGATGATTTTTTCTATGAAGCGAGTTTTGACCGCCCTGCTCGCGCTGCTGATGTGCTTGCCGCTCGCCGCCTGCCGGGAGAGCCCCGTGCTGCATGAGGTGCGCTATGAGCAGAGCGCGCCGGAGCCGGACGAGAACGAGGAGATGCTCGACCCGGAGGAGACCGGCGAGCCGGACGAGCAGTTCGATAACGAGCCGGACGACACCGCCGAGACCGCGCGCGGCGAGGAGCCCGATCAGGGACTTGCCGACCCGGAGCCGACGGAGCCCGCGGCGCCGAGCGCGCTCGATACCGCCTTTGACCCCAACGCGAGCGGCGACTGGCAGTCCCCGGACGCGCCGGGCGGCGAGGCGCAGACCGCCGGGGGCGAGGTGCCCGACGGGGAGCCGGAGGACCCCGGCGACAGCGAGGAAGCGCCGCCGGAGCCGGAGGTCACGGACGCGCCCGCCGCAAAGCAGCTCACGGACGCCGCCGGGCGGCTCGTGGAGCTCCCGGAGCACGCGGAGCGTCTCAGCGCCGTCGGCTGGGCGGCGCAGCTCACGGCGCTGCTGGGCGGCGTCGACGCGCTCGCCGCGGCGGACAGCGATTTTCTCACCTCCCCGCTCGCGCAGGCGGCGTTCCCCGGACTGGACGCCGTGCCCTGCCTCTGGTACGGCAGCGGCGACGGTTACATGACGGACGCGCAGTTCGCCGCGCTGCTGGACGCCGCGCCGGACGTCTGCTTCGAGGTGAGCGGCGCGCACACCTTCACCGCCGCGCAGGTCGCGGCGATGGAGGAGGCGGGCACCGTCTATTTCGTCCTGCCTCAGCTCACGGGGCTCGACGCGCTGACACAGGCGGCGGGGCTCGTCGCCGAAATTCTCGGCACGGACGAGGCGCGCGCCGCAGCCGCGGCTTACTGCGGCTGGGCGGAGCAGACCGTGAGCGCCGCGAAGGGCGCGGCGGACTGCACGAGCCTTTACATCGCGGACTGGGACGACGGCGCGTCCTATGTCCTCGACCACACCCGCGGCGTGCTGAACGCCGAGGGCAGCGGGCTCGCGATGGCGTGCTCGCCGCGCCGCCCGCAGTTTATCAGCGGCATCATGCGCACGGTCGGCGTCGTGAACGAGTCGACCCGCATCATGAGCACCCACCGGGATGCCGATTACGTCTACGTCGCGCCCATGTTCCACCAGTTCGACGCCGCCGTGAGCGGCAGCCGCGCGGTCTATTACTCCGGCGCGGGCGAATACGGCTCCGCCTTCGACCTCTTCGTCGCCCGCATGGTGAGCGACACGGTCTATTACCAGCTCGGCAGCGCGGCGTTCCCCGCCGTCATCGCCGCGAACGCGGAGGTGAAGGCGAAGATCGAGTCGGACTGGTTCTGGCAGTATCACCCCTCCGACGCGAGCGGCTATGTCACCGTCTCCGGCGAGAGCTTTTACTGCGGCGTGATCGGGGATTATGAAATTTACACCGTCCCGCAGGGGATGGGAAGCTGGGCGGAGGGCAGTCTGGACGCGCCGCTGCTGGCGCGCTGGCTCGGCGCGAAGTTCGGCGGCGCGGAGATGGAGACCGTCCGCGCGGAGACGGCGGCGTTTTATCGCGAATTTTTCGGACTGGAGCTCAGCGAGCGTCAGCTGGACGACATTTTTGGAGGATCGGAGGAGACCCCATGACCGAGATCAGACCGGATATTCAGATCCTGCGGGAGCACGCGCTCTTCGCGGGCTTTTCCGAGGCGGAGCTGCGCGAGCTGATGAGCGTTCTGCGCGGCAGGTTTTACGCCTTCCAGCGCGGCGAGCAATTGAACGACGCCTTTGACCGGAGCTGCCCCCACGCCTTTTTCTATCTTCTGGGCGGCAGCCTCGTCCTCGGAAAATACGACGGGCAGGGCAATCAGGTGGTCCTCGACTTCGCGTGGCCCGGCTATCTGCTGGGCTATTACGGGGTGCTGACCCCCGCGTCCTTCGAGGAGCTCCACATCGTCGCGAGCGCGCCGGGGCAGATCCTCTTTTTCGACCCGGAGCCGCTGCGCCTCCCGCTGGGTCAAACCCTGCTGCTCGCGCGGCTGGAGAAGAACATGATGCGCCTGCTCGCCCAGCACAGCTGGCAGCTGATGAAAAAGACGGAGATCCTCTCCAGCCACACGCTACGGAGAAAAATCCTCGCCTTCCTCTCCGCTCAGCGCGAGCGCTGCGGCAGCAGCGAGTTCGACCTCCCGATGAGCCGCCGCACCCTCGCCGATTACCTCTACGTGAACCCCAGCGCCCTCTCCCGCGAGCTCGGAAGACTCAAGCAGGAGGGCGTCCTAGAGTTCCGGCGGAACCACTTCAGGCTGAAGGCGTGAAGGGGGCTTGCGCGCTCCCCCCGGCTTTGTGGTAACATGGGGCGCCGGTCCGGGACCGGCGGAGGGGAGAGGTCAGATGGAAATCAGCCGGTTTTTTCAAAACGGAGACATCCGGGGCGCGATCGCCTATATGCGCTGCCACGCGGAGTTCCGGGACGTGCTCCCGGCTTACACCGCGCTTTTTGAGGACTGCGAATACCGCAGCTACGACGTGCCGGAGGCGCTGAACGGCATCCTGCGCCTTTACCAGATCTATTACCGCGAGGTCTTTTACTGCGGTGCGCCGGAGGCGGAGGCGGCGGAGCGGCTGCTCGCCGGGCTGCGGGCGGCGGTGAACGCGCCGGACGCGGACGAGACGCTTTTAGCGGAGCGGCTCCGCGCGGCGTTTGAGTCGGCAGGCTTCCACGCGCTTTTCGGAAAAACGCAGGGCTATTACGGGCCCTATATCTGGCGGGACACGGTCCCGACCGTCTACCGCGTCGAGCTGCCGGACGGTGCGGCGGACTATACGGTCAACATTCTGAAGGGCTTCGTGTTCCGGAGCTGGATGGATTATCTGACCTTCGGCAGATTCGGCACGGGCGGCTGGACCTCGCCCGACGGCACGATCAACTGCGTCGAGCAGGCGTATGATTTTGAAAGCGAGCGCTTTCAGGTCTCGCTTTTAAAGCACGGGGCGCAGCACGCCGCGGATATGCGCCGCTTCCCGGAGATCAGCCCCGCGGAGCTGGAATACCGGGCAAAGCTCGTGGAGCTGCATTATTCCGGCGATCCGGCGCTGCTGCAAAAGTTCCTCGCGGAGGCGGACGAGACCCGCCCCGGCGACAGCCACGCCGCCGCGTCCGCTTTTCTCCGCCGCGGCTTCGCGGACACGGACCGGGCAGACCTCCCCGCCGTCCAAGCCCGCGCGCTCGCGCTGCTGAACGAGAACACGCGGGAGCTGGAGGAGAGGTACGGGGGATGAGGCATGCACGGGTCAAAGCCAGCCCCTTGGCTCTCCCTCTGGGAGAGCTGTCAGCGAAGCTGACTGAGAGGGTTCCCGCGGGAAGCGCGGCTTCATGCACGCCGCAGACCCTCTCCGTCCTCGCTTCGCTCGGACACCTCTCCCAGAGGGAGAGGCAAGGGGCGCTTCGCGCCCGAAAGCTTCCCCCCCACGCAAAAAAGAGACCGCCTTTAGAGGGTGCAACTTAGGGATTTTGTAATCCCTGAAAAATTGGCATAGTCGTAATATGCGGCTATGCCGTTTTTTTCTGCCCATTTAGGGCTGCGGCGGCGCAAATTCACCGATGCAATTCCATACGATTCGCAATCGCTGAACCTTTCTGCCACCAGCCTGTGCAGGCTGAAACACCTCGACTCGTTCTACAAACTCTCGAATGATCTCTGCACTCAGCTCCCGTATGTCCGTGTGTTTACGCACAAGGGCAACGAAGCTGTTTACATTTACACGGCTCTCCTGCTGGGCGGCAATGCTGCTGCGAAGCTCCATGATGCGCACTTCCAGTGACTTTTGCTCCGCCTCGTAGTTTTCGGACATCTTGGCAAAACGCTCATCAGATATCTTGCCTTCAACATTGTCCTCGTAAAGCCTCTGGATGATGGCATCGAGCTTGTGTACCCGTGTCTGCGCCTGTTCCAGTTCCCGCTTCTCATCCCGC
>CAVJGI010000134.1:0-4404 GCA_963649145.1 Ruminococcus bicirculans (ex Wegman et al. 2014) | reverse complement strand
GCCCCGCCGCGACAGCGGTCACGGCGAGCGCGCTCAGAAGCGCCGTCACGCAGACGCCCAGCAAAAACGAGCGGACCTGGATCTTTTTCTTCTTTTTTTCCATGTTTATCTATTCCTCCCTGTTCATTTTTCCGCAGCAAACCGCTGCCACGGTGACATTATACAAAAGCCTCTGCGGAGATTCAATAGCATTCCGTGTCTTTTCCGTAGAAAATACGCTTTTTCTTTTTTATTTCGGCTGCCGAAATATTTTTCTTGCAATCCCGGTTTATCGGTGTTATGCTTATAACGCAAAGTATTTAGGTGCCAAAATAGAAGAGGAGATGGGACTATGCGTGATCATCACGAAAAGGCGTTCGGGGAGGAGACGCGGGAGGAGCGGCTTGCGCATCTGCTGCGGCGGTGCAATCGGGTGCTTTATTACCACAGCGAGCCGGGGCAGCAGCAGAATGCGGTGCTGCGCCTGCTGAGCGCCGGGGACGCCTCGCCGCGGCAGGTGCAGGAGGCGCTGGGCATCCGCCCCGGTTCGGCGAGCGAGCTCATCACGAAGCTCGAAAACAAGGGACTGCTGACCCGCCGCCGCCGCGACACGGACCGCCGCAGCGTGGCGCTCAGCCTCACGGAGCGCGGCGCGGAGGTGCTCGCGCACCATGTCGACTGCCCCGCCCCGGCGCTGCTGGACGTCCTGACGCCGGAGGAGCAGGAGCAGCTGACCGCGCTGCTGGAAAAGCTCCAGACCGCGTGGAAGGAAAGCGGGGTGATCTGACGCTATGGGCTTTATGTGGCGCTATGTAAAAAGCTATCGCTGGGCTTATCTCTCCGTCATCCTCGTGAAGCTCGCCGCAACGTTTCTGGAGCTTCTGCTGCCCTACGTGCTCGAACACCTCATCGACGACGTTGCCCCGCGGCGGAGCGCCGGGGAGATCTTTCTCTGGGGCGGCGTGATGCTGCTGCTCGCGCTTCTGGTCTGGCGCACGAACATTTACGCGAACCGCAAGGCAGTGCGCATCTCGGCGCAGACGACCTATGAGATCCGGCGCGACCTCTTCCGCCGCTCGCTGACGCTCTCCGGCGGGCAGGCGGACGCCATCGGGCTCGCCTCGCTCACCTCGCGCATGACCTCCGACTCCTACAACGTACAGGACTGCATCCGCATGGTGCCGTCCATCGGCGTGCGCGCGCCGATCATGCTGCTCGGCGGCATCATCGTGACGCTCATCATGGACCCCGGACTGAGCCTCATCCTCTGCATCATGGTCCCGATCGTGCTCGCCGTGGTCGTCGGCGTTTCGTTGCGCGGCATCCCGCTTTATGACCGCGTGCAGCGCAGCGTGGACGGCGTGGTGCGCGTGATGCGCGAGAACATCACCGGCATCCGCGTCGTGAAGGCACTCAGCAAGGAGTCCCACGAGTGCGCCCGCTTCGAGGGCGTGAACGCGGAGATGAACCGCCACGAGCGGCGCGCGGGCGCAGTGATGAGCCTGCCCGGTCCGGTGATGACGCTGTTTCTGAACCTCGGACTCGTTCTGGTCGTGATCGTCGGCGCAAAGCGCGTGAACGCCGGGCGGATCGAGCCGGGCGTTATTCTGTCGTTCCTTACTTACTTCAACATGATCTTAATGGGCGTGATGGGCCTCAACCGCGTATTCCTGATGCTCTCGAAGGCCAACGCCTCCGCGCGGCGCATCGCCGAGGTCATCGACCAGCCGGAGGCGCTCTATGCCCTGCCGGAGACCGCGGAGGATGTACCGGAGAGTCCGGACTTCATTGTCTTCGACCACGTCTCCTTCCGCTACGGTGCGGAAACGGACGCAGACGCCGCGGGCTTTGCCGGCGGGGAGCGCCAGATGAGCCTCAGCGACGTCAGCTTCTCCGTCCCGCGCGGCGGCTCGCTCGGCATCATCGGTCCCACGGGCTGCGGCAAGACGACGATCATCCGCCTGCTCATGCGCTTTTACGACTGCACGTCGGGCAAAATCTTCGTCGACGGGCGCGACGTGCGCAGCTATGACCCCGCAGAGCTCCGCCGCCGCTTCGGGGTCGTATTCCAGAACGACGCCGTTTTCGCCGACACGCTCGCGGAGAACATCCGCTTCGGGCGCGATGTGGACGATGAGCAGCTCGCAGCCGCCGCTGCGGACGCGGGCGCGGCGGAGTTCATCGGGCGCTACCCGGACGGCTTTGACCACCGCGCCGCCATCCACGGCGTGGACCTCTCCGGTGGCCAGCGCCAGCGCGTTCTCATCGCCCGCGCGCTCGCCGCGGACCCGGAAATTTTAGTCCTCGACGATGCCTCCAGCGCCCTCGATTACCGCACGGACGCGGCGGTGCGCGCCGCCATCCGCGCCCACCACGGCGGCGCGACGAGCATCGTCGTCGCCCAGCGCGTCAGCTCCATCATGGGCTCGGACAAAATCTTAGTGCTCGACGAAGGGCACGTCACCGGGCTCGGCACCCACGCGGAGCTGCTGGCGGAAAACGCGCAGTACCGGGATATTTACGAAACGCAGATGGGAGAGGGGGAATAAGCCATGCCGCCTGTAACCGTAATGAAAAAGCCCAAGGACACGCGCGGCACGCTGCGCCGGCTGCTGCGCTATCTGGCGGCGTTCCGCCCCGTCCTCGCCGCCGTTATTGTGCTGAGCTTCCTCAGCAACGTTCTCGCCCTGCTCGGCCCCACGCTCGCGGGCAGCGCCATCCGCGCCGCCGCAGCGGGTCCCGGAAAGGTCGACTTCTCGCTTGTCTGGTATTACGCCGAGCGCATGCTCCTCGTCTACGCCGCCTCCTCCCTGCTCACGATCGCGATCAACTTCGTGATGGTGCGCGTCAGCAAGCGCGCGGCTTACCGCATGCGGCGCGACGTGTTTGAAAAGCTCATGCGCCTGCCCGTCGGCTATTTTGACCGCAGCAGCGCCGGCGACATCATCAGCCGCGTCTCCTACGACGTCGACGTCGTGAGCACCTGCCTTTCCACGGACGTGGTGCAGATCCTGACCAGCGTCGTCACCGTCGTCGGCTCGCTCGTTATGATGCTGCGCATCTCGCCGCTGCTCTGCCTGACCGTCGCGGTGACGCTGCCGGTGAGCGTGCTCTTTACGATGTGGATGCGAAAGCGCACCCAGCCGCGCTTTTCCAAGCGCTCGCGCAAATACGGCGAGATGAACGGCTTCGTGGAGGAGATGCTGAGCGGCGAGCGCACGATCCAAGCCTACGCCTATGAGACAAAGGTCTGCGAGCGCTTCGACGGCGTGAACCGCGCCGCGGCGGACGCCTATTATGACGCCGACCGCTACGGCATCTCCATCGGTCCGACGATGAACGGCATCAACAACGTGCTGCTGACGCTCATCGCCGTGTTCGGCTCGCTGCTCTATATGCTCGGCAGCGTCGATCTGGGCCAGATCTCGTCCTTCGTGCTCTATTCGCGCAAGTTCTCCGGTCCCATCAACGAGATCGCGAACATCATCAACGAGCTCTTCTCCGCGCTCGCCGCCGCCGAGCGCGTGTTCCGCCTGCTCGACGAGGCAGAGGAGACCGCCGACGCGCCGGACGCCGCCGTGTTGGAGCGCGCGGAGGGCCACGTCGCCCTCGACCACGTGAGCTTCGGCTATGAGCCGGGGCGCACCGTGCTCCACGACCTCAGTCTGGACGCCCAGCCCGGCAGCCAGATCGCCATCGTCGGTCCCACCGGCGCGGGCAAGACGACGATCATCAACCTGCTCATGCGCTTTTACGACCCGGATTCCGGCGCGATCTATCTCGACGGCGGCGAGCTGCGCGGCTACACGCGCGCGAGCCTGCGCCGCGCGTGGGCAATGGTTTTGCAGGACACGTGGCTCTTTCAGGGCACCGTGTTTGAAAACATCGCCTACGGCAAGGAGGGCGCGACGATGGGCGAAGTCGTCGCCGCGGCGAAGGCGGCGCACATCCACTCGTTCATCATGCAGCTCCCGGAGGGCTACGACACCGTCATTCAAGCCGACGGCGGCAACATCTCCAAGGGGCAGAAGCAGCTGCTCACCATCGCCCGCGCCATGCTCTACGACGCGCGCATGCTCATCCTCGACGAGGCGACCAGCAACGTCGACACCGGCACGGAGCGGCAGGTGCAGCGCGCCATGCACGAGCTGATGCGCGGCAAGACCTGCTTCACCATCGCCCACCGCCTCTCCACCATCCGCCAAGCGGACCGCATCCTCGTCGTGGACCACGGCGATGTTGTGGAGCAGGGGACCCACAGCGAACTGATGGCAAAACGCGGGGCGTATTACCGGCTCTACGCCGCACAGTTTGAGTGATTTGTGCGGGGGTTTGAATATTGAATGCGCCTTTGGCGCAATTAAAAATGAAATTTGGGGTGTTTCGCGCTGCGGCGCGACCTTCTTTCCCCCTGTGGGGAAAGAA
>CAVJGI010000133.1:0-4620 GCA_963649145.1 Ruminococcus bicirculans (ex Wegman et al. 2014) | reverse complement strand
CCTTCAGGAGGTCGTGGACCTCATCAACCAGAGGCCGAGAAAAATCTTCGACTGGCTCTCCCCAGCCGAACTTGCGGGGGTTGCACTTGGTTGACTTTCTGCCGCCTTTAAAATCGCGGCGCGCAGCACTTTTTTCCTCAGAAAGCAAAGTTCCCGTTCACAAACACAGGCACTTCCTCCCCGTCGTGGGTGGTGCCTACGATGGAGAGGTCGGCGGTGCCGACCATGAAGTCCTCGTGCATCATGGACTTGTTCGCGCCGAGGGCGGCGAGCTGCTCGCCCGTCATGCTCTCCGAGCCGTGGATGCAGGGGTAGGAGTCGCCGAAGGCGAGGTGGCAGGAGGCGTTTTCGTCGAAGAGCGTGTTGAAAAAGAGCACGCCGGAGGCGTTGATCGGCGAATCGTAAGGCACGAGCGCGACCTCGCCGAGATAGCTCGCGCCCTCGTCGACGGCGATGGCGTCGCGCAGGATGTCCTCGCCGGTATCGGCGTGGGCTTCAACGATCTTGCCGCCCTTGAACGTGAAGCGGATGCCCTCGATGACGTTGCCGTGGAGCACCAGCGGCTTGCTGGCATAGACCACGCCGTTCACGCTGTCGCGCTTCGGCAGGGTGAAGACCTCCTCGGTCGGGATGTTCGCAGAGAACATAATGCCGCTCGTGACGCACTTTTCCGCGCCGCCCGCCCAGAAGTGGCCCTCCGGGAGCTCCAGCGTCAGGTCCGTGCCGAGGGAGTTGGTGTAGTGCAGACTCTTGAAATTGTGGCGGTTCATAAACTCCACGTGCTTTTGCAGCTCGGCGTTATGCTTCTGCCACGCGGCGACGGCGTCCACGCCGTCCACGCGGCAGGCTTTCAGGATCTCCTCCCAAAGCCGCGCGACCGCCTCGTTCTCCGGCAGGTCCGGGAACACCTTTTTCGCCCAGACGGGGGTCGGGATGGAGCAGACGCACCACGGGTATTCGTTGCGCATGCCGCGCTCCTGAATCTTCTCCATCGCCTTGCCCGCGGCGATCTGGTAGCGGCGGATACGGTCGCCGTCCACGCCCTTGAGCATTTCGGGGTCGGACGCGGAGATGGAGAGCGCGCCCGCGCCCTCCGCGGTCAGCGTGTCGCTCATGAGCACGTCCCACGGGTCGACGCGGTCGAACACCTCGTCGGATGCGCGGAGATATCTCATGCGCGCGAGCGCGTCGTCCCGCCAGCGGAAGAGCACCTCGGAGCTCCCGGCGTCGTAAGCAGCCTCGGCGCAGAGACGCCCGAAGGCGGCGCAGTCCACAGGGCAGTTGATAACGAGGCGCTGACCCGGCTGGATGTTCAGTCCCTCGCGGATGAGCAGGCGGGCATAGTCCCGCTGCAATGCTTCAAGATCTTTCATTTTTCTTTCTCCTTTCATTCTCCGGACCACTGAAAGCGGTCCAGATCGACATTTCCCTCCGGCGTGAACTCCACGCCCTCCATTTCGAGCAGCAGCCGGTGCGTCTCCTTGCCCATCGGCGAAAATGCGTCCGAGAGCCCGCCGAAGCGGTTCACGACACGCTGGCAGGGCAGGTCGCCGCCGTCGGTGTTCAGCACATAGCCCACGACCCGCGACCAGCGCGGGTTTCCGGCGAGCAGCGCGATCTGTCCATAGGTCGCCACGGTGCCGGGAGGGATGCGTTTTACCTGTTCGCGGATCTTTTCAAAAGTCGTCATAGGCGTATTATACCACGGTTTTCCGGGATTTAAAGTTGAGATTTCCGGCGGCTCAAGCCTTGTCCTTCTTCCTCCAGTCGATGCGCTCCGGTGCCCAGCCGTCGAGCGGGAGGCGCTGCATCGCGCCGAAAATTTTGCTGCGCATATCGGGGTAATCATGGCGCATATCGGCGAGGAGCTGCTTGATCTCGTGGCGCTTGCTCGCCTTGTCCTGCGGACAGGAGTTTTCCACGATGGGCAGCCCCAGCGCAGCGGCGGCGGAGGCGATCTTCCCCTCCCCGCAGTAAATAAGCGGCCGGATCTGCCAGACGTCCGCGCGGGACATATAGGTCACGGGCTTGAAGCAGCTGATGCGCCCTTCAAAGAGCAGGCTCATCAGAAAGGTCTCCACCGCATCGTCGTAGTGGTGGCCGAGGGCAAGCTTGTTGCAGCTGAGGTCGCGCAGCGCGGTATTGAGCGCGCCGCGGCGCATTTTGGCGCAGAGCGAGCAGGGGTTATCCTCCTGCCGCACGTCAAAGACGACCTCCTTGATGTCCGTCGGGATGACGGTGTAGGGAATCTCCAGCTCCCGGCACATCTCCGCGATGGGCGTGTAGTCCATCCCCGGAAAGCCGAGGTCGATCGTGAGCCCGACAAGGTCAAAATGCAGCGGGTAATAGCCCTGTAAATGCTTCAGCGCGCGCAGGAGCAGCAGCGAGTCCTTGCCGCCGGAAATGCCGACGGCAACGCGGTCGCCCTCCGCGATCATGCGGTATTCGTCCACGCCCTTGCGGACGAGGGAGGTCAGTTCGTTCAATACGTCTCTCATAGCGTGTTCCTCGGTGCGAAAAAGTCTGAAAAATCGAAAATGAGCATTTTGAAGAAAAACGGAGCAAATCGAAGCAAATCGAAGTTCGCTGTATGCTAAATTAAAATCCTCAAAATAATGTGTTGACAAGCCGAAACGCTTGTGCTATAAAGGATAAGCGCGCTTCGGGCGTTTTCACCCGGATATTGTAACCGCGCGCAGCGGAAATGTCAAAACATTTTACATTTATATTGGAGGAAGCAACCATGTCCACTACTATGGCAACCAAGGCTACCGTGGAACGCAAGTGGTACGTTCTGGACGCAGCCGGCAAGCCTCTGGGCAAGACCGCGGCGCTCGCCGCCGATCTGCTCCGCGGCAAGCTGAAGCCCACCTACACCCCGCATGTCGACTGCGGCGATTTCGTCGTCGTCATCAACGCTGAGCAGGCTGTCCTGACCGGCAAGAAGCTTGAGCAGAAGTATTACCGCCATCACTCCGGCTGGATCGGTGGCCTCAAGGAGGTCAAGTATAAGGACCTCATGGAGAAGAAGCCCGAGTTCGCAATGACGCAGGCCGTCAAGGGCATGCTTCAGAAGAACAAGCTGGGCGCCGACCAGCTCACCCGTCTGAAGGTCTACCGCGGCAGCGAGCACAAGCACGCCGCCCAGAAGCCCGAAGTCTGGGACCGCTGAAAAAGGAGGAGTAAGAAACCATGGCAACTTATGTGAGCAAGCGCCCCTATATGTACGGCACCGGCCGCCGCAAGTCCTCTGTCGCCAGAGTCCATCTCATCCCCGGCGGCTCCGGCGTCATCACCATCAACGGCCGCAGCATCGACGAGTACTTCGGTCTTGAGACCCTGAAGCTGATCGTCCGTCAGCCGCTGAACACCGTCGGTCTTGTCGACAAGGTCGACATCGAGTGCACCGTCACCGGCGGCGGCGTCTCCGGTCAGGCCGGCGCCATCCGCCACGGCATCGCCCGCGCGCTCCTGCTCGTGGACGAGAGCTTCCGCGCCCCCCTCAAGGCCGCCGGCTTCCTGACCCGCGACCCGCGCATGAAAGAGCGTAAGAAGTACGGCCTGAAAGCCGCCCGCCGCGCTCCGCAGTTCAGCAAGCGATAATCAAACTTCTGCAAGAGATAAAATCTACCGCTTTTCAGTGTGTCTCAGGACGCTGTTTTGCAGGATTTATCGAAGATTTAGAAGTTGTGAGAGTTCCTGTGAAGCGCTGTGCTTGACTGCGTAAGTAGCGAGCAAGTAGCGCACACGGAACAAATATCGCAAGTGAAAACAAAGACCTGATTGGCAGGAGATGTATCCGCAAGGAGTACATCTCCTGCTTTTTCGTTATCAGCGTTTTCATTGTATTCTCTTATATTTTGTTGATCGCCTCCACGAGAGTTTCAATGTCCAGGTGGGTGTAAACACGTTCGGTGAGCGTCATTGCACCGGAGTGTCCGACGATCTTCTTGATCATGGTCTGATCTACATGCGCTTCTGTCAGCATGGAGATGCAGGTGTGCCTTGTATCATGGGGCTTGTGGTCAAAGCCGATCTGCTCCATGAGGGGTGTAAAATAGCTGTCGTAATAATTTCTGTAATCAAAGTGCTTTTGATCAGGGGTGTGGAGAAGGTACTCGCATTGGGAACCTTCAAACCACGCCTTGTAGAACGGGAGCACTTTGTCTGCTATGGGAACTTTTCGCAGGCCGTTCTCCGTCTTGCTGGCGATCACATCGAAGTATTGCTCGTCCAGATGGATATCCTCCTTCTTGAGATCGAGGAATTCGGAAATTCTGCATCCGTTATAGATCAGCATCAATACGATCTGGTAATAAGGATCTCCGACAAGTTCCCAGAGCCGTTTGACTTCTGCCTTGGTAAACTTATTCCGGCTACGTTTATCAGGGTTCTTGTCTTTGAACCTGGCGATGTCCACAAACTCAGAATAGTCCTTATTACAGATGTCATTTTTCATGGCGTAAGCGTACAACTGGTTGAAGAGGCCTTTCAATTTTTTCAAGCCTGCAAATAAAAAGTCAAGCCCCAAAGTGGACTTGATAGAAGAAAAATTTACAGGCAGAAGGTAGAGAAAAAGTGCAGCACAAAAAGGCCGCCGCAAAAGCGCCGACCTGAGAA
>CAVJGI010000132.1:0-4678 GCA_963649145.1 Ruminococcus bicirculans (ex Wegman et al. 2014) | reverse complement strand
CAATCCCTTTCCTGAACGACCAAGAGGGTCTTCGACCCCCTTGGATTCCCCCTAAGGTCGCAGCTTACTCGGTTTTACTATGGGCAGTGGACGCAGCCCGTGCGGTTTTGTTCCAACACAAAAGAGTCCAAAAATCAAATCCGCGGCGAAGCCGCGACCTTAGAAAAATGCTCCCCCGAAAGGGGAGCTGTCAGCGCTCCGCGCTGACTGAGGGGTGTCACGATTCAGCTGAAGCTTTCGGCGGCGCTCCCACAGCTAAAACGCTGTTGCTTGGACCACAGGGGGGTTCCAAGGGGGTCGTCAGACCCACTTGGTCGTTTAGGAAAAGAGGGTGTCGGGAGGAAAACCCAATCGAAAGGGTTTTCCTTCTGACTGTGCCTTTGCCTTCTTTCCCCACAGGGGGAAAGAAGGTCGCGCCCCGCGGGCGCGAAACCTATTCAATCATCGCGCCCGCAGGCGCGAAACATATTCTATCCCCTCGCCCTTGTGGGCGAGAAAAACCCCAAAAAACCAGTAGCATTTTCCAAGAAACCGTGGTAGGATATCCCTTGTTAAAAAACCAAAGAAAAACGGAGATAAACCACTATGATCAGGCTCATTGCAAGCGACATCGACGGCACGCTGCTCCACGGGAGCGAGACCGACATCCCGGCGGAGACGCTGGGGGAGTTCCGGCGTCTGCTGGACCGGGGCTATCTGCTCGCCGCGGCGAGCGGGCGGCAGTACGGCTGCCTGCGCCGTCTGTTCGGCGAGGTCGGGCAGGAGATGTATATCCTGAGCGAAAACGGCGCGCTCGTCTTCGGTCCCCATTCGGACACGCCGCTGCGCAAGATCCTGCTGCCCCAGCCGGAGGCGCTCGCGCTCTGCCATGAGATCATCGCCCGGCCCGACAGCGAGGTCATGATCTCCGGCGAAAACACGAGCTATCTCTGCCCGAAGGGACCCATCGTCGTGCCGCACGTGCGCGATTTCGTGGGGCACAACGTCGCGGTCGTCCCCGCGCCGGAGGCGATCCCGGAGCCGATCATCAAAGTCTCCGCCTTCTGTCCGGACGGCGTTGCGGACGCCGCCGCCGCGCTCACGGATCGCTGGAGCGGCTGCATGCGCGTCGCCGTCGCGGGCGAGGCGTGGCTGGACTTCACCCCCGCCGACAAGGGCGACGGCATCCGCCAGCTCGCGGACGTGCTCGGACTTTCACTCAGCGAGATCATGGCGTTCGGCGACAACTTCAACGACGAGGCGATGCTCGACTGCGTCGGCGCGCCGTATATCATGGACAACGCCGTCCCGGAGCTCCGCAGCCGCTATAAAAACCACTGCGCCTCCGTCGCGGGGGTTTTGAAAACGATTCAGTGACACCCGCCCTGCCGCGATTTTAAAGGCCTCCCTGTGCAAGGGAGGCTGTCAGCCGAAGGCTGACTGGAGGGTTGTAAGCTGCCGCGATATCCAAGCTTGGCGGTTTCGCAAGCTTACAACCCCTCAGGCGCTTCGCGCGCCAGCTCCCCTTGCACTTCGGGAGCCTTTAAAACCGTAGCTTGCAGAAGATCTCACCCCCCGCCCTCACACGGCGGGGCTTTTTTATTTTCCCGCTTGACAAATCCAAGAGCCCTGCTATAATTTAATTAACGTTAACTAAATAATCAAAAAAGGAAGTAATCTATGTTTCAGGATCATAACGAGAGCCCCCGCCATGGCGAGGGGTGCCCCTTTGAAGGGCGCGGGCGCGGCGGACGCGGCGGGGCGGACGTGCTCGGCGAGCTGCGGGCGCAGCATCCCGGCGCGCAGCTGCTCTTTGTCGGCGCGGTGAACTGCCTGCGCCACCGTCCCTTCGCAAATGCTGCCGCGGCGATGCGGTGCGGCGAGCTTTCGCTGCTCTGTCCGTCTATGACGGACTTCGCCTCCGGGCGCTACCTGCGCCAAGTGCGCGACGCCGTGGCGGAGCTCGCCGCGGAGCGCGGCGCGACGGAGTTCGTCGTGCTTTTCGGCTGCCAGTGGGTCATTTTGTCCACGGACGCCGACCTGCTCGCGCAGGAGCTCGCGGACGAGCTCGGCGTGACCGTGACGTTTTTCGACGACAGCCATCTGGTCCATGGGGACCACGCCTGAAGGGAGGGGAGGGAATATGAAGCGACTTTGGAAAGTGGTGCCGCCCTGCCTTTCGGACGTGCAGGGCGTGCAGGCGGTGCTGAACGCGACGGACGGCTTCGGCATCGTGGACGACCCCTCGCACTATAAACCCATCGGGCTCGCCCGCGGCGGCGGAGAGGGGCACGGACGCGGCGGACACGGCGGACATGGCGCGCGCGGCGGCTTTATGGGCCAGCGCGTGGCGGACTCGGCGATCCGCGAGGCGGACATCATCACCGGCACCTCGAAAAAGGTCCTCGCCGCCTTCGACACCCTGCGCACGGAGAGCGACCCCGCCTTCGTGCTGCTCTGTCACGCGCCGAGCGCGGCGATGATCGGCTCCGACCTCGCCGCCGACGCGGACGAGATTGCCGCCCGCGGCACCCCCGCGGCGTATGTGAACGCCGACGGCAGCCGCGACTTTGTCTACGGTGCGGGCGCGGCGTTGGCGGCGATGGGCAGACTGCTGCTCCGCCCGGCGGAGACGATCCCCGGCATGGTGAACCTCCTCGGCTGCACCCAGATCGACTGGACGGCGGACGCCGTCGCCTCGGTCGAAGCGTGGCTGGAGAGCCTCGGCTGGCGCGTGCTGACGCGCTGGGGCGCGCCGGACCGGGCGAAAAATCTCGCACGCGCCGCGGCTGCGGAGGTGAACCTCGTCGTCGGCGCGGCGGGACTGCCGCTCGCGAAATATATGGAGTCGGAGTTCGGCGTGCCTTATGTCGCCGGGGCTCCGCTGGGCGCGGCACGCTGCGCGGCGCTCGCCGCGGCGCTGCGGACGCACGAAGCGCTCCCCATCGCCGCGGGAACGGAGGTGGGCGCGCGGGTGCTCATTCTCGGCGAGCAGCTTTTTGCCGACGCGCTGCGCGAAGCGCTGGAGGCGCGGGGCTATGCCGCTGTGCGGGTGCTGAGCTTTTATGAGACGGACCGCGCGCTGCTGCGCCCCGGCGACGCAAAGCTCGCCGGAGAGGACGAGCTGCGCGCCCAGCTCGCCGCGCCGGGCGCGGAGCTGCTGCTCGCGGACCCGGACTGCTTCCCCCTCGCACCGGCGTCGCTGCGGCGCATCGCGCTGCCGAACCCCGGCAGCATGTCGGTAGTCGAGAATTTCCCGGCGCTCGATCTCGTCGGCGGCAAGCTGGACCGCTGGCTGGACGAGGCTCTGAAGGAGGACTGAAACAATGAGACAGATCGCGATCTACGGAAAGGGCGGCATCGGAAAATCGACGACGACCCAGAACCTCGCCGCAGCGCTTGCCGACGCGGGCAAAAGGCTGATGATCGTCGGCTGCGACCCGAAGGCGGACTCCACGCGGCTCATTTTAGGCGGCCTGCCGCGCAGCACCGTGCTCGACACGCTGCGCGAAAAGGAGGAGGACGAGGTCGGGCTCGCCGACTTCCTCCAGACGGGCTACGGCGGCGTCCGCGCCGCGGAGAGCGGCGGACCGGAGCCGGGCGTCGGCTGCGCGGGGCGCGGCATCGTGAGCGCCATCAACCTGCTCGAACGCCTCGGCGCTTACACGCCGGACCTCGACTATGTGCTCTACGACGTCCTCGGCGACGTCGTCTGCGGCGGCTTCGCCATGCCGATCCGCGAGGGCAAGGCGAAGGAGATCTACATCGTCTGCTCCGGCGAGATGATGAGCCTTTACGCCGCAAACAACATCTGCCGCGGCATCAGCCGCTACGCCGCCGCGGGCAAGACGAAGCTCGGCGGGCTCATCTGCAACTCCCGCCTTGTCGATAATGAGCGCAAGCTCGTGGAGGAGTTCGCGGAACGGCTCGGCACGCAGCTGCTCTATTTCCTCCCGCGCGACAACATCGTGCAGCACGCGGAGCTCCAGCGCAAAACGGTGCTGGAGTTCGCGCCGGAGAGCGCGCAGGCGGCGGAGTATCGCGCGCTCGCGGAAAAAGTGGACCGCAACACGCACTTTTCCGTGCCGACCCCGCTGAAAAACGAGGAGCTGGAGGAGCTGCTGCTCCGCCATTGCCCGGTCTGAGGTTGGGCAATATGGAACTTGACGAACTGATCGACGCGATCACCGCCATGCTGCCCCGCGGACATTGCCGCGGCGGGCGGCGGCGCGGGGAGGACGGTGCCTCCGCCGGTGCCGCGCTGGAGCTACTCTACCGCGCGGGGGAGACCTCGCCGGGCGAGATCGCCCGCGCGCTGGACGTCTCCGGCCCCCGCGTAACGGCGCTGCTCGCCGAGCTGGAGCGCCGCGGCCTCGTCGTCCGCCGCGCCGCGGACGGAGACCGCCGCAGCCACCGCGCCGCGCTGACGCTGGAGGGCAGGCGCTGCATCGAGGAAAAGCAAGCCGCCCGCCGCGCCCACGTCGCCGCCGTAGTAGCCGCCGTAGGCCGCGCCGATGCCGAAGCATGGCTGCGCGTGCTGACAGCGGAGCGGGAGATAGTCAAATAAGAGCGCCGAAGGCGCACCTATTTAAAGGCGGCAGAAAGTCAACCAAGTGCAACCCCCGCAAGTTCGGCTGGGGAGAGCCAGTCGAAGATTTTTCTCGGCCTCTGGTTGATGAGGTCCACGACCTCCTGAAGG
>CAVJGI010000131.1:0-4775 GCA_963649145.1 Ruminococcus bicirculans (ex Wegman et al. 2014) | reverse complement strand
CTCATTATACATCTTTTATCCAACCTTTCCTTCGTTGGGTATTATACAAGGGGTTGTTACCAAGCTTGCGCAAACGCCAAGCTTGGATATTCCGTAAGCTTACAACCCTCCAGTCAGCGCTTCGCGCTGACAGCCTCCCTTACACAGGGAGGCCTTTAAATTGTGCAGCTTCGGCGCATTGTTATGACTTTTCTCCAAACGCAAAAACCCCGCCCTTCTTTCGAAGGACGGGGTTTTTCAAACCAGCCGATCTTACAGCTGCTTCATCGCGTTGATCTTGACGCCGGGGCCCATGGTGGAGGCGGCGACGCAGGAGCGGATGTACTGACCCTTGGCGGCAGCCGGCTTCGCCTTGACGATGGCGCCGATGAGGGCAGTGTAGTTCTCCATCAGCTTGTCCGCGCCGAAGCTGACCTTACCGATGGGGCAGTGGATGATGTTGGTCTTGTCCAGACGGTACTCGATCTTGCCGGCCTTGGCTTCCTGCACGGCGCCCACGAGGTTCGGGGTGACGGTGCCCGCCTTGGGGGACGGCATAAGACCCTTGGGGCCGAGGACCTTACCGAGACGGCCGACGACGCCCATCATATCGGGAGAGGCGACGACGGTATCGAACTCGAACCAGTTCTCCTTCTGAATCTTCTCGACGAGATCCATGCCGCCGGCATAGTCGGCACCGGCAGCGAGCACGTCGGCGATCTTGTCCTCCTTGCAGAAGACGAGGACGCGGACGGTCTTGCCCGTGCCGTTCGGCAGGACGATCGCGCCGCGGACCTGCTGGTCGGCGTGGCGGCCGTCAACGCCGAGGCGGACGTGGAGCTCGACGGTCTCGTCGAACTTGGCTTTCGCGGTCTTGCAGACAAGCTCCAGCGCGTCCTTTGCGTCGTAAAGGGTGGCGCGGTCAACGAGCTTGGCGCTCTCTTTGTAATTTTTACCTCTAAACATTTTGTACGTCCTCCTTCTCAGTCCCCGACGACGACGCCCATGCTGCGGCAGGTGCCGGCGATCATGCTGATGGCGGAGTCGATGTCAGTGCAGTTGAGGTCGGGCATCTTCTGCTCGGCGATCTTGCGGACGTCCTCTTTGCTGATGGTGGCGACCTTGTCGCGCTGGGGCACGCCGGAAGCGTGCTCGATGCCGCAGGCCTTCTTGATGAGCAGCGCTGCGGGGGGCGTCTTGGTGACGAAGGTGAAGGAACGGTCGGAGTAAATGGTGATGATGACCGGGATCATCATGCCGATGTCGTTCTTCGTGCGCTCGTTAAAGTCCTTGGTGAACTGGCCGATGTTGACGCCATACTGACCAAGGGCGGGACCGACAGGGGGGGCGGGAGTCGCCTTGCCTGCGGGAACTTGGAATTTTGCGTAACCAACTATTTTCTGTGCCACTTGAAGTGCACCTCCTGATGAAATTATTCTTGTACGGGCTCGACCTGATCGAGCTCAAGATCGACGGGCGTCTCTCTGCCGAACATCGAGACGACCACGCGGACAAGATCCTTCTCCGCGTCGAGTTCTTCCACGGTCCCGAGAAAGCCCTCCAGCGGGCCATCCGTGACCTTTACGGTGTCGCCCACCGCGTAACCGACGATGATCTCCTTGTGCTCCACGCCGAGGGCGTAGATCTCCTGCTCCGTGAGGGGGATGGCTTTTCCCTCGCTCCCGACGAAGCCGGTCGCGCCTCTCACGTTGCGGACAAGATGCCAGCTCTCGTCCGTGAGGATCATCTTCACGAGAACGTAGCCGGGGAACACCTTGCGCTCATAGGTCTTTTCGCCTGCGTCGGTGTGCTCCGTGACGGTCTCCATGGGGATGTTCACCTCAAGGATGAGGTCCTGCATCCGGCGGTTCTCCGCCGCCTTCAGGATCGCGGCAGCGACCGCGTTCTCATAGCCGGAATAGGTATGGACGACATACCATTTTGCATTTTCTGCCATTTTCGCTTAACCCGCGATGTTGATAACGGTCTTCACGATGAGCTGGGCGATCTCGTCGAATCCCCAGATCACGATGGCGGAGACCGCCATAACGACCAGAGCGACAGCCGTGTTGTTCACGGTCTGCTTGGAAGACGGCCACACGACCTTCTTCAGCTCGCTCTTCATCTCGCGCCACCACTTGGCGACCTTCTTCCAGAAGGAGAGCTTCTTGACGTCCTCTTTCTTGACGGCGTTCGTGGTAGGGGCGACTGCCTTTTCTTTTGCCATAATCGCAAACGTCCTTTCTGAAGCTCTTACTTCGTCTCGCTGTGCAGCGTATGCTTACGGCAGAAACGACAATACTTTTTCAGCTCGACACGATCAGTGGTGTTCTTCTTGTTCTTCTTCGTGTTGTAGTTTCTCTGCTTGCATTCATTGCATCTGAGGGTGATCTTAACTCTTGCCTCCGCAGCCATTTTTTCGGCACCTCCTTGTTTGATTTGGTCTTGTAGCAGACCAGTTGCCTCCCTGAACGGAAGTCCAGACATTTTCCCGCGCTTTTGCGCACGAAAACAAGCCTGTCAGCCGACAGGTAATACATAATATAACACACCCCGCCCCCGCGGTCAAGCATTTTTTGCTGATTTTTCAAGGGTTTCGAGTGCTTTTTTGAACGAAACAAGCTCTTGCGGAGCCGGGCGGCGGGTGGTATACTATATGTTGTTTGAAAGCGGCGGAAAAATACAAAATTTAAAGGCCTCCCTGTGCAAGGGAGACTGTCAGCCGAAGGCTGACTGGAGGGTTGTAAGCTTCCGGAATATCCAAGCATGGCGTTTGCGCAAGCTTACAACCCCTCAGTCGCGCTTCGCGCGCCAGCTCCCCTTGCACAGGGGAGCCTTTAAAGGAGAGGATCGCGGTTATGACGGTGCAGGAAGCAATGGATTACATCTACTCCCCGGCGCGGGCGGGGGCGCCTTCGCTTGCGGCGATGCGGGCGGTGATGGCGCGGCTTGGCGGCGTGCAGAACTCTCTGCGCTTTGTCCACGTTGCGGGGACGAACGGCAAGGGCAGCACCGCGGTGATGCTCGCGTCCGTCCTGCGCGCGGCGGGCTACCGCACGGGGCTTTTCACCTCGCCGCACCTGCTGCGCTTTTCCGAGCGCATCCGCGTAAACGGCGCGGAGATATCGGACGCGGACCTCGCTGCGGCGGCGGAGCGTGTCCGCGCGGCGGAGGCGGCGGGCGGCGATCAACTCACGGTCTTCGAGCGCACGACGGCGGCGGCGCTGCTGCATTTTGCGGCGCAGCGCTGCGACATCGTGGTGCTGGAGGTCGGGCTCGGCGGCAGGTTCGACGCGACGAACATCATCGGAAGCCCGGACTGCGCCGTGATCACGAACATCGGGCTCGACCACACGGCGCTGCTCGGCGATACCGTGGAGCGCATCGCGCGGGAGAAGGCGGGGATCATCAAGCCCGGCTGCGCCGTCGCGATGTATGAGCCGGAGCAGGACTCCGTCGCGGCGGAGGTCGCCGCCGTCTGCCGCGCCGTGGGCGCGAGCCTGCGCATCGCGGATTTCGGCGAGATCGAGGTGCTGGACGACGGGCTGGAGGGCCAGACCTTCTGCTACTGCGACGATACGCCGCTGCGCCTCCCGCTCGCGGGCGACTATCAGGCGCGCAACGCCGCCGTCGCGCTCGAAGCGGTGGAAATTCTGCGCGAGCGGGGCTGGAAGAAGCTGACGGACGCCGCCGTGGAAGCAGGGCTCGCCGCCGTGCGCTGGGGCGCGCGCTTCGAGCTCGCGGCGCGGGAGCCGGACTTTATCATCGACGGCGGCCACAACCCCCAGTGCGCCGCGGTGATCGCGGAGAATCTGGACTATTATTTCCCGGATACGCGCCGCGTGCTGCTGCTCGGCATGCTCGCGGACAAGGACGCCGCCGGCTTCTGCGCCGCGCTCGCGCCGGCGGCGGACGCCTTTGTCTGCGTCGCGCCGGAGAGCCCGCGCGCACTGTCCGCCGCGGCGCTGGCGGCGCTTTTAGCGCCCTACGGAAAGCCCGTGGTCTGCTGCGAAACGGCGGCGGAGGCGGCGGAAACGGCAAAGCGCGCCGCGGGACGCCGCGGCATGGTCTGCGCGGCGGGCTCGCTCTATTTAGCGGGCGCGCTGCGGGAATATTTCGGATTGGAGTGAGAAAACGATGGGCAGAGTGATGGCGATAGATTACGGCGACCGGCGCATCGGCATCGCGGTCTCGGACGCGCTGCGGATGCTCTGCGGCGAGGCGTTCACGATGACCGAGCACGACATGCACCGCGCCGCCGCGCGCATCGCGGAGGAAGTGAAGACCCGCGGCGTGGACACGCTGGTGCTGGGTCTGCCGAAGAATATGAACGGCACCGAGGGACCCCGCGCGGAGCTTTCCCGCGAGTTCGCGAAGCTGCTGGAGGCGGAAACGGGGCTGACCCCCGTCCTCTGGGATGAGCGCCGCAGCAGCGTGGAGGCGCATGCGATATTGCATGCCAACGGGAAGAAGATGAAGGACCACAGGAAGAACGTGGACGCTGTGGCGGCGTCGCTGATGCTGGAGGGGTATCTGGGGAGGTAAAGCGAGGCTTGGGGTGTTTCTCGCCCAAAAGGGCGAGGGGTTTTTAGTATTGAATGCGCCTTTGGCGCAAAATTGAATATGTTTCGCGTCCGCGGGACGCGACCTTCTTTCCCCCTGTGGGGAAAGAAGGCAAAGGCACAGTTAAGGAGGGACCCAATCGAAAGGGTCCCTCCTGTTACAATATATTTGCCTCGGAAAAAGTTGCAGCCAGTAACGAGCCGAGACATCTCGTTGCCTAAGCTGTTAGAATA
>CAVJGI010000130.1:0-4789 GCA_963649145.1 Ruminococcus bicirculans (ex Wegman et al. 2014) | reverse complement strand
GAGACGGTGGGATTCGAACCCACGGACCCTTGCGGATCAACTGATTTCGAGTCAGCCTCGTTACGACCACTTCGATACATCTCCGTATTTACGGCATTTCATAGCATACCACGTGGGGAGGGGGAATGTCAATATCGGGATTTTTTGCTTTTGGGGGAAACTTTTTCGCGCCGCGCGCGTCTTATCCATTGAGGACACCAAAATTTTGCAAGGGAGGACCGAGATGAAAAAGAACGCGAGACTGATCACTGCGCTGGCGGTGCTGACGGCGCTGCTGGCGATGCTGCTCTGCGGCTGCGGGGCGGCGAGCAAGAGCGCGGACAGCGCTTCTATGACGGAGCCCAGCACACCGGGGAGCAAGGGCGAGATGGCTTCGTGGGACGGCGGCTATGTCGGGGAGATGGAATACGGCTGGAGCGACGGCTACACCGAGAGCCTCTCCAGCGGCTATTCCCCGGAGATGGACATCAAGATCATCCGCCGCGCGGAGATCGACCTTGAGAGCACGGAGTTCGACGACGCCGCCGCGGGGCTGAATGCCGCGGTCGCGGAGGCGGGCGGCTATTTCGAGCGCAGCGAGCTGAACAACTACAGCCGCTACCGGCAGGGCTATTACACCGTGCGCGTGCCGGCGGAGCGCTTCGAGAGCTTCTGTGCCGCGGTCGGCGCGCTCTGTCAGGTCAACTCCATCAGCCGCAGCGCCGACGACGTCAGCGAGAGCTACTACGACACGGAAGCACGCCTTATCACCCAGCAGACGAAGCTCACGCGCCTTCAGGAGCTGCTCGCGAAGGCGGAGAGCATGGAGGACATCATCACGCTTGAGAGCGCCATCAGCGAGACGGAGCTCGCCATCGAGAGCCTGACCGGTTCGCTGCGCAAGTATGATTCCCTCGTGAACTACGCGACCGTGACTATTACGCTGAACGAGGTCTACAAGCTGACGGAGATCGAGGAGCCCGCCATCGGCTTCGGCGCGAAGCTCGGCGAGGCGTTCCGCCGCGGCTGCACGGGTTTTGTGGACGCGATGCAGAGTCTCCTGCTCGCCATCGCCCGCGGCTGGGTCGGCTGGCTGATCTTCCTCGTCATCGCCGCCGTCGTAGCGATCGTCGTAACGCGCGCCGTGCGCCGCAGCCGCGCCCGCGAAGCCGAGAGAAGAGCGCAGCGCGAGCAGCAGAAAAAGGAAGGCTGAAAAAGTTAAAGGACCGGTCCCGCGATCGCGGGACCGGTCCTTGGTTTTGGCGGAGGTTCGAGGAGAAATAAATGCCGCGAAGCGGCACCCCTCCACCGCTTGCGCGGTCCCCCTCCCCTTTCAGGGGAGGCAAGGGCTGGTGCGGTTCTTCTCGGCGGCAGCAGGAATCGACGCACGCTTCTTGGCTGAGTGAGGTTGCCAACCCCCGCGATCTGTGCTAAAATGCTTCCATCCCACAAGAGAAGAGGAAGCATTTTCCATGAAACGGAGCCTGATCCAATATAACGCGCCGACGACGCTGACGTTTGCGCTGCTTAGCCTTGTTGTGCTGGGGCTCGGCGCGCTGACGAAGGGGGCGTCTACGCTGCGGTTTTTCTGCGTTTACCGCTCGCCGCTGACGGACTGGCTGACGTATCCGCGCTTTTTCACCCACGTTTTGGGCCACAGCAGCTTTTCCCACTATGCGGGCAACATCACGCTGATGCTCGTCCTCGGTCCGCCGCTGGAGGAGCGCTACGGCAGCCGGACGCTGCTCTGGACCATCCTCGCGACGGCGTTCATCTCCGGGCTGGCGCAGTGGCTTCTGTTCCCCTCCACCGCGCTGCTGGGCGCGAGCGGCATCGTGTTTATGATGATCCTGATGTCCTCCCTCGGCGGCGCGCGGGGGCGCGGCATTCCGCTGACTCTCATCCTCGTGTTCGCCATCTATGTCGGCGGCGAAATTTACGACGCCGTTACCGCGCGCGACAACGTGTCCCAGCTTGCCCACATCATCGGCGGCTGCTGCGGCGCGGGCTTCGGGCTCTGGCTGCGGAAGGCGAGGTGAGGCGGATGCTGACGCTCTATAAGCCGCGGCGCGGCGAGCTCGCCTTCCGCGCGCGGCTGCTCGCGGACGAGGCGACGATGGCGTATAACCGCGCTTACGGCGGCACGATCGCGTTCCCGCCGGAGCGCTGGGACGATTGGGCGGCGCGCTGGCTGGACGCGCCGGAGACGGAGCGGTTTTACCGCTACCTGCGCGATGCGGAGACCGGCGAGGACGTCGGCGAGGCCGCGTATCACTTGGACCCGGAGCGCGGCGTTTATCTCTGCGACGTGATCGTCCGCGCCGACCGCCGGGACCGCGGCTATGGCGCCGCGGGGCTCCGAGCGCTCTGCGCCGCAGCAAAGGAAAACGGTGTCCCCGCCCTCTGGGACAACATCGCCGCCGATAACCCCGCTGTCGGGATGTTTCTGAAGCAGGGGTTTCACGTTGCGGAGCGCAGCGATGAGGTCGTCTGGGTCGTGAAGGAGTTATGAAAAAGAGAGACCGCCCGCGGTTTTAAAGGCCTCCCTGTGCAAGGGAGGCTGTCAGCCGAAGGCTGACTGGAGGGTTGTAAGCTGCCGTAACATCCAAGCTCGGCGTTTTCGGCAGCTTGGTAACAACCCCTCAGTCGCGCTTCGCGCGCCAGCTCCCCTTGCACAGGGAGGCCTTTAAATTGAAAGAGAGACCGCCGCGGGCGGTCTCTCTTTTTGTTTTATCGGTTGAACCCGTTTTTTAAGCATTTTTGGATGATCGCGTAGAACACGACCGTGAGCAGGGCGGAGGCGGCGCAGACGAGGAAGGAGGCGACGTAGGTGCCGGTGGCGGTGAACAGGGCGTTGCTGACGGCGTTGAAGACGATGGACGAGAGTCCGAGCGCCAGCATGCCGAAGCCGTAGTTCGTGCCGGAATATTTCTGACCGAAGAGGTCCGTACACGCCGCGGGGAAGACCGCCGCCGGTCCGCCGAAGGCGAAGACGGTGAGCAGCGCCGTTGCGAAATAGCCCGCGCCGCCGATGAAGGTCAGCAGCAGGGCGCAGACGGTCGTGATGCCGCTCAGGACATAGACGGTGCGGATGCGGCCGAGGCGGTCGGAGAGCGTGCTCATCACGAGGCGGCCCGCCGCGTTGAACACGCCGGTCAGCGAAACGCAGACGACGGCGGCGCTCTGGCTCAGCCCGCGGGCGATGCCGAGCCCCTTGACGAGCGGGGTCAGCACGTTCCACGCCGCGTTATAAAAGAACAGCCCGCCGACCATGCACCAGAACGGCACGGTGCGGAACGCCTCGCGGAAGGGCATGTCGCGCGCGGCGTCCGTCGCGCTGTGCTCCGCGTGGGGCAGCGCGGCGAGATAGTCCTTGCCCGGCGCGCGGATGAGCAGACAGCTCCCGAAGCCGACGACGGCGACACCGACCGCCAGCACGCGCAGCGTCGCGGAGATGCTCATCTCCCGCAGCAGGGCGCTGATGACCGGGCTGAACACCACGGAGCCGAGCCCGAACGCCGCCGTGCCGAGTCCGGAGGCGAAGCCGCGGCGGTGGGGGAACCAGCTCTGGAGGCAGAAGAGCCCGGAGTTGAAGGTAAAGCCCACGCCGATGCCGCCGAGGGCGCAGTAAGTCAGGTAAAACAAGACCGGCTTCGTGCCCCGCGGGAGGAGGGAGGAGCTCAGCAGCCCGGCGCAGAACAGCGCGATGCCGAGCAGGCTGATGCGCTTTGCGCCGAAGCGGACGTTCAGCGCGCCGCCGGCGAAGCTGCCGGCGCAGAAGCCGAAGACCATAAAGCTGCTCACCAGATTCGCCGGGGAGAGCGTCCAGTGGAAATAAGCCATCGCATCCGCGCGGAACACGCTCCAGAGATAGACCACGCCGACACAGAGCTGGCTCAGCAGACAGCCGATCACCGGCGCGAGGGGGACCTTTTGTTTCTGCATACGGATCACCTAAGATAAAAAATTCTAATGATATCCTAACATTTTTTCGAGGAAGATGCAAGGGGAAACGCCACAAATAAAAATTTATGCGCACAACAAAAAACAGGATAGAAAGGCTCCCGCCCCCGAAAGGGGGGCGGGAGCGGGGTCTTTATCCGATCGCACTGAGCGCTTCGAGCAGGGGCGCGGCGTCTGTGACCCGGCAGCGGGTGCTGCGGGGGGTGTGGGTGGTGAGGATCACGAAGTCGTCACTGTAGACCTCGATGCGGTAGAAGCTGCCGCTGTCTTTGTTAAAGGTCAGGTCCCAGCCCGGGGTCGTGTCAGGGATGGTCTCCAGAAAGCAGGGGCGGTAATGCAGCCCGCCGATCGCCGCCGCGAGCGTGTCGGCGTCGGAATCGGAGATGTCCGACAGCTCTCTGCCGCGCCCGAAGCTGAGGATTTGCAGCGTCTCACTGCCGTGCAGGACCCGCCGCGGAATGGCGAACCAGCACGCCGCCGCAAGAATCAGCAGCGCGAGGATCAAAAGGATGATCCGTTTTGCCGTCAGTTTTTTCATGTCAGGGTCGCTCCTTTCGCGTTTTTTGGGGTTATATATAGACATTTTACAATATTTCGGCGGAAATGTCTATGGCATATCGCGCAAATTTGTGTTTTTTCTGCGTGAGGAAGCGTTTTGATGGGAAAAAGTCATCAACGCGCCAAAGCTGCGATTTTAAAGGCCTCCCTGTGTAAGGGAGGCTGGCAACCGAAGGCTGACTGGAGGGTTGTAAGTTTCCGGAATATCCAAGCTTGGCGGTTTCGGAAGCTTACAACCCCTTGTATAATACCCAACGAAGGAAAGGTTGGATAAAAGATGTATAATGAG
>CAVJGI010000129.1:0-4840 GCA_963649145.1 Ruminococcus bicirculans (ex Wegman et al. 2014) | reverse complement strand
AGTCAGCGCTTCGCGCTGCCAGCTCCCCCAGAGGGGGAGCCAAGGGCGCTTCGCGCCGGCTCTGCTGTGCGCGCCCCGGTGCGCGCACTGGGGGTGGCTTTTCTTTAAATTTGTGCCGCTTCGCCGCGTTGATTCTGCCCCTCTTACCCGTTGATCCGCTGCACTTCCCTCACCCCCGGCACCGCCGTGAGCCTTGCGATCACGGCGTTCAGCTCGTCGAGGTCGCGGACTTCGAGGGTGAGGGTGGTCATGGCGCGGCCGTTGCCGACGTCGCGGGAGGAGAGGGCGCGGACCTTGGCGTTCATGGAGTTGAGCACCATCGCGATGTCCATGATGAGCGCGTTGCGGTCGTCGGAGCTCAGCTTCAGCGTCGTGATATAGGTCTCCGTCGGGTGGATCGCCCAGCTTGCGTCGACCCAGCGCCCGCCGCCGTCGGGATTTAAGCGCCCGGAAATGTGGTTCTGGCAGTCCGTGCGGTGGATGGAGACGCCATAGCCGCGGGTGATGAAGCCCACGATCTCGTCGCCGGGGACGGGCGTACAGCAGCGCGCGAACTTGATAAGGCAGTTGTCGAGCCCGTCGACGAGAACGCCCTGATTGGGGTGGCGCTGCGCTTCGCGCTCATTGCGGCGCGCCGCCGCCTCGTTGACGCGGTCGAGCGCGGTCTTTTCCGCGGCGTCCGCCGCTTTCTGGGCGCGGATGAGCTCGTCGCGGATGCGGTTCGCGATCTTGTTCGCGGTCAGACCGCCGTAGCCGATGGCGGCGTAAACGTCGTCCATCGAGGTCATGGCGAGCTTTTTCAGGATCGTCGCGAGCACATCGCTCTCCGCGATCTCCGCCTGCGTGATCTCGCAGCGGCGGAGCTCCGCGTCGAGCATCTCCTTGCCCTGCACGATGTTCTCCTCGCGCTTTTCCTTCTTGAGCCACTGCTTGATCTTCGCGCGGGCGGAGCCGCTCTTCGCGATCTTGAGCCAGTCGCGGCTCGGCCCCGGCGCCGCCTTGCTCGTGAGAATTTCGACGATATCGCCGTTTTGCAGCACATGCCCGAAGGGGACGATGCGGCCGTTGACCTTCGCGCCGACCATGGAGTTGCCGACGGCGGAGTGGATGTTGTATGCAAAGTCGATGGGTGTCGCACCCGCAGGGAGGGAGTTGACGTCCCCCTTCGGGGTGAAGACGAAGACCTCGTCGGCGAACATCTCCACCTTGAGCCCGGAGAGAAAGTCCTCCGCGTCCGACTCCTGCTGCGTCTCCAGCAGGCGGCGGATCCACGCGAACTTCTCCTCGTCGCCTTCCTTGACGCCCGCCTCGCCGGACTTATACTTCCAGTGCGCCGCGACGCCGTATTCCGCCGTGCGGTGCATCTCCCATGTGCGGATCTGCACCTCGAAGGGGATGGCTTCGGGGCCGATGACCGTCGTCTGGAGCGACTGATAGCCGTTCGGCTTCGGCGTTGAGATATAGTCCTTGAACTTGCCCGGCACGGGCTTGAACATATCGTGGACCTGACCGAGCACGTTGTAGCAGTCGGAGAGGTCGTTCACGATGACGCGCAGACCGCAGATGTCGAAGATCTCGTCGAGGTCCAGCTTCTGGGTGTACATTTTGCGGAAAATGCTATAAATATGCTTGATGCGGTGGTAGATCGTGCTCTCGATGCCCCACTCGGCTAATCGGGCGCGGATCTGGTCCTCCATGCGCGCCATGAAGCGCTCATAGTCGTCGCGGTGGGCGTCGATCTCGTCCATAATATGCTGGTACGCGACGGGGTCGAGATACTTCAGCGAGAGGTCTTCGAGCTCCCACTTGATCGCCTGCATGCCGAGGCGGTGGGCGATGGGGGCGTAGATCTCCATCGTCTCGCGGCTTTTCATGCGCTGCTTTTCCGGGGTCTGATAGTCCATCGTGCGCATATTGTGCAGCCGGTCGGCGAGCTTGATGAGGATAACACGGATGTCCTTGCTCATCGCCATGAGCATCTTGCGCATGTTCTCCATCTGCTCGTCCTCGCGGCTCGTGTAGTTGACGCGGGTGAGCTTCGTGACACCCTCCACAATGTCGGCAACGTCCGTGCCGAACTGCTTGCGGATGTCGTCATAGGTGATGGGCGTGTCCTCGATCGTGTCATGCAGCAGCGCGGCGACGATCGAATCCTCGTCGAGCCCCATGTCCACGATGATGTCCGCCGCGGCGGCGCAGTGGGTGACATAGGGCGAGCCGTCGCGCCGCTTCTGTCCCTCGTGGCTCGTCGCGGCAACGTTGAACGCCGCGCGCACGCGGCCGAAGTCGACGGAGAGCTTCGCCTCGCGGATCTTCTCCTCCAGCTCGGTCCAGCACTGCTCCACAGCCGGTTCAAATTCGGTTTTGATCTCCATTTATTGCGCCTTCCTTTCGTCCTGCAGACTGCGCAGACTGCGCAGAATGCGGGAGGATGCAAGATCGACCTTCTGCGCCCCCGGAACGCTCCGGACGGCGAGCTCCCCGCCCTCCTGCGAGAGCGTTACAAGGCCGAGCTCCTCTAAAATTTTCAGACAAAGGCAGAAGCTTTCCGGGCGCAGCGCCGCGCCGAGCTGCTCCTGCGCCTCGCGCAGCGGAGCTGTCAGCGCGCCGCTGCGCGCGGTCAGGGCGCGCCAGACGCGCACAAAATCGCCGCGCTCCGGCGCGAAGGGGGCGAGAGTGGGCGGAATCTCGCCGTTCAGGATCGCATTGAGCGGATGATCGTCGCATTCTCGCAGGTCGCTGATGAGCAGCTGCACGCTCCGCCGGGAGCGGAAGGTATTGATCTGGGGATAAAACGCCGCGTCCGCCCAGTCGCCGGCGCGGAGCCCCAGCTCCTGCGCGGTGTGGGAGAAGAAAACGGCGTCGAAGCTCCTCCCGAATTTCTCAAACCGCAGCCGCAGGTGCTTGCCACCGCCGATGGGCGTTAGCTCCGCGACGCGCGCGCCGAGCAGCGCGAGCTGGCAGCGCGGATTGCCCGCGCCGCAGGGTTCGAGCCGGTCGAGCTCCTCCACGCAGAGCATGTCGAGCAGCGCCGGGTCGTCCACGGCGAGGTCCAGCTCCAGCGTGCTGCCGCGCTCCGCCGGGTGCGCGCGGTAATATTCCGCGATCGCGGCGCGGAAGGCGGGGATATTCTCCCGCCGGATCGTGAGTCCCGCGGCGAGCGCGTGGCCGCCGAAGCCCTCCATGTGCTCCGCGCAGGCGCTGAGCGCCTCGAACAGATTGAAGCCGCCGCTGCTGCGGCAGGAGCCCTTGCCCTTGTCGCCGTCGAGCCTTATCATGATGCTCGGCACGCCGAACGCTTCGGTCAGACGCGAGGCGGCGATGCCGATGACGCCCTGATGCCACTCCTCGCTCGCGAGAACGAGCGGCGCGTCCGGCTTTTCGTGCCCGATCTGTTCGAGCGCCTGCTGCCAGATGTCCGTTTCGAGCATCTGGCGGTCGCGGTTTAGCTGGCAGAGCTCCTCCGCATAGTGCGCGGCGCGGCGCAGATCGTCCGTGAGCAGCAGCTCCGTTGCGGTGCGGACCTGTCCGAGCCTGCCCGATGCGTTCAGCCGCGGCGCGAGCGTAAAGCCGACGTTCGTCGCCGTGACGCGCTTGCCGCTGAGCCCCGTCTCGTCCAAAAGCGCGCGCAGACCGGGGCGCGGGTCGGTTTCAAGCTTTTCGAGCCCGCGCTTTACGATATAGCGGTTTTCGCCCACGAGGGGCATCACGTCCGCGATCGTGCCGACCGCGACAAGGTCGGCGTAGCGGCGCAGAACGCCCTCCGCGTCGCCCTCCAGCGCGCAGAGCAGCTTGAACGCCACGCCGACGCCCGCGAGATCGTGGTTCGGATAGTGGCAGTCCGGGCGCTTGTGGTCCACGACCGCAACGGCGTCCGGCAGCGTTTCCTGACACTCGTGGTGGTCCGTGATGACCATATCGACGCCGAGCTCCCGCGCCCGCGCCGCCTCGTCCACGGTCGTGACGCCGCAGTCCACCGTGACGATGAGCGTCACGCCCGCGGCGGCGAGCTTTTCGATCGCGGCGGCGTTCACGCCGTAGCCCTCCGTCAGCCGGTCGGGGATATAGAGCGTGCAGTCCGTCCCGCGGGAGCGGAGATAGTCCGTCAGCATGCAGGAGCTCGTGATGCCGTCGACGTCATAGTCGCCGTAGACCGCGACCTTTTCGCCCTGCGCGATGGCGCGCGCGAGCCGCCCCACCGCCTGCGGCATGTCCGTCAGCAGCAGCGGATCGCCCAGCAGCGCGGGGCTGGAGTCCAAAAACTCCCGCGCCGCGTCCGGGACGTCCATCCCGCGGACATGCAGCACCGCCGCCAGAAGCGGGAGAAATCCCGCGTCCGTCAGCGCCTCCGGAACGACTGCCCGCCCCTCCGGAATGTGCCAGTTCGTGTAGATCATCTTTTTATAGTTCCTTCTTTTCGGCTCCGCGCGCCATTCCCAAGAGTTTTGCCCGTTTTCCGCGCGGAAAGCCCCCATTTTTTCACAATAAATCAGTATAACATCTTTTCCCCCGCCGCGCAAGGCTTCCGAAAAAAATCCCCGCGAAGGCGTGGTGCCTCCGCGGGGATGGGGGTAAAAAAGTTTTATCAGCGCGCCGAAGGCGCATAATTTAAAGGCCTCCCTGTGCAAGGGAGGCTGTCAGCGCAAAGCGCTGACTGGAGGGTTGTAAGCTTCCGAAATATCCGAGCTTGGCGTTTGCGCAAGCTTGGTAACAACCCCTCAGGCGCTTCGCGCCAGCGGCAGAAAGTCAACCAAGTGCAACCCCTGCGAGTTCGGCTGGGGACATCCAGTCGAAGATTTTTCTCGGCCTCTGGTTGATGAGGTCCACGACCTCCTGAAGG
>CAVJGI010000128.1:0-4849 GCA_963649145.1 Ruminococcus bicirculans (ex Wegman et al. 2014) | reverse complement strand
AAAACCCATTCGAAAGGGTTTTCCCTTAACCGCGCCTTTGCTTACTTTCCCCGCACGGGGCAAAGTAAGTCGCGTCCTACGGACGCGAAACCAATTCAATCCTCGCGCCGCGCACGGCGCGAATCCTATTCTATCCCCTCGCCCTTGCGGGCGAGAAACTCCCCCGCTCCGAGCCCTAAAAATACTGCTTCCTCCCCCGCTTGCTGCGCTCACACGCCCCGGAGATCTCCACCAGAATAATATCCTCCCCGATGCGGGAGATACAGTCCATCGGGATCAAAAAATCCGGCTCTCGTCCGAACAGCCCGAAAAACCGGCAGGGTCCCGGCACGATGAGCGCCTTCACCGTCCCCTCCGGCACGAGCAGCTCTGCGTCGCAGACAAAGCCCAGCCGCTGCCCGGTTCTGATGTTGATGATCTCCTTGCTCCGGAGCTCCGATAAGCGCATAGCCGCGACCCCCTCCCCGCATCCGTCCCTTCATCCTATGCGAAAAAGGGGGAATTTCAGAACTGCGGAGCCAAAAGTCGCGGCTTGCATTTTGTCAGAATCTATGATATCCTGTCCTCAGCCCCGCAAGGGGCGGGGGCGCTGCTCAAACGGCAGGCGGTTGGCCACTCCCTTGAGAAAGGGGGTGAGCATTTTGCCGATCACGTTGACATGGCATATCTTAGGATTTACCTTTACGTTACGTATCGCAAAAAGCAGAAACCGCCACTCGGGCAAGTGACGGTTTCTTTAGCTTAAGCTAAAACCTATTCTTGATCCGGGCCAACCGCTTGTCGCAGCGCCCTTTTCAATGCTTATTATATCCGCTCCCGCGCGTCTTGTCAAGTCCCGGCTTTGCCGGGGCTTTTTCATTCGATAAACCCGCCGCCGAGGACCTGATCTCCGCTGTAGAGCACGGCGGACTGGCCCGGCGCGGGGGCGCGGACGGCGTCGAGGACCGTGAAGCGGACTCTGCCGCCGCCGAGCACCTCGGCGGTGCAGGGCGCGCCGTCGCCGCGGCTGTGGCGCACCTTGACCGCGCCGGGGACGGGGGCGTCCGGCGCGTCGATGAGCCAGTTGAAATCGCGCGCGGTGAACTCCCGGCGCATCAGCGCCTCGTTACGGTCCACGAGCACCTCGCGCGTTTCGGGGCGGAGAGCGACGACATAGAGCGCCGCGCCGTCATAAACGCCGGGGATGCGCTGGCCGACGGTCCAGCGGTGGATGCCCTCGTGCCGCCCGACGGGGTTCCCGTTCCAGACGAACTCCCCCGGCTCCGGCAGTGCGCCGCGGCGGGAAAGCCACGCGGCATAGTCCTTATCCGGGATGAAGCAGATCTCCATGCTGTCCGGCTTGTTCGCGACCGGGAGCCCGAACTCCGCTGCCAATTCGCGCGTGTGCGTTTTTTCAAATTCGCCGAGCGGCAGGATGAGCCGCCGGACCTGCTCCGGGCGGAGGCGGCAGAGCATGTAGCTCTGGTCCTTGCTGCTGAGAGCGCGGAGCAGCTTTCCGTCCTTGACGCGGGCATAGTGACCCGTGGAGATATAGTCCGCGCCGAGGGCGTCCGCGCGGTCGCAGAGGCGGCGGAACTTCACCGCCGGATTGCAGAGGATGCAGGGGTTCGGCGTTTCGCCGCGCAGATAGCTCGCGGCGAAGGGCGCGCAGACCTCCCGCTCCAGCTCCGCGGCGACGTCCGCAATCGTGAGCTCCACGCCGAGCGAGGCGGCGGCGGCCTCCGCGTCCGCGCGCGACACGGGATTGCCGATATCGAGAAACAGCCCATGGACCTCATAGCCCGCGTTTTGCAGCAGCCGCGTGCTGACGGCGCTGTCCACGCCGCCGGAAAGTCCGAGAACGACCTTTTTCATGTCTTTTTCCCCTCCAGAAACACCATCAGCGCCGCCACGTCCGCCGGGCTGACGCCCGAAATGCGGCTCGCCTGTCCGAAATTCTCCGGCTGCACGTCGGCGAGCTTTTCCCGCGCCTCCAGCCGCAGACCGGGCACGGCGGCATAGTCGAGATCCCGCGGAAGGCGCTTGCCCTCCAGCCGGGAAAACTCCTCCACCTGCCGCAGCTGGCGGCGGATATAGCCGTCATATTTGATGCGGATCTCTGCGCTCTCCCAGACGGCGCGGGGCAGCGCGGGGCGCTCCGGGTCAAAGGGCGCGAGCGCGGCGTAATCGAGCTGCGGTCGGCGCAGCAGCTCCGCGAGCGGCGCGCCGTTCGTCACCGGGGCGGTCCCGCGCGACGTGAGCATCGCGTTTAATTCCGCGGAGGGCGGCGCGCCCGTGTGCTCCAAGCGCGCGATCTCGCGCCGGACGGCGGCGTATTTTTCCTCCACCTCCGCGAGCCGTTCCTCGCTGACGAGCCCGACGCGGCTGCCGATGGCGGTGAGCCGCTCGTCGGCGTTATCCTGCCGCAGCAGGAGGCGATACTCCGTGCGGGAGGTCATCATGCGGTAAGGCTCCTCCGTGCCCTTCGTGACAAGATCGTCGATGAGCGTGCCGATATAGCCGTCGCTGCGGCGGAGGAGGAGCGGCGGGCGGTCCAGAAGCTTCAGCGCGGCGTTCACGCCCGCGACATAGCCCTGCGCCGCCGCCTCCTCATAGCCGCTGGAGCCGTTGAACTGACCCGCGCCGTAAAGTCCGGGGACCTTTTTGCACTCCAGCGTCGGGAAAAGCTCCGTCGGGTCCACGCAGTCATACTCGATGGCGTAAGCCGTGCGCATCATCTCCGCGTGCTCCAGCCCCGGCAGCGTATGCAGCATGCGCAGCTGCACCTCCTCCGGCATGGAGGAGGAGAAGCCCTGAATATAAAGCTCCTCGGTGTCCAGTCCCATCGGCTCGATGAAGAGCTGGTGGCGGGTCTTGTCCGGGAAGGTCATCACCTTCGTCTCGATGCTCGGACAGTAGCGCGGACCGATGCCCTCGATGACGCCGGAATAGATCGGGCTGCGGCTTAAGTTCTCGCGGATGACGGCGTGGGTCGCCTCGTTCGTCCACGTGAGGTAGCATTCGCGCAGATTGCGGCAGGCGGCGGGGTCCGTCGAGAGGCTGAGCGGCTCGATGTCCGCGTCGCCGCGCTGGACCTCCATCCGGGAAAAATCGACGCTGCGGCGGTTCACGCGCGGGGGCGTCCCGGTCTTGAAGCGCCGGAGGCGCAGACCGAGCGCGCGCAGCGAATCCGTCAGCATTTTCGCCGCGGCGAGCCCGTCCGGTCCGGAATCGCGGAGCGCCTCGCCGACGATGGTGCGGGGGCGGAGATAAGTTCCCGTCGCGAGCACCGCCGCGCGGCAGCGCCAGCGCGCGCCGTTCGCCGTGACGACGGCGCAGACCGCGCCGCGTTCATCCGTCTCGATGCGGGCGATCTCCGCTTGGCGGAGCGTTAAGTTCTCCTGCCGCTCCAGCGTGTGCTTCATAATTTCCTGATAGTGCCGGCGGTCGCACTGGGCGCGCAGGGAGTGGACCGCGGGGCCCTTGCCGCGATTGAGCATCCGGTACTGGATGGCGGCGGCGTCCGCCGCGCGCGCCATCTCGCCGCCGAGGGCGTCCAGCTCGCGGACAAGCTGGCCCTTGCCCGTGCCGCCGATCGCGGGGTTGCAGGGCATGTTGCCGACGGCATCTAAATTGATGGTAAACACCGCGGTCCGGAGCCCAAGCCGCGCCGCGGCGAGCCCCGCCTCGATCCCGGCATGGCCGGCGCCGATGACGGCGACATCGCATTCACCCGCCTCATAGACCGGAACGCCGCCGAGGGTGTCGTGATCGTGATCCATAATGTGTCTCTTTTCTTCGTTCATATCCAAATATTCTAAACCTACCACAATGCTTTGTCAATCAACAAAATCTCTCCGCGCCGGAGGTATAAATCCCGGCGGCTGCGGCAAAACTACCAGCACAGGCAAGAATTTGCAAACGAAAGGCTTGGAGGTAATTGTTTGATGGATAAGAAAAAAGGCAAACCCTTTGGCGCGCGGCTCGAAGCGTTTCTCGCCGGAAAAGGCTTTTACATCGTGCTCGTGCTCTGCGCGGCGGTGATCGGCGTTTCGGCTTGGAGCATGCTGGGCGGCGGCAGCGCGAAGGAGTCCGGCGCGTCCGTCTCCTATACGGACCCGGATGACGCGGTGCAGGTCGATAACGTTCAGCCCGTGCTGCGTCCGGAGGCGACGGAGCCCGCCGGGGACGCGCATGTGGAGATCCCCTCCGAGCCCATCCCCGCGGCGGAGGAGAAGACCGAGGAGACCACGCCCGCGGCGGTGGAGGCGAAGGAATATTATATCTGGCCCGTCGCCGGTCCCGTGGACGCGCCCTACAGCATGGACGCCCTCGCTTACAGCGCCACGATGCGCGACTGGCGCACCCATGACGGCGTGGATATCGCCGCCGAGCAGGGCACGCAGGTCAAGGCGGTGAGCGACGGGACCGTCACCGCGGTGTTTGCCGACGATCTTCTCGGCACCACGGTCCAGCTGACCCACCGCAGCGGCCTCGTCACGACCTACGCGAATCTCGCCGCCCAGCCGACCGTCGCCGTCGGCGACCACGTAGGCGTCGGGCAGGTCCTCGGCGCCGTCGGCGACACCGCCCTCTGCGAGATCGGGCAGGTCAGCCATCTGCATCTTTCGATGAGTCTGGACGGGAAAAGCGTGGACCCCGCGGCGTATCTGCCGTGAAATGGGTTGGTGCCCCGGTCTCTTGGTGTTTGCCATAGGACCGGGGCAGTTTTAAAATTATCGCCGCGAAGCGACACCTTTTAAAGGCGGCAGAAAGTCAACCAAGTGCAACCCCCGCAAGTTCGGCTGGGGAGAGCCAGTCGAAGATTTTTCTCGGCCTCTGGTTGATGAGGTCCACGACCTCCTGAAGG
>CAVJGI010000127.1:0-4881 GCA_963649145.1 Ruminococcus bicirculans (ex Wegman et al. 2014) | reverse complement strand
CGTTTCTTCCATTATACCAGAAACCGGGGCGGTTTGGAAGTTCTTTGACAAGCTGACGCGCAGTGCGGACCGTTTCCGGTCCGCGCTGCGCGCTTTATCAGTTTATCGTCCCGGCGTTTGCCTCGAACATGCGCTCTACCTGCTTGCGCAGGGCGGCGTGGTCGGGGCGGGAGAGGTCCGGGTCGGCGGCGAGGGTCCGCTTTGCCGCCTCCTGCGCCGTTTCCAGAACGCGCATATCGGCGGCGAGGTCCGCGATGTGCATTTCCGGCAGACCGTGCTGGCGCTTGCCGAAAAAGTCGCCCGGACCGCGCAGGCGCAGGTCCTCCTCGCTTATGCGGAAGCCGTCGTTCGTGGCGCACATGGCGTTCAGGCGCGCGCGGGCTTCCTCGCCCTTTGCGTCGCTGACGAGGATGCACCAGCTCTTGTGCCGCCCGCGGCCGACGCGCCCGCGGAGCTGGTGGAGCTGGCTGAGACCGAAGCGGTCCGCGTTTTCCACGACCATGAGCGCCGCGTTCGGAACGTCCACGCCGACCTCGATGACCGTCGTGGAGACCAAAATGTCGATCTCCCCGGCGACGACGGCTGCCATGACGGACTCCTTGTCCTTCGCCTTCATCCTGCCGTGGATGCAGCCGACGCGCAGGGCGGGGAAGCGCGCCTGAAGCGCCGCCGCGTGGTCCACGGCGCTTTTGAGCGCCGGGTCGAACTCCTCGTTTTCCTCCACCATCGGGCAGACGACAAAGACCTGCCGCCCCTCGCCGACGAGCTTTTCCATAAAGCCGTAAAGCCGCTCGCGGTAGCTCTCGTCCACGGCGAAGGTGTCCACCTTCTGGCGTCCGGGCGGCAGCTCGTCGATGACGGAGACGTCGAGGTCGCCGTAAATGATGAGCGCGAGCGTGCGCGGGATGGGCGTCGCGGACATGACGAGAACGTGGACCTCGCTGCCCTTGGCGGAGAGCGCGCCGCGCTGCCCCACGCCGAAGCGGTGCTGCTCGTCCGTCACGACGAGGGCGAGGTCGGCGAAGGCGACGTCCCCGGTGAGCAGCGCGTGGGTGCCGACAACGAGGTCGATCTCCCCGGCGGCGAGCGCGGCTTTGACCTTTCGCTTCTCCGCGGCGGTGAGGCTGCCGGTCAGCTTTTCGACCCGGATGCCGAAGGGGGAGAGGAAGCTGCGGAGCGTTTCGAGGTGCTGCTCGGCGAGGATCTCCGTCGGCGCCATGAACGCCGCCTGCCGCCCCGCGGCGCAGACCGCCCAGACTGCGGCGGCGGCGACCATCGTCTTGCCGCTGCCGACGTCACCCTGCACGAGGCGGTTCATGGGCCGCGGCGCGGCGAGGTCGGCGAGCAGCTGGTCCACGGCGCGGCGCTGCGCGCCCGTCGGCGCGAAGGGGAGCGTACGGAAAAATTCCTCCGCGTCCCGTCGCGGAACGGGCTCGCTGTGCAGCCCCTCGCGCGCGGCGCGCAGCCGCCCCATCGCGCAGCCGAGGACGTAAAGCTCCTCGAAAATGAGCCGCCGCCGCGCGAGCTCCAGCGCGCCGAAATCGGCGGGGAAGTGGATGTTTTCATAGGCATAGCGCGCCTGCGCGAGTCCGTAGCGCTCGCGCACCTCCGCCGGTAGCGCGTCGGGCACGTCGTCTCCCGCAGCGTCCAGCGCGGCGCGGACATAGCCCATCATCTGGCGGTTGCCGATCCCGGCTGTGAGCGGGTAGCGGGGCAGGATGCGCCCCGTTTTCGCGCCCTCGCGGGTCTCCGGCTCAAAGTCCGGGTTCGTCATCGTGCGGCGCAGCAGCGTGCCCTCCAGCTTGCCGAAGAAAATGTAAGTCTCGCCGACGCGGAGCTGCTCGCGGACGTAAGCCTGATTGAAAAATGTGATGTCCACGCTGCCGCTGTCGTCCACGGCGCGGAGCTTCACGAGCTCCAGCCCGCGGCGGATGCGGTTCAGGCGCGGCTCCGCGGCGACCATGGCGCGGATGCAGACCGCCTCGCCCAGCGGGGCGGCGAGGATGGGGGAGAACTGCGTCCGGTCCTCGTAGCTGCGCGGAAAATGGGTCAGCAGGTCGCCGACCGCGGCGATGCCGAGCTTTCCGAGCGCCTTCGCGCGCGCCTCGCCGACGCCCTTGAGATAGCGGACTTCCTGCGTGAGCTCTGCCATGGCGACCGCCTCCTTTCGTTTCCTGAAACACTATTATAGCGCAGAAAAAATTGCAAAACAAGCGAAACTGCGCTATAATGGCACAAAATGACTTTTTTGCGGGAGGAAAACGCGATGCTGACTGTGATCCTGACCGGCGGCGCGTCCCGGCGCATGGGGCGCGACAAGGCGATGCTGCCCTGCGCGGGGCGGACGATGCTGCAATACCTGATCGACAAATATTCCGTGCTCGGACCCGTCGCGGTCTCGGTCAACGCCGCGGGGCGCTTTCCCTTCACCGGTGCACGCGAGCTGCCGGACCGCTGGCCGGACGCCGGACCGATCAACGGCATCGCCGCCGCCTTTGCGGAGACGGATGCGGAGGAAATTTTCCTGACCGGCACGGACCTGCCCTATGGCGACGCCGCGCTCGCCCGCCGTCTCGCCGCGCTGCGCGGGGAGGCGGACGCCTGCATCCTAAAGCGCGGAAAAAAGGGGATGGAGCCGCTTTTCGCCGTCTACGGCTCTCGCTGCGGGGAGACCGCCGCCGCCTGCCTCGCATCCGGCAAGCGCTCGTTTTTCGAGATGCTGGAGGGGCTGAACGTCCGCTTCGTCCAGCCGGAGGAGCTCCCGGAATTCGACCTTGAGCGCATCCTCACGAACGTCAACACCCCGGAGGAGTATGAGAAGCTGGAGGGTCTGGAGGAGTAGGCTTCGGAGGGGCAAAAAAAATCAACCAGCGGCGAGAGCGCGCCTGCGGAATTTGTCCGCGTGCGCGCTCTCGCCGCCGGTTTTATTCGACATGGGCTTTCAGCCAATCGAGAAGCGCCGAATCGTCCAGATCGCCGGAGGCGAGGCGAAGAACCAAATTGATGAGCTCCTCATCCTCATAGGAAATGGAAACGTTGTTGATATCGAGAAAGACCAGCATGGCGTGGGTCCCGATACGCTTGTTGCCGTCCGCAAAGGGATGGTTGCGGATAAGACCGTAACCCAGACGGGCGGCTTTTTCGAGAAGCGTTGGGTATAATTCCCGCCCGTCAAAGGTCTGCAGCGGCGCGCTGACCGCGGAATCCAGCAGTCCCTCGTCGCGCAGTCCGTCCATACCGCCCGACTGCGCAATCAGCGCGGCATGCAGCATCAGGATCTGGCGTTTGCTGAGGAGCTTCATTTTGCAAGCTCCTCATAAACATGCGCGTTGCGCTGCATAAGCCGCGCCGAGGAAGCGAGGACGTCCTCGTCCGCGGCGGCATGCATGGCGTCTGCTTGATTGAATTCATAGATGATATAGCGTGGGGCGTTATTTTTCATGATCACGGCGGAGCCGTATTGATCGACCAGACGGGCGACTTTCGAGAAATTCTGGTTCGCGAGGGAAATAGGGACAATGGTGTTCGTGTCAATATTCATGGCAACTCCTCCTCGTATAATAAGTTTCAAAGTTAATAATTTCAGGTATCAGCAGGCTTTGAGGTGCCCGTGATACAATAGCTGTAGGACAGCAGGGTCAAGTTCTGAATCCTCCGGTTGAGCCGTAAGGCTGCTTCACGAAAAGTCCGTCCCCCTGAGCCGGAAGTTAGCTGCAAACTCATTGGCTGTTTGCCAGAACGTAGGCCGCCCTTTCAGCAGTGAGGGCTATCGCATTGGCTGGTTCTGGAATGATTCTGATACGCGAGGTTGCGGATGCTCCGGTTATCATGGGTATCTCAAAGCCTGCTGGCCTGAAATCTCCATGCGGGGAGGTGAAAATTATGAATCCATTATTCGTTGGCATTGATGTGAGCAGCAAGAACAACGTAGCCTACCTGATGAAGCCGGACGGCAGCAAGCATTCCAGTTTTTCAGTGCAGAACAACCTGGGAGGTGCTAAACTGTTGTCGGAGAAAATCGTGTCGGCACTTCATTCCATGCAGCTCAACGATGTGGTAATCGGTCTGGAAGCCACCTCCATCTACGGGGACAGCCTTGTTTATGCGCTCCGTGAAGATGGCAGCCTGGGCCGGTTCCAGCGGAAAATCCATGTTCTGAATCCAAAACAGGTTCGGAAATTCAAGGAAGCCTATCCTGACCTGCCAAAGAATGACTGGGTGGATGCCTTTGTGATTGCCGACCATCTCCGTTTCGGCAGAATTGCCAAGGAGGTCTATATGGACGACTATCGCTACCAGGCGCTCAGAACGCTTACCAGAGCCAGATTTGATATCATTCAGAACCTGACCCGTGAAAAACAGCGGTTTGCTAACTACCTATTTCTCAAATGCTCTGGTATCGCTCAAGACAAGGACATTCAGAATACCAGTGCCACCACGATTGCACTCATGGAACACTTTGAGACTGTGGACGACCTTGCAAACGCTGATTTGGACGAGCTGACGGCCTTTATTTCTGAAGCAGGTCGAGGTAGATTTGTTGACCCAGATGCTACCGCCAAAGCAGTGCAGGCTGCGGCCAGAGGGTCCTACCGTCTGCCAAAGACAGTGAACGACACTGTGAATCAGGCCATGTCCGTCTCTATCGCTTCCATGCGGGCGTTGAAGGAACAGGTCAAGGTGCTGGACAAAGCCATTGAGCAGCAGTTTGAGATTATCCCAAATACGCTGACATCCATTCCCGGCATTGGCAAGGTCTACTCTGCCGGTATCATTGCTGAAATTGGCGATATCCACCGTTTCAACTCTCAGGCTTCTGTTGCCAAATTTGCCGGTCTTGTCTGGCACAGAAATCAGTCCGGCGACTTTGAAGCCGAACAT
>CAVJGI010000126.1:0-4984 GCA_963649145.1 Ruminococcus bicirculans (ex Wegman et al. 2014) | reverse complement strand
GAAGGCGTATTGTCCCGCTTTTTTCGGGGGGTTGCACTTCAGATGATAGCATGCCGGCTCCCCTGTGTAAGGGGAGCTGGCGCGCGAAGCGCGACTGAGGGGTTGTTACCGAGCTTGCGAAAACGCCAAGCTTGGATATTTCGGAAGCTTACAACCCTCCAGTCAGCCTTCAGCTGACAGCCTCTGCTGTGCACGCCCCCAGTGTGCGCACTGGGGGTGCCTTACACAGGGAGGCCTTTAAATTGTGCGGCTGCGCCGCGTTGATAAGACTTTTTTCAACAAAAAAAGACGCCGCCCCACGGCAGCGTCTCTTTTTCTTTTTTTACAAACAGCAGAGCAGCGGATAAAATCTTCCTCCGCAGAGGGAGCAGAGGGCGGTGGCGGCGCAGAGGGCTCCGCAGAGGCGGTCATTTCCGAGGTTGACGCCCTGAAAGCCGTAGCTCTCGCCCGTGTCCTCATAGATGCGGCTCCCGGTCTCGATCTGCTGGAGCAGCTGGCGGTACTGCATGTTGCCCGGCGAGATCTCGCAGGCGCGGCGGGCGGACGCCAGCGCCGCGACGCGGCTGCCCTGATAGTAGTTTGCGATGGCGTGGAGGTAATACCACTCGCCGTCGCGCTCGCTTTCGGGAACGCCGGAGAGCGCGGTGATCGCCTCGGCAAAGTGGCGCACGCGGATATAGTTGCGCGCGGCGCGCAGCTCGTTTCGCTCGCTGCTCTCCTGCCGCCCGGCATTGCCGTAGCCTCCGCCGAAGCCGTAAGCGCCCCACGGGTCGCTGTAAGCGCCGCCGTAACCGCTCCCCTGCTGGGGGTTCGCCTGCGGATTCTTGATCTGCTCGTAAGCGGCGTTGATCTCGTTCATCCGCTGCGCTGCGGCGGCGTCGCCGGGGTTTAAGTCCGGGTGATATTTTTTTGCCAGCTTTCGGTAAGCTGCCTTGATCTCCTCGTCGCTCGCGTTATGCGATACGCCGAGGACCTCATAGGGATCACGATTCATTTTTGTGACTTCCCTCTCTTTGTTTCTTCTTGGCTTCCCGCGCCAGATAGCGGGTCCATACGCCGCTGTAAAGCACGCTGCGCAGTATCTCCGCGTCCTGCACGACGGGCAGGAGCTCAAACTCCGCCGCGGCGTCCGCGATGAGCATTTTCAGCATCGCGAGCTGCGACGCCTCGTCAAGCGGCGGGTCGAGCCGCAGCAGCGGGTTATAGCTGCCGCGCTTTTCGTCGCGTTCGGCGTCCATCACGGCGTCCATCATATAGACGAAGCGGCCCAGCGCGTCGCCGAAGCGACGGAAATGGGGCTGCCACACGGCATCCGGCTCCGGGGAAAAAAGCGCGCCCATCAGCGCACCGAAGCTCGCCGCCGCAGCGTCCGCGTCCGGAGAGTTCGCCTTCTCCAGCGCGGAGAGCTCCGCAAGGCAGCGCTCGATGGCGGCGCACTGCTCCGGATACTCGCGCTGCACGGCGCGGTAATGGCGGCGCAGGCACTTCGCTTCTGCGAGCGAGACGAGGCTGCGGTCGTCCGCCCAGTCGTCCAGCGCGTTATGATACGCGAGCGCCACGGTCATATCCGCGGCGTAATCCGTAAAGCGGCTGCGCCACCACTCGCGCGGGCGCAGCGGGTGGACAAGGCAGCGGTTTTTTGCATCGGTCTCCTCCGGCTCATACATGCCCGTCAGGAGCATCACGAGGAAGGTCATATCGTAATTGAGCGTCAGGCGGCTCAGCGCCCCGTGACGCCGCCCCAGCGCGCGGCAGAGCCCGCAGTAGCAGCCGCGGTAGCGCCGCTTCTGATCCTCGGTGAGCGCGGAGAGGTCCGCGACGACGTAACCGAACATCCGCCTTTAGGTCCGGCGTTCAAACGCCGCGCCGCACTTGCGGCAGGTGACGCGGATCTTCCCCTTGCCGCGCGGGACGCGGAGCATCGCCTTGCAGCTCGGACAGCGGAAAAACACATAGTCCTTGCGCTGCCGTGTCCGGTCGCGCCAGTTGCGGAAGCCGGTCTTGACCTTATAGGTCTGGCGCAGATACCAGCCGTTTTCGCGCCGGCGCTGCTCCACGCGGCGGGAGAACATGCGGTAATAAGAATAGATCAGCACGGCAAGGGCGAGCGCCCAGAGCACGCTGCTGCGCACGAACAGATTGAGCACAACGAGGACCAGCGCCACATAGGACAGAAAGCGCGAGAGCTGGTCCGGACCGTTGCGGCCGATCATGAAGCGGTAAAACTTTTCTCTCATAATGCTGAAAACTCACCTGCGAAAAAAATAAAATTCCGTTCTCTTCTCCGGACTCCCCTTTTTGAACTCCTACAGTATCGCAATGTTTGGCGCGAATGTCAATGAATAAACCGTAAATTTTGGTGCGAAAAAGAAAATTATTGTATTAGTCTGCCCGATATGTTATAATTTTGGGCGCTGTTATTACATAGAAAAAGGTGGAAATACCATGCACGCCTATTATTCCGACTTCGGCATCGACCCGCGGGTCGGCGCTTACTGCGACAAAATTCTTGCCGGTCTCACGGAGCGCTTCGCGGAGATCGACCGCGTGGCGGAGGAAAACCAAGCCAAGGTCCTGCGCGCCATGCAGGTCAATCGTGTGGACGCTGCCTGCTTCGCCGGATCGACCGGCTACGGCTACGACGATGTCGGGCGCGACACGCTTGAGCGCGTTTACGCCTCCGCGTTCCACACCGAATCCGCGCTCGTGCGGCCTCAGCTCGTCTGCGGCACCCATGCGCTCGCCGTGGCGCTCTCCGCCAACCTCCTGCCCGGCGACGAGCTGCTCTCCCCCGTCGGAAAGCCCTACGATACGCTGGAGGAGGTCATCGGCATCCGCCCCTCCGTCTGCTCGCTGCGCGAATACGGCGTCAGCTATGCGCAGGTCGACCTTCTGCCGGACGGCGGCTTCGACTGGGACGGCATCCGCCGCGCCATCGACGAAAAAACGAAGCTCATCACCATCCAGCGCAGCAAGGGCTACGCGATGCGCCCGACGCTCTCCGTTGCCCGCATCGGCGAGCTCATCGCCTTCTGCAAGAAGTGCAAGCCGGACGTGCTCTGCATGGTCGATAACTGCTACGGCGAGTTCGTCGAGATGACGGAGCCGAGCGACGTCGGCGCGGATATGATCGTCGGCTCGCTCATCAAAAACCCCGGCGGCGGGCTCGCGCCCATCGGCGGCTATATCTGCGGCAAAAGGACCTGCGTGGACCGCTGCGCTTACCGGCTCTCCGCCCCCGGTCTCGGACAGGAGGTCGGCGCGAGCCTCGACGTCAAGCGCGCGCTCTATCAGGGCTTCTTCATGGCGCCGGTGACGACCGCGGGCGCGATCAAGGGCGCGATCTTCGCCGCGCGGCTTTATGAGTCGCTGGGCTTTCCCGTCGTGCCGAACGGCACGGAGAGCCGCCACGACATCATTCAGGCGGTGGAGTTCGGCTCGCCGGAGCGCATGGTCGCCTTCTGCGAGGGCATTCAGGCTGCCGCGCCCGTGGACAGCTATGTCCGCCCCGTTCCCGCGCCGATGCCCGGCTACGACAGCGACGTCATCATGGCGGCGGGCGCTTTCGTGCAGGGCAGCAGCATCGAGCTGAGCGCGGACGGACCGATCCGCGCGCCGTATTCCATCTATTTCCAAGGCGGTCTCACGTGGTATAACGCCAAGCTCGGTATTCTGATGAGCCTGCAGAAGCTCTTTGAAAAAGACCTTGTGACCCTTCCGGAGTAAAAAAATGAGTCTGCAAAACCGCCATTTCCGGCGGCGTCCGCCTCCCTCAGTCTGATTTTTCCCGAATCACACGAAGAAAATCAGAAAAGGAGTTTTTAAAAACTAAATATGTGGTTTTGGTTTGCCATCATCGCGCTGCTCTGCTGGAGCGGCAGCGACCTTTTTTCCAAGATCGGCTGCGCCGACGCGCGGGACAAGTATTCCCACCTGAAAATGGTCATCGCCGTGGGCGTCGTCATGGGGCTGCACGCGGCTTACGAGATCTTTATCGGCGGCGTGGTCATCACTTGGGACATTATTCTGATGTATCTGCCCGTCTCGCTGCTTTACATCGTCTCCATGGCGGTCGGCTATTTCGGGCTGCGCTATATTGAGCTCAGCATCTCCTCCCCGATCTGCAACTCCTCCGGCGCGCTCGTCGCGGTGCTGACGCTCATCACCGCCGGCATCGGCGACCTTGTGCCGATGCAGCTTGTCGCCACGGGGCTCGTCTGCCTCGGCGTCGTGATGCTCGGCGTTGTGGAGGCGCGCGAAGACGATGAGCTGCGCGCCGCGCGGCAGGAAAAGAGCAACTACAAATACGCCAAGAGCTGGCTCGCCATCGCCCTGCCGGTCATCTACTGCCTGCTCGACGCGATCGGCACCTTTGCCGACTCCCTCGTGCTCGAAAAGCTCAGCACCGTTGTGGAGGGCTATGAGGACAGCTGCAACGTCGCATACGAGCTGACCTTCCTCGCCGCGGGCGTGCTCAGCTTTATCTACACCGTGCTCATCAAGCGCCAGCGGCTGCTGCCGAAGCAGGAAGCGCCGAAATACGCCGGTGCGGTGTTCGAGACCGCGGGGCAGTTTGCCTACATTTACGCCCTCGCCGACACCGAGCACGTTGCGCTCTCCGCGCCGATCATCTCCGCTTACTGCGCCGCCAGTGTCATCTGGGGGCGGATCTTCCTGAAGGAAAAGCTCTCTTGGAAGCACTACGCGACGATCGCGTGTATCGTTGTCGGCGTGGCGATTTTGGGGCTTTATGATGCCTGAATCGGTTAAATAATGCGTTTGGTCCCGCCCGGTTTTTCGGGCAGGACTTGTGTTTTTTTAATATGGAATGCGCCTTGCGGCGCAAATTAAATTGGTTTCGCGTCCGCGGGACGCGACTTACTTTGCCCCTCGCGGGGAAAGTAAGCAAAGGCGCGGTTAAGGGAAAACCCTTTCGAATGGGTTTTCCCTTAACAATCCCTTTCCTGAACGACCAAGAGGGTCT
>CAVJGI010000125.1:0-5266 GCA_963649145.1 Ruminococcus bicirculans (ex Wegman et al. 2014) | reverse complement strand
TTTTTGAGTGGTATCTACATTATACACTTTGGAAGGCGTATTGTCCCGCTTTTTTTCGGTGGGTTGCACTTCAGATGATAGCATGCCGGCTCCCCTGTGCAAGGGGAGCTGGCGCGGCGCAGCCGCGACTGAGGGGTTGTAAGCTTACGAAAACGCCGGGCTTAGATGTCTCAGAAGCTTACAACCCTCCAGTCAGCGCTGCGCGCCGACAGCCTCCCTTGCACAGGGAGGCCTTTAAATTGTGCGCCTTCGGCGCAGAAACAAGACTCTTTTGACGCAAAAAAAGAGCTGTTCCGAAGAACAGCTCTTTTTATTACGGATGAGAATTACTCCTCGACCTCGATGACGACGCCGGAACCGACGGTACGACCGCCCTCGCGGATAGCGAAGCGGAGACCCTTCTCGATGGCGATCGGGGTGATGAGCTCGACCTTCATGTCGACGTTATCGCCGGGCATGCACATCTCAACGCCTTCCGGCAGGGTGATGACGCCGGTAACATCGGTGGTACGGAAGTAGAACTGCGGGCGATAGTTGTTGAAGAACGGGGTGTGACGACCGCCTTCGTCCTTGGACAGAACGTAGACCTGACCAACGAACTTGGTGAGGGGCTTGATGGACTTGGGAGCAGCCAGAACCTGACCACGCTCAACGCTCTTCTTGTCGATACCACGGAGCAGGCAACCGACGTTGTCGCCAGCCTCGGCGTACTCCAGAGTCTTGTGGAACATCTCGGTGCCGGTGACGGTGGTCTCGGTGGTGTCATCCTTCAGACCAACGATCTCGACCTTGTCGCCGATCTTGACGCGACCGCGCTCAACACGACCGGTAACGACGGTGCCGCGGCCGGAGATGGTGAAGACATCCTCGATGGGCATCAGGAAGGGCATGTCAGCCTTACGATCCGGAGTCGGGATCCAAGTGTCGACAGCGTCCATCAGCTCCTTGATGCAGGCATACTCCGGAGCGTTCGGGTCGGTGGACTCGGAGACCAGAGCGTTCAGCGCGGAACCGCGGATGATCGGGGTGTCGTCGCCGGGGAAGCCGTAGAAGTCGAGCAGCTCGCGGACTTCCATCTCGACGAGCTCAAGCAGCTCAGGATCGTCGACCTGATCGCACTTGTTCAGGAAGACCAGAACGGAGGGAACGTTGACCTGACGGGCGAGCAGCAGGTGCTCACGGGTCTGGGCCATCGGGCCGTCGGAGGCGGCGATGACGAGGATCGCGCCGTCCATCTGCGCAGCGCCGGTGATCATGTTCTTGATATAGTCGGCGTGGCCCGGGCAGTCGACGTGGGCGTAGTGACGGTGAGCGGTCTTGTACTCAACGTGCGCGGTGTTGATGGTGATACCACGCTCGCGCTCTTCCGGAGCCTTGTCGATGGAGCTGTAGTCGGTGTACTCGGCGTCACCGAACAGAGCCAGATACTTGGTGATAGCGGCGGTCAGGGTGGTCTTACCATGGTCGATGTGGCCGATGGTACCGATGTTGACGTGGGGAAGGGATCTGTCGTACATCTGCTTTGCCATTTGTGTAACTTCCTCCTTAAAGATGAATGGTGGTAATGTTTTGTTTCAACATTCTCATAGTACAGTATCTGCGGGGTTTTTGCAATAGAAATTTGCGCTTTTTTTCGCGCCGCGGGGCTTTATTTTCCGCGCTTGCCGATGATCTCCTGTGCAAGATTCTTCGGCAGCTCGGCGTAGTGGCTGGGCTCCATGCTGTAGTTCGCGCGGCCCTGCGTCTTGCTGCGCAGGTCGGTCGCGTAACCGAACATGTTGGCGAGCGGCACGTTCGCGGTGACCTCGGCGGTGCCGGGGCGTGTCTCCTGACCCTGAATCTGACCGCGGCGGCCGTTCAGATCGCCGATAACGGTGCCCATGAACTCGTCCGGGCAGGTGACGACGACCTTCATGATGGGCTCAAGCAGGATCGGACCGGCCTTTTCGCATGCCTCCTTGAAGGCCATGGAGCCGGCGATCTTGAACGCCATTTCGGAGGAGTCGACCTCGTGATAGGATCCGTCGTACAGCGTGACCTTGACGTCCACGACGGGATAACCCGCCAGAACGCCGGCCTGCATTGCACCCTGAATACCCTGATCGACCGCGGGGATATACTCCTTCGGAACGGAGCCGCCCACGACGGCGTTGACGAACTCATAACCCTTGCCGGGCTCGTTGGGCTCGACAATGATCTTGACGTGGCCGTACTGGCCGGAGCCGCCGGACTGGCGCTTATACTTGCACTCGTGATCGACGCGCTTCGTGATGGTCTCCTTATAGGAAACCTGCGGCTTGCCGACGTTTGCCTCGACCTTGAACTCGCGGAGCAGACGGTCCACGATGATCTCAAGGTGCAGCTCGCCCATACCGGCGATGATGGTCTGGCCCGTCTCCTCGTCCGTGTAGGTCTTGAAGGTCGGGTCCTCCTCCGCCAGCTTCTGAAGGGCGATGCCCATCTTTTCCTGACCTGCCTTGGTCTTCGGCTCGATGGCGACGCGGATAACCGGCTCGGGGAACTCCATGGTCTCCAGAATGATGGGCGCCTTCTCGTCGCAGAGCGTGTCGCCCGTGGTGGTGTTCTTGAGACCGACCGCGGCAGCGATGTCGCCGGAGTAGACCATAGAAAGGTCCTCGCGGTGGTTGGCGTGCATCAGCAGGATGCGGCTGATGCGCTCGCGCTGACCCTTGGTGGAGTTCAGAACGGTCTTGCCGCTCTCCAGCGTACCGGAGTAGACGCGGAAGAAGCTCAGACGGCCGACGTAGGGGTCGGTCATGATCTTGAACGCGAGTGCGCTGAACGGTGCGCTGTCGTCCGCCGCGCGGTGCTCCTCCTCGTCGGTCTTGGGATTGGTGCCAACGACCGGCGGGATGTCCAGCGGGGACGGCATATAGTCGACGATGGCGTCGAGCAGCTTCTGAACGCCCTTGTTCTTATAGGACGTGCCGCAGACGACGGGGACCATGTTGACGGAAACCGTGGCCTTGCGGATGGCTGCGCGGATCATGTCGGCGGGGACGTCCTCGCCGTCCAGATAGAGCATCATGATCTCATCGTCGAAATCGGAGACGGCCTCCAAGAGCTTCACGCGGTATTCGTCAGCGAGCTCCTTCATATCCGCCGGGATCTCCTCGGTGCGCATGTCCTTGCCCAGCTCATCGTAATAGATGCGGGCGTTCATCTCCACCAGATCAATAATGCCGCGGAAATCCGACTCCTTGCCGATAGGCAGTTGGATGGGGACCGCGTTGCACTTCAGACGGTCATGCACCATGTCTAGGACATGGTAGAAGTCCGCGCCGGTGATGTCCATCTTGTTGACGTAGATCATCCGGGGGACGTGGTAATGGTCCGCCTGACGCCAGACAGTTTCAGACTGGGGCTCGACGCCGCCCTTTGCGCAAAGAACGGTCACGCAGCCGTCCAGCACGCGCAGAGAGCGCTCCACCTCAACGGTGAAGTCGACATGGCCCGGCGTGTCGATGATGTTGATGCGGTGATCGCGCCAGTGGCAGGTCGTTGCGGCGGAGGTGATCGTGATGCCGCGCTCCTGCTCCTGCTCCATCCAGTCCATCGTCGCGGTACCCTCGTGAGTCTCACCGATCTTGTAGTTTACGCCGGTGTAGTAAAGGATACGCTCGGTCGTGGTGGTCTTGCCCGCATCAATGTGGGCCATGATGCCGATATTTCTTGTTTTTTCAAGGGTAAAGTCTCTTGGCATTGTTGAAGTCTCCTACTTTCCCGTTGGGGATTACCAGCGGAAGTGTGCGAAGGCCTTGTTGGACTCGGCCATCTTGTGCATGTCTTCGCGCTTCTTGACGGAAGCGCCGGTGTTGTTGCAGGCGTCCATGATCTCGTTGGCGAGACGCTCTTTCATCGTCTTCTCGCCGCGCTTGCGGGAGTAGCCGGTGATCCAGCGCAGACCAAGAGTCTGGCGGCGTGCGGGACGGACCTCGATGGGGACCTGATAGGTCGCACCGCCGACACGGCGGGCCTTGACTTCGAGCTCCGGCATGATGTTGTTCATCGCCTCGGTGAAGGCATCCAGACCGTTCTTGCCGGTCTTTTCCTCAACGATGGCGAAGGCATCATAAACGACCTTCTGCGCGACGCCCTTCTTGCCGTCAAGCATAATGCTGTTGATCAGCTTGGTCACCAGCACGCTGTTGTAGATCGGATCGGGCAGAATTTCTCTCTTGGGAACGTTACCTCTTCTGGGCACTATACTTCCCTCCTTCATTATGAAATGATTTCAACGGTACTCGAACGCGCCTTGCGCGTCCGTTTGCGCCCTGAGGTCATATACAATAAATATATAAACAACAGGGCAAAATGGGATTTTGCTATGCTGTGGGTCGGGTCTTACTTCTTGCCGGCCTTCGGGCGCTTCGCGCCGTACTTGGAGCGGCCCTGCATACGACCGTTGACGCCCTGAGCGTCCAGCGTGCCGCGGATGATGTGGTAACGCACACCGGGCAGGTCCTTGACACGGCCGCCGCGGATCATCACGACGGAGTGCTCCTGCAGGTTGTGGCCCACGCCGGGAATGTAGGCAGTGACCTCGTAGCCGTTGGTCAGACGCACACGGGCGATCTTACGCAGAGCGGAGTTCGGCTTCTTCGGGGTGGAAGTACGAACGGCAGTGCAGACGCCGCGCTTCTGGGGAGAGGGCAGGTCGGTCTCCATGTTCTTCAGGGTGTTCAGGCCCTTCTGCATAGCAGGAGAGTTGGACTTGTAGGTGGACTGCTGTCTTCCCTTTCTGACGAGCTGGTTAAAAGTAGGCAATGATATTCCTCCTTTCCTGAAATATTTCGCGGCATTTCCCCGTCTCTTTACAGGAAAAGACAAGGAAAAACCTTGCATGGGCGCAATACGCCCACACAAATTGGAATTTTAGCATAGTTCACAAAACTTGTCAAGAAATTTTTTGCAGATTTACTCAGAGATTTTCACAAAAATCGAGGGCAGAGCCAAGGCTCTGCCCTCGATCAATTCTAAAAAAGCCTCGCAGAGTTCGCGCCCGCAGGCGCACCCTTTAAAGGCCTCCCTGTGCAAGGGAGGCTGTCAGCGCGAAGCGCTGACTGGAGGGTTGTAAGCTGCCGAGATATCCAAGCTTGGCGTTTGCGGAAGCTTACAACCCCTCAGGCGCTTCGCGCCAGCGGCAGAAAGTCAACCAAGTGCAACCCCTGCGAGTTCGGCTGGGGACATCCAGTCGAAGATTTTTCTCGGCCTCTGGTTGATGAGGTCCACGACCTCCTGAAGG
>CAVJGI010000124.1:0-5320 GCA_963649145.1 Ruminococcus bicirculans (ex Wegman et al. 2014) | reverse complement strand
AGTCTATTCACCATTTTATCCGCTTCTTGCCGCTTGACTTTGCATAGTTGGTCTCAGTCGCGCTTCGCGCGCCAGCTCCCCTTGCACAAGGGAGCCTTTAAAAGGTGCCGCTTCGCGGCGATAAAAAGACTTTTTTGACAGACTGTGCCCGGACACATAGTGTCCGGGCGGTCGCCGCATAATATTCATCTCACATCAAAATCTCCCCGATATCCCCGTCGATGCAGATGCTGCGGTCCCGGATGGTGTCTGGGGCGTATGCCTCGCCGAGATTGAGGCAGGCGTAGACCGCGCGGGGATTTTTCGCCGTCATCCGCCAGAAGGAATACTTGATGATGGCGGGCGTGTTGCCGCCGACGCCGAGCTCCAGATAGAGAACGCGCTGGGTTTCCCGGCTGCGGAGAAAGGCGACGCAGCGCGCTGCGGCGGCGTGCCAGCCCTCGTCCTCGGCGAACGTGTCGTCGCACCGCAGATTCATCGCCGCCGGCTTGCCGCAGTGCGGGCAGCGCGGGACCAGCTCCGACGGCGCGCGCATATCGCGCTGCCGCGCGACCATCTCGCGGACGGCGGCTTCATTGTCCCACGTCTCCTGACAGCAGGGCTCGCTGCACTGAAAAAGCCCGTAGTCGCCTTGCGTGTAGAAAAGCCGCTTTTTGTCAAAGCCCGCCTTCTGGAAGCAGTGGTCGACGTTCGTGGTGATCACGAAATAGTCCTTGTCCGCCACGAGGCGCAAAAGCGCGTCATAGACCGGCTTGGGCGCGTCCATATAGCGGTTGACGAGGATATAGCGGCTCCAGTAAGCCCAGAATTCCTCCGGCGCCGGGAAGGGGTAAAAGCCGCCGGAGTACATGTCGCGGATGCCGTATTTTGCCGCGAAATCACCGAAATAGCGCTCGAAGCGCTCGCCGGAATAGGTAAACCCGGCGGCGGTCGAGAGCCCCGCGCCCGCGCCGATGACCACGGCGTCCGCCGCCTCCAGCGCCTCATGCAGACGCCGGAGCTCAGTGGAGTAATTTTTCATAGATCGCATAGTCCTTGTCCTTGAAAACATTGAAGATCACCTTCATCGCGCTACCCGTCTCCGCCTTCCAGCGCCGCACCGCGTCCACGGCGAGCGCCGCCGCGCGCTCGTTCGGAAAATGAAACACGCCGGTGGAGATGCAGCAGAACGCAAGGCTCTCCACCCCGTTTTCCTCCGCGAGCGTAAGGCACTCCGCCGTGCCCCGCCACGCCACACAGTCGATCTCCACCCCGTTTTCCTCCGCGAGCGTAAGGCAGGCGCGGTAACAGGACGTCAGCAGCCGCTCGTCCTCCGCGGTCACGCCGCCGGTCACGATGGGACCCACGGTGTGGATCACGTGATCGCAGGGCAAGTTATACGCCCTCGTGATCTTCGCTTGTCCCGTCGGCTCCGCGTGGCCCTGCGCCGCCATCAGTGCCGCGCAGTCGGCGCGGAGCTGCACGCCCGCGAAGGTGTGGATGCAGTTGTCGATGCAGCCGTGGCAGGGAATGTAGCAGCCGGTGAGCGCGCTGTTCGCGGCGTTCACGATCGCGCCGCAGCGCAGGCGCGTGATGTCGCCCTGCCAGAGATAGAGGTCCCCCGACGCCGGCGTCAGCTCACGGACGTCGGTGATCCCCTCCTCCGCGATGCGCTGCCGCAGGTAATCATCCTGCACCGCCAGAAATTCCGCGTCCGCCGCGCCGGGGGCGCGCTCGTTCAGGAGCCCGCGCAGCAGCCGCCGCTGCTCCCCCGCGTCCCGCGGCAGCGCCGCACGCGCGCCGCGCTCATCCAGCAGCCGCCCGATAAGATAGCGCCGCCGTTCCGCCTGTGTCATAGGAAACCTCCAAAAACCAGTTTACTTGCTGACCGCGCTGATACGCTCGCCGACGTGGGCGCCGGAAACCGCCTCGTCCACCATCGCGATCGCGAAATCCGCGTAGCTGATCGTGCTCTCGCCCTTTGCGTTCAGCGTCAGCTCCTCGCCGCCGAGCGTGTAAGCGCCGGTGCGCGCCGTCCGCCTGAAAATCCGCCGCCGGGCTGATATAGGTCCAGCGGACATCCCGCTGCTCCCGCAGATAGTCCAGCGCCTCGGCATGCGCCGCCGCGAGCGGCTTGAAGGCGTCCGGGAAATCCGGGCCGTCCGCCACGCTGACCGTATGCGCCGCGTCCACGAAAAGGCTCCCCGCGCCGCCGACGATCACGAGCCGCGTCCCGCTCCCGCGGAGCAGCCCGCAGAGATGCTTCACCGCCGCGGGAATGGCGGGAATGGTCTCCGGCGTCCAGCCGCCGCAGGCGTCCACGACGACGTCGAATCCCGCGAGGTCCTCCGCCGTCAGGTCAAAGAGGTCCTTCACAATAACCTTCTCCGCCGCGGAGCGGTTTTCTCCGCGCACGACCGCCGTAACGTCCAGCCCGCGCGCAAGCGCCTCGCGGACGATCAGGCTTCCTTCTCTGCCGTTGGCACAAATCACTGCAAGTTTCATGATAACATCCTCCGTTTCTTGATTGCAAGGGCTTGTTTTTCCCTTTTGATGGTTCTATAATAGCGCCGTACGGTGGATGTGTAAAGTAAGCACAATATTGTGCCGTAGTTACCAAAAGGAAACTATGCGCATGGCATTACGGTCGTCGCGTGTAAAAAAAGATCCGCCCTGTTTTTTCGGGCGGATCTGCGGCTCAAATTTGCCTGCCTAAATCGCGGCGGCTATATAGGATACGGCGGACCTCCATCGTGTCGCCGATCACCACATAAAAGATGGTGTAATTTCTGACTTGGATCCGATAATAGGGATACCTGCGTTCTTTTGCGGAGCGGTACGGCTCGAACGCCTCCGCGCAGGAAAGGCGGTCCCGGATCGCGCGTTCCACCGCGTCGACGAAAGCCTCCGCCGCGATTGGGTTCTGAAGCCGGTCGCTGATATAGTCCACGATCTCATTCAGGTCCTCTTCAAAGAGCGGCAGGACACTCAGTTTATAATGCTTTCCGTCCACTGATCCGTCCCCTCACGCGCCCAAAGACCTCGTCCCCGGAATAGCGGACATCGCCGGAATCCGCCGCGCGGTCCGCCTCGTCCAGCTTCAGCTCTACCTCGTCGGTCAACGCAGAATACTGTTCCAGACTCATAACGACCATGAAGCCATAACCGTTTTTCGTCAGGTAGACCGGCTCGCCAGTATTCAGCACGATATTCTCGATCTCGGGAAATTTGTTCCGCAGATCGGAAACAGGTCTGATGTTGATCATAGCAGCTCCTCCTTGCTTGGTATTATTCTGCTGTTTCTATCGTGATTTTATCAGAATTTTATCGCCAAAGCAAGCGTTTTTTTCACGTCCCCGCGTGCACCGGCGGAAAGGCGGAGAGGATGGGCAGTGTCCCGCGGAGCAGGCTCAAAAAAGCCGTTGCATTATATCACATTTCTGATATAATAATATCAGAAATATCCGGAGGTGAATGATATGAACCTGAAGCCCTCTACCGCGCTTCGGAATGAATACCAGCAGGTTGCAGCACTGGCAAAGGCGTCCGGCGAGCCGATCATTATCACCAACAAGGGCGAGGCGGACTTGGTCCTGCTGAGTGTGGAGGCGTTTGAAGCGCGCGAAAAAACGCTGGATCACCGCGCGAGCATTCTCGAAGCGGAGTTCTCCCGATTGGCTGGTGCGCCCGCTTACAGCGTGGAGGAAGTGCGCAGCCGTCTGAAGGAGAAATACGAAAATGCCTAAGTATCGGGTCCAGATCTTACTTGCCGCGTGGCAGAATATCGACCGGATCTCGGATTTCCACCTGAGGATGGTCGGCGCAGTCTCCGCGGAAAAGATCACCGACCGCATCTTGGACACGCTGGCAAGGCTCGGTGATTTCCCTTACATGGGCGCGCAGCATCCCGATCCGGAGCTGGCGCGGCTGGAGTACCGCAAGGTCATCTGCGGGGATTATGTCTGCGTTTACAAGGTGATCGGAGATCGGGTCTACGTTTACCGCGTCGTGAACGGAAAAACGGATCATCCGCGCCTGCTGAAGTAAAAAAACGATCGGAGGCTTTGTTATGGAACTTCCCGCCTGCCCGGTGGAGACGACGCTGATGCTCATCGGCGATAAATGGAAGGTGCTCATCCTGCGCGACCTGATGGACGGCACGAAGCGCTTCGGTGAGCTGAAAAAGTCGATCGGCACCGTGAGCCAGAAGGTGCTGACCGCCCAGCTGCGCGATATGGAGGAAAAGGGGCTGCTCACCCGCAAGGTCTACGCCGAGGTGCCCCCGCGCGTGGAATACACCCTGACCGACACCGGCTACAGCCTGCGCCCCGTGCTCGACTCCATGGTCAGCTGGGGCAGGGATTACCAGCGCAGGAACGGAGACGCGCCATGCGTTCCATGAGACCCGACCGGCTCGTCGCCGTCCGCTCGCTGCGCATCCCGGCGGCGGGCGGGACCATCCCGGCGCTGCTGCTCTCGCCGCGCTCCGGCGCAGCTGGGGCGACGGGCGTCCTGTGGCTCCACGGCGGCGGCTACTGTCTCGGCATGAAGGAGATGGTCCACGCCTCGCGCGCCGTCGACCTTGTGCGGTGCTTCGGCGCGGTGGTGCTCGCGCCGGGCTACCGGCTGGCGCTGCGCGCGCCCTACCCCGCCGCGCTGGACAACTGCTATGCCGCGCTGCTCTATCTGAAGGAAAACGCCGCGGCGCTCGGCGTGCGGAGCGACCAGCTCATGGTCGGCGGCGAGAGCGCGGGCGGCGGGCTCGCCGCAGCGCTCTGCATCCGCGCGCGGGACGAGCGCAGCGTGAACATCGCCTTCCAAATGCCGCTCTACCCGATGCTCGACGACCGGGACACCCCCTCCTCGCGCGATAACCACGGCCGCGTTTGGAACACGCGGCGCAACCATCTCGCGTGGCGGCTCTACCTGCGCGGGACGGACCGCACGGACCTCTCCCCTTACGCCGCGCCCGCGCGCCTGCGGGATTTTTCGGGTCTGCCGCCCGCCTGCTCCTTCGTTGGCGACGGCGAACCGTTTTATGACGAAACGCTCCGCTATTTCGAGCGCCTGCGCTCCGCGGGCGTCCCCGCGGAGCTGGACGTCTACCACACGGATATGCACGCTTTTGACATGATGGCACCGGACGACCCGCGCAGCATCGAAGCCGCCGAGACCTTCAACCGCCGCTTCGCCGCCGCGCAGCAGCGCTGCTTTGCCCCGCAGTCGGAGGGATAAAAACGAAAAAGACAGGCATTTCCCGTCAGCGGACGGGGAATGCCTCAGCCTGTCAAAAAAGTCTTATCAACGCGGCGAAGCCGCACAATTTAAAGGCCTCCCTGTG
>CAVJGI010000123.1:0-5375 GCA_963649145.1 Ruminococcus bicirculans (ex Wegman et al. 2014) | reverse complement strand
AGTGCCGAAAATACTTGTCTGGCGACGGACTGGGAAGATAGGTCGACGCCAACACAGGAAACGGTACTTGGTGTACCGTTTCCTGCATGCCTCCTTAGCTCAGTCGGTAGAGCACGCGGCTGTTAACCGCGGTGTCGTAGGTTCGAGTCCTACAGGAGGCGCCAGAAGCGGAATGCCGCCGCGATGAGCGGCGGCATTTTTCGCAAGGATTATGGGCCTTTAGCTCAGTTGGTCAGAGCAGCCGGCTCATAACCGGTCGGTCCCGGGTTCAAGTCCCTGAAGGCCCACCACCTTTTAAGTTTATATAGGGGTTTAGCTCAGCTGGTAGAGCGGCGGTCTCCAAAACCGTAGGCCGAGGGTTCGATCCCTTCAACCCCTGCCAAACACCCGCACAACTGTGCGGGTGTTTTCCTTTTCATTTTGATTTTTTTGCCTCGTAAGATGTCACGGAGTTTTTTATGATACACTTTGAGGAAGTTACAAACAAAAATATCTGGAAGGTCTGCGCACTGGAGCCCTTTGATGAGCAGAAGGATTTCGTTGCCGAAAACATCCAAAGCCTTGCGGAGGCTTATGCCACGCGAAACGAGGGCGGCAACGCGCTGCCGCTTGCCGTTTATAACGATGACGTGCTGATCGGATTCTTGATGATCGGCAAGGGCACGGTCTGCAACGAGGATGAAAGCGTGCTGATCAAGGAAAACTACAGTATCTGGCGCCTGATGCTCGATAAGCGTTTTCAGCGCCGCGGGCTCGGCAAGCAGACGCTGGATGCGGCGTTGCAGCTGATCCGCAGCTTCCCCTTCGGTCCTGCCCGAATGGTCTGGCTCTCCTACGAGCCGGAAAACACCCGCGCGCGGGAACTTTACCGAAAATTCGGTTTCGTTGAAAACGGCGAGAAGTGTGGGAATGAAATCGTGGCGGTCTACGAACTGTAAAAGTGATGCAGCCTGTTTGTCTGTTGGAGCAAAAGACGGCGCTTCGCCGGGGAGGGAATTTTTATGATCTACGAAAAAAGCTGCGGCGCCGTGATCTTCACGGAGAAGGACGGGCGGCGCTTCTACCTCGTCGAGCGGATGCGGAAAGGCTCGCATACCTCGCTCTGCAAGGGGCACGTCGAGGGCGAGGAATCCGAGCGCCAGACCGCCGCGCGTGAGATCCGCGAGGAGACGGGACTTGAAGTCGAGTTTGTGCGCGGCTTCCGGAAAACCACCGAGTACAGCCCCTGCGAGGGGCATTGGAAGACCGTTGTGTTTTTCCTCGCCCGCGCGTCGATCATGGACGTGACGCCGCAGGAGGAAGAGGTCCGCGAGATCCGCTGGCTGCCCCTCAATGACGCGGTTGCGGCGCTGACCTTCTCATCGGACAGGTCCGTTTTGCGCCGCGCTGATGAGTTTTTGAAGCGGCTGAAATAAATTTTGACCCACCGGCTTTGCCGGTGGGTTTTTTAGGAATGACAACATAGAACTTCGGACATAGGAAAGAAGAAGCCACCCCAAAATAAAGGGCTCACGCGCCAGCCATGGCGACGGCCCGCGGGGGGTTGCTTCTTCTGATAGTAGTTTACGCAATTCCGGCGTAAAAGTCAATAACAAGTTTTCCGTCAGCGAATACACTGCCGAGGAAAAGCGGCGGAGCTTCAAGGATGCGGGAGATTATTTCGGACGCACGTACAAGTAGTCGGAGATAGGACATATCACCACGGGTGGAAAGCGGCTGGCTTTTCCGGCAGGAGACCGAGGAAGAGCGGCGGAAACGGGAGTCTTACAAGGACGTTCCGGGCCTGCGCTGGAAGAGCGTCGCCCCGGCGCGCGTGGACGAGCTGCTGCGCAACGGGCTTGCGGAGCTGGACGGGCAGCAGGGCGTCGGGAACGATGGCGAGGTTGCGGATGCGTGGCAGTATAGTGTCAGTGAGACGCTGGACTCTGATTTGCAGAGAGTGCTGGATGGTAGGTACAAAGGAGACAGCGGCGAAGTCTATATCGGCGAAACCTCCAATTTCCTGACGGATGTTATCGGCGCCGACGCACTCACTGTTACCATGCCGGTAAGCAAAGCGTATTCTGCAATGGCAACAGAGGAAGAAGCCCGCGCAGCCGGAAGATACCGTGAGGGAACAAACTACCACGGGCTCGGTCCGAATGGCTTGAAAAGGGCGCTTGTAGCTTCGGAAAATCCTGTTGTCGCGTTTGCGGACACCGGAGATGAAAACGGAAAACGCTCCAACCATATTGTTCTCGTGACGGATGAAGTAGGAGCAGACGGTAATATCGTCGTGGTTGAAGCTCTGAACACGAGAAGTTTTTTTAATGGAAGAAAAATCGACGCGAACAAAGTCATAACCAGTTATGATCGCGCGGCTCTGTCAAAAGACATTGAGCAGGCAGGCATCGACGGAAGGTTGCTGTATTTTGACAAAAAAAGAAGTCAAGCAATTCTCGCTGGGGGCTCCGCCGCCAATTGGCGAAGTGTCATACGAGAAGCTGACTTCGCTAATAATATACGCAACTTCTGGGAAAATGTCAAGTGGGAAAATTCGGGAGATCGGATTTACACTTCTGAGAACGCCGAGAGCAGCGCACTTCCGGAGTGGAAGAAGAGCTTGCAGGAGTATTCCAAGCAGCAGTTTTCCGTCACCGAATACACCGCCGAGGAAAAGCGGCAGCACGTCAAGGATGCGGTCGACTATTTCGGACGCACTTACAAGTGGTCGGAGACCGGATATATCACCACAGACGGCAAACGGCTGGACTTTTCCGGCAGGCACGAGGGCGGTCCCGGCGGCTACCGGACCGTGGACCATCGCGACATCGGCGACGCTCTGGGCGAGGACTACGGCGGAGGGGATTACAGCGGCAGTATGGTGCAGTTTATGTCCGAGGGCAACATTCGCATTTCTCCGAAGAGCGGTGGCATCAACCTTTCCGTTATGCCCACCGAGGCACAGCTTGACACGCTGTCCGACTTCATCAGCAAGCAGCGGGGCGAGGTTATTTTGGACTTGGACACCCCGGACGGCAGCACCGTTTTCAGCACGGAGTATCCGAGAGGGACGCACGCAAACAAGGTGCTGAACGATATCAGGGCGTATTTCGAGGAGGGCAAGCAGCCTTATGTTTCCGACGTCGCCCGCTTCCGGTATTCCGTCAGCGAGGGCAAAACGCAGGACGAGCTGCTGAACTTCGTCACGCAGTTCCAGAAGGCTACGGAGGAGCGCTTCCGGGAGGTGCCGAGGGAGAACGCGAGGGAGACTGTCGAGGACAACGCCGAGGCGATCCGGGGCGATCTGGAGCAGCTCGCGGAGCTGGCGCGGCAGAGCGAGGAGGCGCAGGGCATTCAGCGCCAGACGCCGGAGGAGATCGCGGAGAGCAAGGTGAATGCCCGCGTCGGCGGCACCCCGACACAAAACCACCCCCGGCGGCTCACGAAACGGGAGCTGCCGGGGGCTTTTCTATTCACGGCTCAAATTTCAGGTGCCTGCGGAACTCGATCGGGTCGTACCAGAAGCAGCCGATGCAGCCGTCGGTGTCGCCGACGTGCACCTCGCCGCCGGCGCACCAGCCTACGGGATAACCGAGGCGGCGCGCGTCGAAGCGTTTTCCTGTTTTCCGGCACTCCTTGCAGAACTGGCGCTTCGCGTCGTTCGCCGCCTTGCTGAGCGGCTGAAAATCCTCCAGCCGCTGGGTCGCGGGCGTCATGACGCGCACGTCGTTTTTCCAGCCGTTTTTGTGGTCGATCTCCGGCTTTGAGGTGCCGAGAACGACGCAGCGTCTGCCGCGCAGCGCCTCGCGGATGTCGGCGCGGATGCTCTGGATGCCGACGGCGCCGCCGCTCTCGCGATAACCGGCGAGGCGGATGCGGTCGATGCGGCTGCCGGGCGTGAGGGAGCAGTCCTTTTCGACGACGTAGCATTTCGCGAGCTTCGAGTTTCCGCGGAAGAACGAGCCGCCGTTTTCAAATTGCAGCGAGGCGTGGTCTCCCGAAAACTCGCCGCTGTCCACCCCGCGGCTGACGGCGCGCGTCCGGCTGCGCGAGCTCCAGAAAGAGCGCGCCCTTGGTGCCGGGGGCGAAAACCGGCGCCTCCCGCGGGGGCGGATAGCCCTGAAGCGGGACGTCGTTTTTCTCCAGACAGTGGAGACACTCGACCGTCCGGTCGCTCTTGTGGCTGCGGTTTTCGTCCGTATCCGCCTTGAAGCGGCGGTAATCGCGGGTGAACACGTCGTAGCGGCCGTAGCGTTCCATGACGCGGCGGATCGTTTCGAGCGGCATGAGCCCCTCGTTATTGTAGCTGAGGAAAATATAGTGAAACTGCGCGTTCTTGACGAGCGCATCGAAGGCGCTCTCCACGGTGCGGGCGGAGCAGAAGTCGCTGCGCTGGTCGGTATAGTCGCGCAGCCCGGTCTTGCCATGGAGCTCCGGCGCGTCGTAGCGCGCGATGGTCTCTAAAACGTGGTAATTCGCGGCGTACTGCCGCTCGTTGTAGGGCGGGTCGAGGTAGAGAATGTCGCCGGAGACGCGGGTGATGAGGTCGGAGATGTTCTCGTTATGCGCCTCGCCGCGCTCGCCAGGGACGACGGGGAGCAGCTCCAGCTCCATCGTGCGCGCCGCCGCGCCCTTGATGTGCTTGAGAAACGCACCGTAGACCGAGGCGGTGTTCGCATATTTGTCGATGGACTGGATGAGGCTCGCGAGCAGGTAAAAATAGCGGTCGTCGTCGATCTCACCGCTGCGGCGCAGGCGTTCAAGCTCCATCCGGATGGCGTCGCATTTTTTGCCGTTTTCGTCGGTGTAATAGTTCCTGCCGCTGCCGGAGCCGGCGCAGTAGCTGCGGTAGACAAAGCCCTCCGCGCCGGGCATCGCGTTCAGCCGCGCGGGGAGGCCGCCGAGGTCAAGCGGCGGCACGTTTTCGATGAGGTGGCGGCAGAGAACGTAGCTATAATACTGGATGTCGTTCGCGATGACGCGGCAGCCGCGCTCCTTGAAGGTCCTGCCGACGACGCCGGTGCCCGCAAAGAGGTCGGCGAAGACCCGCCCCGTCACGTCGCCGGCGACGGCGCCGATCGTCTCCGTCAGAAAGTCCAGCAGGGAGTATTTTGAGCCGATATAGTTCACAGCTGCCACCTCACGAGTTTTTGGTAGAATAAGTTATTATAACACAGCCGGCGCGCGATTGCCAGATGAGATCGCCTGTTTTTGGCAGAAAAATTGCAAGCCGCCATATTGAAAAACGCCCCTTGCCTTTTTCAGAGAACTGTGTTATATTACTTTAAAAGTTATCGTGAAAAAGGGGTTGACAAGCGTGAGCTTTGCCGCCATAATTAGACAGACAGACAGACAGACAGACAGACAGACAGACAGACAGACAGACAGACAGA
>CAVJGI010000122.1:0-5550 GCA_963649145.1 Ruminococcus bicirculans (ex Wegman et al. 2014) | reverse complement strand
TTCTCAGGTCGGCGCTTTTGCGGCGGCCTTTTTGTGCTGCACTTTTTCTCTACCTTCTGCCTGTAAATTTTTCTTCTATCAAGTCCGCTTTGGGGCTTGACTTTTTATTTGCAGGCTTAAATATGTATGACTGGTTAATTCCTGTTTATCAGGCGCTTATCAGGCGCGCAGCGCCTTTGTCGCCGCCTCGTCGACCGCAAAGGTAACGGGGTCGACGGCGACCTTATAGACCTCGCGGGCAAATTCCACGCTCACGAGCTCGTTGCGGACATCCTCCGCCACGGCTGCCGGGTCGCGCTCGGCGGGATCGCCGACGCCCGCGCCGCCGCCGGTGACGGAGACCTCCACGTCGCCGAGGTTCGTGAAGAAGTCGCGGGACTGGAACATCTCCTTCGTGCCGTCCGCGCGCAGGATATACGCCTCGTTCAGCGGAGAATCCATACCGCCCTGAAGTCCCTTCGCCTGCGTCTTGAAGCCGTCCCAAGAGCCGGTCTGGTGGAAGCAGCGGCCCGCGTGGTTCTCGATCGCCCAGACGATGCCGGGCGCGCCGCGCCAGCGGCCTGCGCCGTGCTTGTCGGTCAGGAACTCGTAGCGCTGATACTCCCACGGGAAGCGCTGCATCTCGTCCTCGACGTTCGTCTTGCCGATGTTGCCGAGCGTGCTGCCCGCGGCGCAGCTCTGGTAGCCGTCCAGCCCGTAGACCGCGCCGGCGCCGGCGGAGGCGCTGAAGGAGACGAACACGCCGGGACGCCCCATCGTAATGATGTTGCTCGTCACCTGACGGCTATAGGGCGCGATCGCCTTTTCCGGCAGGACCTGACTGAGCAGGTTCTGGATGACCTCGTTCACGAGCCCGCCGGTCAGGGCGACGCCCGCGGCGATCTTCGCCGTGCGCGAGGCGTCCACCAGCGTGCCGGGCTTGGTCTTCATGTGGATCGGGCGGCAGCTGCCCTCGTTATGATAGGTCAGCAGCTCTCTGCCGAAGAACAGGAAGGAGTTGCAGCAGCAGTCGGAATAGGTCATGTAATCGTGGATATTGAGCATGCCGTCCGTCTCCGGGTCGGTGTCGGAGAAGTCGAAGTAGAGGTCACTACCCTTGACGGTCAGGCTCGTGCGGACGGTGATGGGCTTCGTGAGGTCCTTGCCGTCGCTGTCGGCGCTCGCCTCGGCGTGCCATGTGCCGTCGGGCCAGCTCTCGATCTGCTTGCGGACGGCGGCCTCGGCGCGGTCCATCATCTCGCGGGTACACTCCATGACGGTCTCTCTGCCGTATTTTTCGCAGAGCTCCGTAAGGCGCTTGTCGCCGATGGCGAGCGAGCCGATGCAGGCGCTGCTCTCGCGGCGCATGAGGTCCGGCAGGCGGTTATTCGCCATGATGACGTCGAACACCTCGTTGTTCCACTCGCCGCCCTTGACGATGCGGCTGAGCGGGATGTTGAAGCCCTCGGAGATGTTGTCGAAGCTCATAAAGTTGCTGCCCGGCTGCGCGCCGCCGTTGTCGGCGACGTGGACGCCCATGACGGCGAAAAAGGTGAGCTCGCCATCGCAGAAAACGGGACGGATATAGACCCAGTCGGGCAGGTGCGCCGCGCCGTCGTCCGGGGTGTTGGCGAGAAAGACGTCGCCGGGGTGGATATCGTCGCCGAACTTTTCGCGGATATGCTTCACGCCGAGCTTCGGGCTCAGGAGGCGGTGGGGGATGCCTTCGGGAACGGCGAGGGCGTTGCCCTCCGCGTCGTAGATCGTGTAGGCGAGGTCATGGAGCGTCACGATCAGGACGTTCGTGGCGGTGCGCTCCACCGTCTCGCGCATTTCGCGGCAGACGCGCCAGAAATAGCTCCATACGGTCGTGATGGTAACACTGTCGAGCGGCTTATTCATGCTCCCTGCCTCCTTCCCAGTCGATGATAAAGTTGCCGTAATCGTCCACATGGACGGTGTTTCCGGCGGGGATGACGCTCGTCGCGGTGCGCTGCTCGATGACGCAGGGACCGGTAACGGTGTTGCCGGCGAGCAGCTTGTCGCCGTCGTAGATGGGGATCTTCACCGTCTTGCCGCCGACGTAAGCGTCGCGCAGCTCCTTGACCGCGGCGGAGGCGTCCGCCGTGCCGGAGGCGATGCGGTTGACCTTGAACGGGCTGCCCTGCATGCGCGCCGTCATGCGGATGTTCGTCAGCTGGATGGGCACCCACGGCAGGTCGAAGGTGAAGGTCTCCTTATGCAGCTTGTGGAAGCCGGAGACCATCGCGTCGAGCACGTCCTGCGTAACGTCGAGGCTGCGCATCTTGAGCTCCAACTCGTGGTACTGGTTCGCGTAGTGAACGTCCGCCGTCAGCTCGAAGGTGAGGTCGCTCTCGGTCACGTCGAAGTAGGCGAAATCGCGCACGGCGGTCGCCTTCATGTCCTCGACGAGCACGCGGATCTCCTCCGGCTTCGCCCGATCGAAGTTGCGCAGATACGGGCGCACATAGTCGCGGCCGATGTCCAGATAGAACATGCTCTTGGCGCAGAACGCCGCGGCGTTTCTGGGGATGACGCAGCGGGGCATGCCGAGGATGTTGCTGACGGGGACGCCGCAGAGCGGACCGCCGCCGCCGACGGCGAGCAGGCTGAAATCGCGGACGTCGTAGCCCTTGCGGGTGGAGATGACGCTGATGCCGTCCGCCATGTTGTGGTTGACGGTGGTGTAGATCATCGCGGCTGCCTCCTCAATGGAGACGCCGAGGGGCTCGGCGACCTTCGCGATCGCCTTGCGTGCCAGCTCGCGGCTGAGCTTCAGCTTGCCGCCGTTGAAGTTGTCGGGGTTGATGAAGCCGAGGGTGAGCGCCGCGTCCGTGACGGTCGGCTCCGTGCCGCCGCGCCGGTAGCACGCCGGTCCCGGCTCGCTGGACGCGCTCTGCGGTCCCACGGAGAGCAGACCCATCGGGTTGATCCACGCGATGGAGCCGCCGCCGGCGCCGATGGAGAGCACCTCCGCCATCTTGATGCCGCAGAGGTCCTCCTCCAGCCAAGTGTTCGTGGCGAGCGAGACCTCGCCGCTGCGGACCATGGAGGCGTCCCAAGTCGTGCCGCCCATGTCGCCGATGAGGAAGTTGCGCTCGCCGATCTGCTCGCCGAGGCGCACCGCGCCGACGGGACCGGCGGAGGGACCGGAGTTGTTCAGGTAGACCGGCTTGTCGATGATGGCGGGCACGGACTGGAGATACTGGTTGCACTGCACGATGAGCAGCTGGCCCGCAAAGCCGAGGCGCTTCAGCTCCGCTTCAAGGCTCGTCAGGTATTTCTTGACGATGGGACCGAGGCAGGCGCTGATGACCGTCGTGGAAAAGCGCTTATACTCGCCCATCTGGGGCAGCTCCTCGCTGGAGCAGGTGATGTAGACCCCCGGCAGGCGCTCGCGCAGATAATCCACGGCGAAGCGCTCATTTGCGCCGTTTAAGTAAGAGTTGATGAAGCAGACGGCGACCGCCTCGTCGCCCTCGGCGCGGATGCGCGCGATGGCTTCGTCGAGCTCCGCGGTGTCCACCGGCTGGACGACCTCACCGTTCGGGCGGGTGCGCTCCGCGACGCCGTAGCGCCGGGCGCGGGGGATGAAGGGCTCATAGGGCGGGATGTAGCCGTCGAAAAGCGAGTGGGTCTCGATCTTCTGGCACTGGCGCATCTCGATGATGTCGCGGAAGCCCTTCGTCGTGATCATGGCGGTCTTGCTCATCTTGCGCTCCACGACCGCGTTCGTCGCGACCGTGGTACCGTGGATGATCCAGTCCGTCTCGCGCAGGAACTCTTCGAGCGTTTTGCCGAAGTATTCCGCGCCGTAGCCGATGGCATTCAGCACGCCCTCGTGGAAGCGCCCCGGCGTGGTGGGCGCTTTGAATTCGTAGACATTGTTCTCGGCGTCCTGCACCATGCAGTCGGTGAAGGTGCCGCCTGTGTCAACGCATACTTTAAACACGTTCTTCCTCCTCTTTGTTTTTGCTTGCTCCCCGGTGCGGCGGGTGTGTGAGGTCCGCCGCTTTTCCGGGGCTACTGCTTTTTTGCGGAAGCATGGCTTTGCTTAACCTGTGCTTCATTATAGCACCATAGCAGCGATTTTATTTGTCGTCTATCTTGCAAACGCCCCGCGAAACGCCGGGTTTGCCCTTGGTCAACCTGCACAAATTTTGATATGTGCCGACCGGCGTGTTATGCAAAACCGTGTTTTCCGCAAAGGACCCGCCGCCGCGGGATTTTTTGCCGCCTTCGCGCGGTTTCGTCTTGTTTTTTCGCGCAATATTATGTAGAATTGATGCAAGACCTGTTTATGATTGACTCACACACTAAGAAAGGGACCGATCACCATGCGCCGATCAAACCGCCTTGCCGCTCTGCTCCTCTCCCTCTGCCTCGCCGCCGCACTCTGCGCCTGCGGAGGGAAAACGGACCCCGCCGCCTCCGCCGCGCCGAAGCCGGACACCGGCAGCTACGACGTCCCCGGCGAGGACGCCGCGCCGGAAGCCTCCGCCGCTCCGGTGGAGACCGACGGGCTGGAGGGGCAGTTTTATAACGACTATCTCCGCCTGACGCTCACGCTCGACGGGCAGGGGAACTGCGCCCTGACCGGCTCCGGCACGGAGCGCGTCGGCACTTACGCCGCCGCGGACGGGGCGCTGCGCCTCAGCTTCGGCGACGGCGAGCTCACCGCCCGCGCCGACAGCACCGGGAACTATACGCTGGACGGCTTCACGGGCCGCTTCCTCGGCGACTGGGGCTTCTGGGGCATCACGGCGGCGGAGGTCGGCTCCGCCTCGCTCTCCGTCTTCAGCGGCGACAGCGTCATCGATAACGGCGACGGCACGCTCCGCTACCGCGACTTTGCAAACGGCGTCGCCTTCACCTGCCCGGCGGATATGACCGTGGACACCGCCCTGCTCATCAGCGCCGCCGCGGTGCGGGACAGCAAGGGCGGCTGCGTCACGGGCAGGAACGTCACCGACCTCTGCTACGCCGGTGGGGACGACTATGACGCGATCTTGGAGGACTACATCAAGACCTTCGTCTTCGCCGACTTTGACCTGCTCTACGGCGGCATGCTCGGCTTCGAGGGCTTCACGCTGCTCCACGAGGGCATCGAGGGACGCCTCGCCGCCGCAACGCTGCAAATGACGGACGGCGAACAGCCCATCGCCGTCAAATCCGTGCTCTATACCTCCACCTTCGCCGACGGCACCGTGAACTATATCTGCAAAACCACCTTCGCCCCCGCAGAAGACGAAGGCGCGCTGGAGACCCTCGCCGCCGCCGTGACCGACATGGGCGCGGTGCGGAAGAAGTGATCAGGAATAGCAAAAAGCCGCCCTCTGCCGATAGATAGGTGTTCGTAAAACAGGTTTAGACCGAAATTACGAAATGAGCATCTGTCAGGCAGGGTTGGGCAACAAAAAGCTGCTATATTCAGATTTTTACTGGATATAGCAGCTTTTCTTATTTGTGCTTTCTTTTGTTTTTTTCTGTACGGTTAATGTCGGAAAGATTCAAAAAGTGATTGCAAAATTGAGCGGCATCAGCTATACT
>CAVJGI010000121.1:0-5633 GCA_963649145.1 Ruminococcus bicirculans (ex Wegman et al. 2014) | reverse complement strand
GGGACCCAATCGAAAGGGTCCCTCCTTAACTGTGCCTTTGCCTTCTTTCCCCACAGGGGGAAAGAAGGTCGCGTCCCGCGGACGCGAAACATATTAAATCTTAGCGCCCGCAGGCGCGTTCAAATTTTTATAAACCCTTCCCACAAACACACAAAGGTTACATAACATTATATTATGCAACTGTAATTTCTGTTCGGCACCACGAGCAAAGTTTACATAACCTCACAGCACAACACCCTTGACAAACTCCCCGCTCCGCGGCATCTGCTCCGCGATATGATAGCACCCGCGCAGCATCTCCGCGGCTTCGGCGGCTTTCTCCTTGCTCGCGGCGTGGATGACAGCGAACTCCTCGCCGCGCTCGATGCGGTCGCAGACTTTTTTGCGCAGCAGGACCCCGACGGAGAGGTCGATCACGCTGTCCTTTTCCACTCTGCCGCCGCCGAGGTGGAGACAGACCCTGCCGACCTGATCGGCGTCAATATGGTTTACATAACCCGAAATCTCCGACGGGACGCTCAGCTGCACCGGCGCGGTCGGGAGCAGCGCGGGATCGTCCACGGCGCGCGCGTCGCCGCCCTGCGCCGCGACGAGCTCGCGGAGCTTTTCGAGCGCCGCGCCGCTGTGGAGCGCATCTTCAAGCCGCGCCCGCGCCGCACTCTCGTCCGCGGCAAGACCGCCGAGCAGCAGCACCTGCGTGCCGAGCGCGAGACAGAGCTCCGTCAGATGGCCGCAGCTTTCCCCGCGCAGGGCGGCGATCGCCTCGCGCACCTCCAGCGCGTTGCCGACGGCGAAGCCGAGCGGCTCGTCCATATCCGTGATGACGGCGGCGCAGCGCCTTCCCGCGGCGCGCCCGGCGGCGACCATCTCCTCCGCAAGCGCGCGGGCGTCGGTCTCCGTCTTCATAAAGCCGCCGGAGCCGCACTTGACGTCCAGCACGATGACGTCCGCGCCGGCGGCGAGCTTTTTGGACATGATCGAGCTCGCGATGAGCCCGCGCACCGCCACGGTGCCGGTCACGTCGCGCAGGGCGTAGAGCTTTTTGTCCGCCGGGTCGATGTCCGCCGTCTGCGCGGCGATGGCGATGCCGATGCGCTCCACGTTCGCGAGAAACTGCTCGCGGCTGAGCGCGCAGGAAAAGCCGGGGAAGCTCTCCAGTTTGTCGATCGTGCCGCCCGTATGACCGAGGCCGCGACCGGACCTTTTGGCGATCTTCACGCCGCAGGCGGCGAGCATGGGGCAGAGCACAAGGCTCGTCTTGTCGCCGACGCCGCCGGTGGAGTGCTTGTCCGCCTTGACGCCGGAGATGGGGGAGAGGTCCACCGTCTCGCCGGAGCGCATCATCGCGTCCGTCAGCGCGGCGGTCTCCGCGCGGTCAAGCCCGCGGAAATACATCGCCATCAGCAGCGCGGAGACCTGATAGTCCGGAATGTCCCCGGCGGTGTAGCCGCGGATGAAAAACCCGATCTCCGCCGCGCTCAGCGCGCCGCCGTCCCGCTTTTTGTCGATCAGCTCGGTCATCAGCATTGTGTTGTCCGTCCTTTTTGCGTTTTTTCCCATTTTACTTCCGCAAAACCTGCTTGTCAATCGCTGCCATGCGCGGTATAATGACACCATACTTTATCAGAGGAGTGCAAACGCCTATGCCGCAGGATCTCACCGTCGGCTCGCCGTCGAAAACCTTGTTGAAATTTTCGCTTCCGCTGCTGCTCAGCACCGCGCTTCAGCAGATCTACTCCATCGCGGACAGCGTGATCGTCGGGCGCTATACGGGCACCGCGGGGCTCGCCGCCATCGGCGCGGGCTACCCGATCACGCTCATCTTCGTCGCCATCGCGACGGGCGGGAGCATGGGCTGCTCCGTCGTTATCTCGCGGCTTTTCGGCGCGAAGGACTACGGCAGAACGCGCACCGCGGCGGAGACGGCGCTGCTCGCCCTCTCGCTGCTTGGCGTGGTCCTCGCCGCGCTCGGTGTTGCGCTCGCCGGACCGATCATGCATCTGATGAACGCCAAGGGCGAGCTCTGGCAGGACGCGAGCGTTTACCTCCGCATTTACGCCGTCGGCGTGCTGCCGATGCTGGTCTATAACGCGGCGAACGCCGTGTTTACCGGGCTCGGCGACTCGCGCCGCCCGCTTTATTTCCTGATGCTCTCCTCCGCGCTGAATATCGTGCTCGATATCTACGCCGTCGCCTCGCTCGGCCTCGGCGTCGCCGGCGCTGCGTGGGCGACCGCCATTTCGCAGGCGGTCTCCGCCGTGCTCGCCGTGGTCGTCATTCTGCGCCAGCTGCGCAAAATGCCGGCCGAGCCCCGGCGCGGCGTGTTCGACGGCGAGCTGCTCGGCGAGATGACGCGCCTCGGTCTGCCCGCCATCTTCCAGCAGGCGACCGTCGCCCTCGCCCACACCGCCGTGCAGAGCATGATCAACGTTTACGACACCGCCGTCGTCGCCGGATACGAGATGGGCGGCAAGGCGAACACCGTGATCTACTCCTGTCTCAACACCCTCGGCACCGCCCTCAGCACTTATGTTTCCCAGTGCCACGGCGCGAAGAAATACGCCAACATCCGCGACGGGGCGCGCGCCTCGTGGGTCATGTGCCTCACGGTCTCGCTCGTTATCATCGCGCTCGCGGAGCTCTTCCCGGCGCAGGTCATCATGCTCTTCCTCGGCAAGGAGGCGGACCCCCTCGCGATGGACGTCGGCGTCAGCTTCCTGCGCATCATCATGCCGCTTTACGTGTTCATCTCCGTCATCATCACGGGCGGCGGGCTGCTGCGCGGCATGGGACACACGCTGTGGTTTTTCCTCTCTACCGTCGCGGAGATCGTCGTGCGCGTCGGCATGTGCTGGCTCGTTTCCCGCCTGATGGGGAGCTACCTCGGCATTTTCCTCGGCTGGATCGCCGGTCCCGTCACGGGCGCGATCTTGGCGTTCTGGCTCTGGCGGAAGGTCCTGAAAAAAGAAGTGCTGCCCTACTGCTGAAGACCAAAGACGACCCGCTGCGCCCCCTGCAAAAGGGCGCGGCGGGTCTTTTTTCGGAAAAATTTACAACTTGGATACACTGTTCTGACAAAATGTGCTATACTAAACTCTGATTTTATGCTATGATCGGTCAGTGGACCCAAGGATTTTTGGGAACGACAAGGAACGGAGGCGGATGCCTTTTTGGATAAGCAGAAAGCGAAAAAGAAGCTCGCCGCGGCGGAAACGGCGGCGGAGTTTACGGTCGGCGGCGTGCTGCGGCTCGCCGTGCGCGTGATCGTGACGGTCCTGATGGTGCTCATCATCACAGGGCTGCTCTTTGCGTGCATTTTTGCCTTTTACGTCAAAACGGAGCTGAACACCAAGCTCAAGGTCACGCTCGAAGACGATGCGCTGAGCCTTTCCAGCACAATCTATTATCTGGACGACGCCGGCACGGCGCACGAGCTCCAGACGCTGACGAGCTCGGAAAACCGCATCTGGGTCGATTACGAGAACCTGCCGGACGGCATGGAGCACGCGCTCGTCGCCGTTGAGGACAAGCGCTTTTACGACCACAAGGGCGTGGACTGGTACCGCACCGCCGGTGCCTTCGCCCAGATGTTCCTCAGCATGTCCAACGACTTCGGCGGCTCCACCATCACCCAGCAGCTCATCAAGAATAAGCTCAAGGAGGACGCGGACCTCGTCTCCCGCAAGATTCTGGAGATCTTCCGCGCGCTGGAGCTGGAAAAGACCTATGAAAAGAGCGAGATCATCGAGTGGTATCTCAACACGGTCTATTTCGGCGAGGGCTGCTACGGCGTCTATACCGCGGCGCAGACCTATTTCGGCAAGGATGTCTGGGACTTAACGCTCGCAGAGAGCGCCAGCATCGTCGGCATCACGAATAACCCCTCGAAATACGACCCCTTCATCGCAAACACCATCACGGACCGCGACCTCGGTCTCACCATGACCTGCCGCGAGTGGAACAAATACCGGCAGGAGCTGATTCTGGACCTCATGTATGAGCAGGGCTACATCAGCTATGAGGAATGTCAGGCGGCGAAGGCGGAGGAGCTGAACTTCGTCCGCGCGGAAAACGAGGCGTACACGCAGGAGATCAACAGCTACTACGTTGAGACCGTCATCGACGACGTGATCGCGGACCTGATGGAGGAATACGAGCTGAATGAGGAGTCCGCGCGCCATAAGCTCTATTACGGCGGGCTCCAGATCTACAGCTGCATCGACCCGGACATTCAGGCGATCGTGGACAGCGTCTATGAGGACGTGGACAATCTGCCGAAGCCGTATTTCGCCTCCAGCCAGCAGCTCCAGAGCGGCATGGTCATCATCGACCCCTACACGGGCGAGATCAAAGCGATCGCCGGTGCGGTCGGCGAGAAGACGATGAACGACCCGTGGAACTACGCCACGGACTCCAAGCGGCAGGTCGGCTCGTCCATCAAGCCGCTCTCGGTCTACGGTCCCGCGCTGGAATACGGGCTCATCACCCAGACGACGCTCGTGAACGACTCCCGCGACGTGAAGCTGGAGGGCACAAGCTGGATGACGGCGAACTCCCCGAACGTCTATGACGGCATCATCACGATCCGCGACGCGCTGCGCATGTCCAAAAACACCGTCGCCGCCCAGATCGTGGACAAGCTGACTCCGGCGGAGTGCTATAACTATATGACGACGAAGCTCGGCTTCACGACGCTCGTCGCCGCGGACGCGGACTATGCGCCGATGGCGGAGGGCGCGCTGACCGTCGGCGCGACCGTGCGCGAGATGGCGCAGGCTTACACCTCCTTCGTCAACTACGGCACGATGAGCTACGCGCGGACCTATACCAAGGTGCTCGACTCCAAGGGCGAGGTCGTGCTCGACAACGAGCAGCGCACGAGCAACGCCTTCTCGCCGAACACGGCGGCGAATATCTGCAACATGCTGGAAAACGCCGTCCGCGCCGGTACGGGCTCGGAGGCTTACTTCGCCGGAATGTCCGTCGCGGGCAAGACCGGCACGACCGCGAACAACAACGACCGCTATTTCGTCGGCTTTACGCCGTACTATGTCGCCGCGGTCTGGACGGGCTACAACAACCCCGCCACGATGTATTTCAGCGGCAACCCCGCCGCCCAGCTCTGGCGGCGCGTGATGCAGCAGGTCCACAGCGGGCTGGAGAACAAGTCCTTCCCTGCGCCCCAGATCGGCGCCGCGACGAACATCTTCGGCAATCTGGACGAGGCATACCGCGAGCAGGAGTATAAAAAGACCCACCCCGACGAGCCGGAGGAGAGCGATAAGCCGCAGGAGACCGAAACGCCCGCCGAGAGCGATCCGCCCGCCACGGAGACCCCGGACCCGACCGAGGAGCCCGTCCCGGAGGAGACCGACAGCCCCGTCGAGCCGACGGAGCCGGTGGAGGAGGAATAGTTTTTAAAGCAGTGATCCCGCCCGGAATCGGGCGGGATCGTTGGTTTTTAAAAGTTGAATGCGCCTTTGGCGCGATTAAAATTGAAATTTGGGGTGTTTCGCGTCCGCGGGACGCGACCTTCTTTCCCCTTGTGGGGAAAGAAGGCAAAGGCACAGTCAGGAGGAAAACCCTTTCGATTGGGTTTTCCTCCCGACACCTTTCTTTCCTGAACGACCAAG
>CAVJGI010000120.1:0-5703 GCA_963649145.1 Ruminococcus bicirculans (ex Wegman et al. 2014) | reverse complement strand
AGTCTATTCACCATTTTATCCGCTTCTTGCCGCTTGACTTTGCATAGTTGGTCTCAGTCAGCCTTCGGCTGACAGCTCCCCTTGCACAGGGGAGCCTTTAAAATCTCCGCTCGCAGGAGTTCTTTGACAGGCTGAACGCTGCTTTACGCGAGCGTCTCTTTATACATTGCGAGAAAATTCCTCGCGTTTTCGCTGAGCTCCTCGTTTTTGAGGTAAGCGAGGGAGATGTGGGTGCGGCAGGCGGGGGTGACGGGGACGGCGCGGACGAGGTCGAGGCTGGTCGCGGCGTTCAGCTGCTTGTCGAAGAGCAGCCCGACACCCATGCCGAGGCTGATGCAGTCGATGAGGTGGCTCACGTTATGGTCCCCCAGAATGACGTGGGGCTCAAAGCCGACGCGCATGCAGGCATTGGAGATGATGTCATAGACGAGCGTCTCCTGCGAGAGCGTCAGGATGTCCTCGCCGCGCAGGGCGGAGAGCGGGATCTGGTCGAGCGCCGCGATGGGGTGGTCCGCCGGGACGACCGCCATCAGCTCGTCGATCGTGAACGGCAGGCGCACGAGCTCATCCTCCGCGCCGAGGCGCTGCTCGCGGATAAAGGCGAGCTCGCACTCGCGCATGCGCAGCTTGTCCGGCACGCTGGTGTTATAGCACGGCGAGACGAGGACGCTGCACTCCGGGTAGCGCTGCCGGAACCGGCGCAGCACGTCCGTGATATGGTACATCGACATGGCGGGAATGGTCGAGATCTTCAGAGCATCGTCCCGCTCGCGCTTTTCCGCGAGCAGGAGGTTATTGAACTGGCCGGAGAGCTCCAGAAACTGCTGGGCGTAAGGCACGAGCATCTTTCCGTAGCGGCTGAGCCGGACATAGCGCGTCGTCCGCTCGAAAAGCGGGACGCCCAGCTCGTTTTCCAGCGTCATGATATGGCGCGAGAGCGTCGGCTGCGACACAAACAGCAGCTCCGCCGCCTCCAGATAGTTCTCTGTCCGCGCAAGGATGAGAAACTCGCGCATCAGCCGGATATCCATCTCCTCGCCTCCCTTCCTGCGAAATATTGTAGCAAATCAGCACAAAAAATGCAAGCTTTCATGCAGCTGCTTTTTGTTTTTTGCCCAATTTTATGCAGAAGCTTGATAAACGCCGGGGCAAAATGAATTGCCAAACGGCGGCGGCGCGGTTAAAATGGGAGCATAGGAAAATGTGCTTCCCCCATTTTTCAACTACAGGAGGAATCTGAGATCATGACAGCTGCCGCTTATCAAGCCGCCTTCGTCCGCGTGGCGCCGCGCGTGCCCGGCGTGCTCTATACCCCCGCCGTCCCCGGCGAAAAATCGCGCCTCGGCGTCATCGCCATGCACTGCGAGGCGGACTATCTGGACCACTCGATCGGTCCCGGTCTCGCGAAGCGCGGCTACACCGTGCTCTGCGCCAACACGCATGACGACGCGGACTCCGCCGCCTCCAAGATCCGCGACGTCGGCGCGGCGATGCGCTTTTTGCGCGCGCTGCCCGGCATCGAAAAGGTCGTCGTCATGGGTCATAGCGGCGGCGCGACGCTGATGAGCGCCTACCAGTCGGTCGCAGAGCATGGTCCGGCGGTGTTTCAGGGGCCGGAAAAGCTCATCCCGCTGCCCGCGGAGGGGATGGACGGTCTCATCCCGGCGGACGGCTTTCTTGGGCTGGACTCCAACTGGGGCAACGGCGCGATGCGCCTGTTCGGGACGGACCCCGCCATTTTAGACGAGCAGAGCGGCGTGAAGATCGACCCCGCGCTGGACGCCTTCAGCCCCGCGAACGGCTGGACGCCGGAGGGCTCGCACTATTCCGACGAATTTCTCGCCCGCTGGTTCGAGGGCCAGCGCGCGCGGAATGAGCTCCTCATCGCCCACGCGCTGGACCGCCTCGCCGTGCTGAACGCCGGCAAGGGCTATTATCTGGACGACGAGCCGATGATCGTGCCCGCGTCGGTACTGTTCGGGCCGAACAACAAGCTCTTCCCGCAAGATGTCCGTCTGCTCTCCCGCACGGCGGAGCCGCAGAAGCTCATCCATAACGGCGGCACGGTGACGACCGAGGTCGTCCACACGCTCCGCCGCCCGCGCCACCTCCAGAGCTGCGCGCCCTATCTCTTCCGCGGCGCGATGCACACCTCCGTCAAAAAATTCCTCGACTCGTGGGCGGTGCGCACGGAGGAGGGCTATCACTACGACGACCGCCGCACCTACGGCATCGACTTCCACTCCGCTTACACCTGCACGCCGGGCAACATCGCCCACGTCACGGTCCCGACCCTCATCCTCGGCATGACCGCGAACTGGGAATTCTCCGCCGTGGAGACCATTTTCCAGAACAGCGGCGCATCGGACAAACAGTGTGGCTTTATCGAGGGCGCGGACCACGATTTTTACACCGACCACGCCGCCGAACGCTTCCCCGGCGAGTTCGGCGACACAACGGAGACCACCTACGACTACGTTGACAAGTGGCTGACCGCCCCCGGCAGATTCTTCTGAAGCAAAAAAGCCTCGCAGAGTTCGCGCCCGCAGACGCGAATAAAGTCTAATCATTTTTCGGCGCGACACGTGCGTGCCGAAAAATACTCTGCGCGGAGGGAACGTGCGAAGCCCCTGCCGAACGGCAGGGGCTTCGTGCGCTGAGCGGAGTGAAATTTTTTCGACCGGGAGCCCAGCGCCCTAAAGGACTAGCGCCTTCGGCGCGTCGCAGCCGGGTCCCGGTCGAGATTTTTCAAAACTTCATCAGATCCGGATCGGACTCGAACATGAAGTCCATATACTTCTTGTAGTTCTCCTCGTCGAGCTCGCCGTAGACACGGATCTTCTTGTCGTCCATCTCGTAGGACAGTCCCTTGCAGTCCTCGCAGAGCTTTTTCGCGGTGTTGGTCATCACGATATCGAAGAGCTTGCTGCCGGTGCGGTAGAGCACATATTCAACCTTATGGGTCTCGTTGATCGCCATAATTTTCATACCTCGCTTTTTTCGTTAATTTTACGGATACGGGCGCTGGGAAGCACCTCTATCCGTCTTTTATTCTACCGGAAAATCCCTGTAAAATCAACGTTTTTATATCTTTTGTGAAAAAAAACGAAAATCCGCCGCTTTGCTATGGATAAAAACGCGGCGGTATGCTAAAATGGGAGCGCACATATTTTGCGAAGCGGAGAAAAATAAGGCGATGGAGCTATTTTTAAAAGGACACGATTATAAATACGCGGTGGAGCAGATCCTGCTGACGCTCTTCCCGGACGAGCGGCCGGAGTATCCGCCCTATACGACCGGGGGCTTCCGCGCCCGCGTCAGCCTGCGCGAGGCGGCGCAGTATGTCACGGCGGACACCGTCATCTACGACAGCATTTACCGCTACGTCGGACGGGCGCGCGTCGCGCGCAGCGAGCTGCGCGGCACGGTGGTATCGGATCGGCTCAAGCAGCGTATCATAAAGCAGAGCTTTTACCGCGCGGGCGTGCGCTATCTCGGCAAAAAGCCCGCGTGGGGCGCGCTCAGCGGCGTCCGCCCGGCGAAGCTGCTGCGCAATCTGCTGGACGAGGGGCTGGACGAAAAAGCCGCCTGCCGCCGCTTCCGCGAGCTCTACGACGTGTCGCCGGAGCGCACGGCGCTGACGCTGGACGCGGCGAAGCACGCCCGCGCGGTGCAGCGCGAGCTTGGTCCGCGGGACGTCTGCCTTTACCTCGGCGTGCCCTTCTGCCCGACGCGCTGCGCCTATTGCAGCTTCGTGAGCCAGTCGGTGGAGCGCAGCATGGCGCTCATCGAGCCCTTCACGGACGCGCTGCTGCGGGACATCTCCGCGACCGCAGCCGCCGCGCGCGCAGCGGGGCTCCGCCCCGTCGCGGTCTATTTCGGCGGCGGCACGCCGACGACGCTCTCGGCGGAGCAGCTCGACCGCGTTATCGCGCACATGCAGCGCGAATTTGACCTCTCCGCGTGCCGGGAGTTCACCGTCGAGGCGGGGCGTCCGGACACGATCACGGCGGAGAAGCTGGACGTGCTCGTCCGCCGCGGCGTGACGCGCGTCAGCGTCAACCCCCAGACGATGCAGGACACCGTGCTGGAGGCCATTGGGCGCCGCCACACGGCGGCGGACGTGGTCCGCGCGCTGGAGCTCGTCCGCGCAGCGGGGTCCCTTCAGGTCAACATGGACCTCATCGCCGGGCTCCCGGAGGACAGTCCGGAGGGCTTCCGCAAAACGCTGGAGGAGGTCCTCGCGCTCGGCGCGGAGAACATCACGGTCCACACCCTCGCGCTGAAAAAGGGCTCGCGCATCACGCTCGAAGGCACGCGTCTGCCCGGCGCGGCGGAGGTCGGCGAGATGCTTGACGCGGCGCAGGCGGCGCTGCGGAGCCGCGGCTACGCGCCCTATTACCTCTACCGGCAGAAATTTATGTCCGGCGGCTTTGAAAACGTCGGCTGGTGCCTGCCGGGGACGGAAAACCTTTATAACATCTGCATCATGGAGGAGCTCTGCTCCGTCCTCGCCATGGGCGCGGGCGGCTCCACGAAGCTCACGCGCGGGAGCGGGCGGCTCTGCCGCTTTTTCTCCCCGAAATATCCGCAGGAATACATCGGCGGAATCGAAAAGGTCTGCGCCGACAAAGCGCAGATCGCCCAGTTTTATCAAGGAGGCACACTATGAGCTATTCTCTGACCGACATCAACTTCAAGACCGTCTCCGACCCGCGCGCGTTCTGCGCCGAGTGCGACGCACGCTACGCCGCGGAGGTCTCCGAGGCGGCGGACAAGATCATCGCGAACTTGGTCCGCAGCCCGATCGTGCTGCTCTCCGGTCCGAGCGGCAGCGGCAAGACCACCACGGCGATGAAGATCACGGACGAGCTGCGCCGCCGCGGTGTCGGCACCCACTATGTCAGTCTGGACGACTATTTCATCACCGTCCAACCCGACACCGTTCCCCGCACGCCGGAGGGCGAGATGGACCTCGAATCCCCGCTCTGCGTGGATATGGCGCTGCTCAACCGCCACTTCGACGAGCTCGCGCGCGGCGAGCGCATCTTCGTTCCGAAATACGAGTTCTCGCGCCAGATGCGCGTGCAGGAGCCGGGCAAGAGCATCAAACTCGGCAAAAACGAGGTCGTCATCTTCGAGGGCATCCACGCCTTAAATGACATGATCACGGACTCCCACCCGGAGGCGTTCAAGCTCTATATCAGCGCCCGCAGCGACGTGGAGTTCGAGGGCAAGGTCGTGTTCAAGAGCAGCTGGTTCCGCCTCGTGCGGCGGCTCGTGCGCGACTATAACTTCCGCGGCACGGACCCGCAGGAGACGATGAGCCGCTGGGCGAACGTCCTGCGCGGCGAGGCGAATTATATCAAGCCCTTCATCGGCAAAGCCGATTACCAGTTCGACACCTCCTTCGCCTACGAGATGGCGGTGATGAACGAAACGGCGACGAAGCTGTTCCAGTCCGTCCCGGAGGGCATCGAGCGCTTCGAAGAGCTCCGCGCCGTCCTCCCCGCCCTGCAGCTCTTCGGCGTCATAGCCGACGACTGTGTAGCCCCCGACGCGATGATAAGAGAATTCATCGGCGGCGGGATCTATTCGTACTGAGCATAAAAAAGCGCCCGCCCGGTCCCAATGGGACCGGGCGGGCACAGCTTGTCAAAAAACTTCCAAACCGCCCCGGTTTCTGGTATAATGGAAGAAACG
>CAVJGI010000119.1:0-5724 GCA_963649145.1 Ruminococcus bicirculans (ex Wegman et al. 2014) | reverse complement strand
GGGATAACTCCATTTTCCAGCCCATATTCGCTTGTTTTTCGCTAAGTTGCAAGAGAACCCCCGCCTTCGCTGCATGAAAGCGGGGGTTCTTTGACGGGCTGAAGCAGCCTGACACACTGTGTCAGGCTGCTTTTTTCAGAATACCTGAGCCGTCTGCTTATGACGGGTACTGATGCGGACGTCGAGCGCCGGGAAGCTCCCGCGCAGGAGCGCGGCAAGGTGCGGGATGACGACATTTTCCGTGCAGAAATGGTCCGCGTCGATGAGATTGAGCCCCATCTCCTTCGCCCAGAGAAAGTGGTCATACTTGAGGTCCGCGGTCACATAAGTGTCGCAGCCGGCGCGGAGCGCCTTCTCGATCTCGCTGCCGCCGGCTCCGCCGCAGCAGGCGAGGCGCTTCACCGGCTTGCCGCCGGGGACATAGCGCAGCATATTGACACCGAGGGCGCGCTTCGTGTGCGCCAGAAACGCCTCCAGCTCCATCGCCTCCGGCAGCTCGCCGAGGCGCGCGACGCCGTAGGGTCTGCCGTCCGGGTGAGTACCGTGGGGGTCCAGCAGCCCGGTCACGGTGCCGCCGAGCGCCGCCATCAGGCAGTCGTTCACACCGCCGTCCGCCGTGTCCATATTCGTGTGGAGGCAGATGGCGGAGATATCCTCCCGGATGAGCCGGTAGAGCTTGCGTCCCTTGTAGTCGTCCGCAAGCACGGTCTTGAGCGGGTCAAAAATGAGCGGATGGTGGGACACGATGAGCTGCGCGCCGAGCTCACTCGCTTCGTCGATGACGGCGTCCGTGATGTCCAGCGCCGTCAGCACGCGATGCACCTCCTGCGCCGGGTCGCCGACGAGAAGGCCAATGTTGTCAAAGTCGAATTTCGTGTAAAACGGCGCTTTTTCGTTGAAAAAATCGCAGATCTCTCTTACGCTTGCCATGTCTTGACCTCCTGATAGAGTGTTTGCAGCGTCTGAAGCTCCGATTGCAGGCGGCGGAGGGTTTCCGCGTCCGCGCGGTCGGAGCGCGCCATGCCCTGCGTCTGGCTCAGCAGACGCTTGATCTGCTCCTCCAGATAAGGCCGCAGGAGCGGGTCGCGCTTTTCGATGAGCGCGCGGTCGATGGGGTAGTCGTCCGGCTCCCCTTCCCCTTTTTCCACGAGCCAGACGAGATAGAGCCGCCCGGCATCATAGCTGAGCGCGGCGTCCGCGATGCGCAGCCCGTGGTCACGCAGCCAGCGGCGCAGCTCGTAAAACTTGGTCTGCGGCTGCAAAATGAATCGTTTATCCCAGCTCCACGGCGCGGCGGCGAGGATATTCTGAATGGTCTCCCCGCCCATCCCGGCGGCGATAACGGTGTCCACGCCGTCCGGATCCACACCGGTGAGCCCGTCGCAGAGCGTCAGCGTCAGGCGCTCGGAAACGCCGCAGCGCTCCGCGTCGCGCAGGGCGTTGCGGAGCGGACCGGGCTTGATATCCGTCGCGACGGCGCGGGCGGAAACGCCGCTCTGGAGCAGCCAGATGGGGATATAGGCGTGGTCCGTGCCGACGTCGGCGACGACCGCGCCGGGGAGCACGAAGTCCGCAATGCGCCGCAGGCGCGGCGAGAGGGTGATAGGCATAGTTTTCCAGCGTCCCTTTCCATAAAAATCGGCGGGGTCCTATGAAAGACCCCGCCGCATTTTGAGCACTTTCTCAGCTGTTCGCGATGAACTCGTTGAGCTTCTTGAGGAAGGCGTCGACGTCCACACCGTGGGCAAAGCATGCCTGCTCCACGGTCTCGCCGGTGGCGAGGGCGCAGCCCATGCAGTGCATGCCGATCTCCTGAAACAGGGGAACGGAATCCGGCGCGTTCATCATGATGTCGGAAATGACGGTATCCTTGGTGACTTCAAACATAGTGTGTTTGACCTCCGGTTTTTATATTGGTACCATCGGTTGACAAGAGCACACACGCCTGACAGCGCGTCTTTTCGGCGCTTTTCGCCCTTTTCGGCTTGACGGGCGTCAGCCCGCCTGCGCCTCAAAAGCCGAAAATCACTCGAAAATCCAGCGCTGTCAGGTGCGAAGCAGTTTTGGCGTTCCCGGCGGTGGTCAGGCAAGGAATCAGCCGCAGGGAATACTTCTCGTATTTCCAAGGCTGATGACGCAGCATGAGCGCCGCCGGGATCGCCAAAACCGCGTGTGCTCTTGTTAACCGATGGTATGGATATTATATATCAGACTGTGTGCAAAATTCAACTATATTTTTGATATTCCCTGCCCTTTTCCGAAAAAAGGCATAATAAAAAGGACGCGGGATAGGTTCCCGGCGTCCTTTTTATATGCTGAATTTTACTCAGCAGCCTTCATCTTCGCAAAGCAGTCACTGCAGTAGACCGGGCGGTCGTCACGGGGCTGGAAAGGCACACGGGCCTCGCCGCCGCAGGCAGCGCAGGTAGCGGTGAAGAACTCGCGCGGACCGCGGGAAGCGGCCTTGCGGGCGTCACGGCATGCCTTGCAGCGCTGGGGCTCGTTCTGGAAGCCGCGCTCCGCGTAGAACTCCTGCTCACCGGCGGTGAACACGAACTCGTTGCCGCACTCTTTGCAAATAAGGGTCTTGTCTTCGTACATTTTGAATCCTCTCTTTGATCTTGCCTTTAGGGGCGTGTAATATTTGCGTCAGCTTAAATCGCTGAAATCGCCGGAATGAAGGTGTCGCGCCAGTTTCTTCCTGATGCGCTGTACGGCATTGTCAACGGATTTCGGGGACCGGGAGCGGCGCTCCGCGATCTCCGCATAGGATAGGCCGTGTAAATAATCGGACAGGATCTTTCGCTCAAAATCTGACAAATACCGTGAAAAGGCGGAAATAAAATCGCATTCGCGCTCTCTGGCAAGAATCTGGTCTTCCGGCGACCGGGCAAAGGTCTGTCCGATCAAAGCAGAGTCGAGTTGGGCTTCTTCAGAGAGGATCTCCTCCAGCGAAATGCCGTCATTCAAAGGGGCATGCTTCAATCTGGAGGCGGACTTCGCCGCGCTGATAACGCGGCGCTTGATGCAAAGCTCCGCAAAGGTCTTGAACGAGGCTCCCGCCTCGGGGTCAAACTCGCGGATGGCATGGAGCAGACCGATCATCCCCTCCTGAAGCAGATCCTCGCTGTCGCCCCCCGCCAGAAAATACGGGCGGATGCAGATCTTCACGATCCTGCGGTAGCGGAAAACGAGCTCGCTCGCGGCGTCGTCATCGCCCTCTGCGGCGAGGCGCTGCAATTCCTGATCTGTCAGTGCGGGATAATTCATGGGGAAAATCAACTTACTCCAAAAAATCTAAATTGGATTATATCCGCTTTGGTGCAATTTGTCAAGGATTTCTGTGAAATTGTAAAAAAATTGTGAAATCCCGACAAGCATAGTCGGCGATTCGTCACAAATCGAGCCTGCTTTGGCCCTGAAACAGGATGCCGAGGTGCTCATACGCCTTCTGCGTGACGCAGCGACCGCGCGGCGTGCGCGTCAGGAAGCCCTGCTGGAGCAGATAAGGCTCATAGACGTCCTCCAGCGTGACCGCCTCCTCGTTGATCGTAGCGGCGAGGGTATCGAGCCCGACGGGACCGCCGGAATAGAACTCGATGATGCTGCGCAGCATGCGGCGGTCCAGCGCGTCGAGCCCCAGATGGTCCACCTCCAGCCGCGTCAGTGCCTCGTCCGCGACCTCGCGCGTGATAACGCCGTCGGCGCGCACCTGCGCGAAATCGCGCACGCGGCGGAGCATGCGGTTCGCGATTCGCGGCGTTCCGCGGCTGCGGCGCGCGATCTCCTCCGCGCCGCTGCGCTCGATCTCAACGCCGAGAATGCCCGCAGAGCGCAGGATAATGCGCTGGAGCTCCTCCGGCGTGTAGAGCTCCAGACGGAGCGCCACGCCGAAGCGGTCGCGCAGCGGCGCGGTGAGCTGGCCGGAGCGGGTCGTCGCACCGATGAGCGTGAATTTTGGGAGGTCGAGCCGGATGGAGTTCGCGCTCGGTCCCTTGCCGATGATGATGTCGATGGCGTAATCCTCCATTGCGGGATAGAGGATCTCCTCCACCTGCCGGTTCAGGCGGTGGATCTCGTCGACGAACAAAATGTCGTTTTCCTGTAAATTCGTGAGCAGCGCGGCGAGGTCGCCCGCCTTTTCGATGGTCGGACCGGAGGTGATGCGCATATTAACGCCCATCTCGTTCGCGATAATGGACGCGAGCGTCGTCTTGCCGAGTCCCGGAGGTCCGGAGAGCAGAACGTGGTCCAGCGGCTCGCCGCGCATTTTTGCCGCCTCGATAAAGACCTTCAGGTTCTCCTTGGCCTTCTCCTGCCCCGTGTATTCGCTCAGAAAGCGCGGGCGGAGCGAGCCCTCGATCCGGTCCTCCGGAAGACTCGCCGCCGTCGTGATGGGCGGCTGCTGCCGGTCAAAGCTGCTGTCTGAAAATTCGATCGCCATAAGGTGTTGTCTCCTCCCTTTGCCGCTCAGGTCAGCATCTGCTTCAGTGCCGCCTTGACGAGCTGCTCGGTATCAAGCTGCTCCGCGTTCTCCACGCGGCGGAGCGCGGCGTTGATCTCCGCCGTGCCGTATCCGAGGACGGTGAGGGCGGCAACGGCGTCCGCACGGGCGTCCTTGCCGAGCGGCACGGGCGCCGGAGCGGTCCCCTTATCGCGGAAGGAGATCTCCGTCATCTCGCCGCCGAGCTTGTCCTTCAGCTCCAAGATCACGCGCTGCGCGAGCTTCTTTCCGACGCCCGGCGCGGCGGTGATCGCCTTCTCGTTCTCCGATACGATCGCCATGAGCAGGTCCTGCGGCGCGTTCACGGAGAGGATCGAGAGCGCCGCCTTCGGTCCGACGCCGGAAACGCCGATGAGCATCTCGAAGCAGCGCTTTTCCTGCTTGGTGGAAAAGCCGTAGATATCAAAAGAATCCTCGCGGATATAGACATAAGTATAAAGCTTCGCCGGCTCGCCCACGCGGAGCTGGCTCAGCGAATAGGCGGAGGTGTTGACCTCAAAGCCGATCCCGCCGCAGTCGACGACGGCGAGGTTCGGCAGCAGCTCCGCTGCGGTGCCGTTTATATAGTGGAACATGCGTTGTCTCCTCCATTTCTGCTGAGCAGCGAGGTCGCGCTGCGCGCGTGGCAGATCGCCATGGCGACGGCGTCCGCCGCGTCGTCCGGCTTCGGCGGCGCGGGCATATTCAGAATGCGCCGCACCATGTCGATGACCTGCCGCTTCTCCGCGCGGCCGTAGCCGACGACCGCCTGCTTGACCTGAAGCGGGGTGTATTCAAACACGGGGACCCCGCGGCGGTAAGCTGCGAGCAGGATGACGCCGCGGCCATGCGCCACGGAGATGCCGGTCGTGATATTCGTGTTGAAAAAAAGCTCCTCGATGCTGATCGCGTCGGGCTTGAAGGTGTCGATAAGCTGACCGAGGTCCTCGTAGATCTGGTTCAAGCGGGACGAGAGCGGCGTGTGCGCCGGGGTGCTGATAACGCCGCACGAAACATAGCTCTGCCGCCCGCGGTCCGCGTCGATGACGCCAAAGCCGACGGTCGCGATGCCGGGGTCGATGCCGAGGATGCGCATATCCGTCCCTCCTTTCCGTTTAACTAACTTATTATACCACACAGCCGGTCTCGTTGGCAACAGCAAAAACCGGCCGGAGTTTCCTCCGACTGTAGGATTACAATACATATTGGACAATCGAAGAAAAAGGTATGAGAGATATGGC
>CAVJGI010000118.1:0-5861 GCA_963649145.1 Ruminococcus bicirculans (ex Wegman et al. 2014) | reverse complement strand
TGGCTCTCCCCAGCCGAACTTGCGGGGGTTGCACTTGGTTGACTTTCTGCCGCTGGCGCGCGAAGCGCGACTGAGGGGTTGTAAGCTTGAGAAAACGCCAAGCTTGGCTATTCCGGGAGCTTACAACCCTCCAGTCAGCCTTCGGCTGACAGCCTCCCTTGCACAGGGAGGCCTTTAAATTTGTGCGCTTCGCCGCGTTATATCGTCAGCACCCCGGTCTCGTCCTCCAGCAGGATGAGGATCTTCTCCTGCTCGCCGGTGGAGGCGTTCAGATAGATGAGATAGTGCCGGTCGTCTTCGTCGGCGCATTTGAGCTCGCGGCAGAGGGTCTCGTATTTGCCGTCCGAGGGGACGAGGGCGAGCTGCTCTGCCAAGACGGTGAGCCCGGCGGGGACGGCGGCGCGCGCCTGTTCCGCCGTGATCGTCGGGGCATCGAGGCTGCGCTCGCGGTGCGACTCGATCCAGCCGCGGGCTTCAAAGCCGCAGACCTTGCCGCTGTCGAGCGCGACGGAGACCTTGATGAGATCGGAGTAGCAGAGCACCTCGCCCTGCCGGTAAGCGAAGTTCGCCGTCAGGATGCCGCCTTGGATCATATAATAAGTCTCCTCCATGCCCGCAAAGCCGCAGGCGGCGAGCTTGTCGCGCGCGGCGGCGACCGCCTGCTCCGCGGAAACGCGCGCCGACCCGACCGGGCGGGACGAGAGCATCGCGAGAATTTTCCCGCCCTGCTTCGTCACGGAGACGTAAGCCGTCGCGCCGCCGGCGTCGTCCGCGGCGAGGGTGTAGCAGGGGAGGTCGCCCTCCGTCTCGCCCGTGAGACGCACCTGCGGCTTCGCGACGCCGAGGAACGCCGCGGCAGCGGCGCGCGCCTGCTCGCTCGTCACCTCCGCGAGCCCTTCGAGCGCGCGGGGCGCGGCGCTGCGGAGATGCTCGGAAAACGGTCCGTCATAGACGAGCGCCGGGACCTCCGGGAATTCCTGCTCGATGAGCCGCACGGAGTCGCCCGCCCAGCCGGGCTCGTCCGTCTCCGATTCCGCAAGCTGCCCGGCGCTGCGGCGCAGCTGGGTCAGCGTCAGACGCCCGGACTGCACGTCCGTCTGAAGGCTCTTGAGGTTCTGGGAGAGCACGCCCGCCGTTTCCGAGAGGCTGCGCAGCGCTTCGCGCTGCTCGTCGCCGTAGCCCGCGCCGGACGCCGCCTCGCGCGAGAGCGAGAAGGCGTAATCCCCGACGCGGCTGATGAAGTCCGCCGTGTGCTCCAGCTCCTCCGCGCCCCACGGCAGCGCGCTGAGCGACATCTGCGCCGTCATCGCCTTGCCGAAAAGCTCGGTGCAGACGGCGCTCTGCATCTTCGGCGACACGGCGAGCACGCTCTTTTCCAGCGCGGCGTCCATCTCGCCGACGGCGGTGACGAGCTCGCCGAAGGCGTGGGCGGCGTTGTTGCGGTAAGCGCGCTCATAGCGCCGCGCGGCGGCATAGCCCGTGCAGGCGAGCACGCCGAGGCACAGCGCCGCCGCGGAGAGATAGCTTATCACGCGGATGAAGGTCCTTTTTTTCATGGGTCAGTTCAGCTCCGTTTCCGATCAAAAATTCGTTCCGACCCCAGTTTTTGCGGTTTTGGACAAAATGATACCGAAAAATAGTGGTTGACAGAAATTAGAGTTTTAAGTTATAATGTACGAGCGCCTTTTTGGAAGGCGCTCCGTTTTGCACGCTGCATTTCCGTTTTTTAAAATGAAAACGGGGATGTTGAGCATATCAATGACAGAAAGGAGAAAACGTATTATGCTTCGCACGTATCAGCCGAAAAAGCGTCAGCGCAAGAAAGAGCACGGCTTCCGCAAGAGAATGGCGACCAAGAACGGCCGCAAGGTCCTCGCGCGCCGCAGAGCAAAGGGCAGAGCCCGTCTGAGCTACTAAGGCAGACCCTTGGCGGCGCCGGCACAAAGGAGCGGAAACTGCATAGCGTTTTCCTTGGGCGGCTTTGACCGCCCTATTTGTGCATGCCGGAGCTTTTTCCGGCAAAGACAGATAACACCGGGAGGCGTCCGATGAAATTCACCGACACCATCAAGCGAAACAACGAATTTCACAGGCTCTATTCCAAGGGAAAAAGCGCGGTGACGCCCTTTCTCGTGGTTTACGCCCGCCAGAGCCGCCGCAGCACCAACCGCATCGGCTTTACCGTCAGCACGAAGATCGGCTGCGCGGTGAAGCGCAACCGGGTCCGCCGCCGCCTGCGGGAGATCTACCGTCTCCACGAGACGGAGTTCAAGCCCGGCACGGAGCTCGTCGTCGTCGCGCGCCAGCGCGCCGTCGGCGCGGCTTATGCCCAGCTCGAACGCGCGTTTCTCTCCGCCTGCGGAAAGCTCGGCGCGCTCCGGAAGGAGGCGCAGGACGCATGAAGCGGCTTCTGATCGCGCTGGTGAAGTTTTACCGGCGGTGCATCTCCCCGCTGACAAAGCCCTGCTGCCGCTATGTCCCCACCTGCTCCCAGTATGCGCTGGAGGCGCTCGAAAAGTACGGCGCCGCCAAGGGAGCGTGGCTCGCCATCAAGCGCATTGCCCGGTGCCACCCGTTTCACCGCGGGGAGCACGATTTCTATGACCCGGTGCCTTGAAAATGGCCCCGGAGCGATTCAGAGGAGAATACTACAATGTCTCAAATCCTTGCCCTAATCGCGAAACCATTTGGCCTTTTGCTTCTATGGCTCTATAATCTCGTCGGAAACTACGGCATCGCCATCTTCCTGTTTGCTTTAGTCGTAAAGCTTATCATGCTGCCCTTCCAGATGAAGACGAAAAAGAGCATGATGCGCATGGCCGCGCTCAACCCCCAGCTTCAGGAGCTGCAAAAGCGTCACGAGGGCAACCCCAAGAAGCTCCAGGAGGAGACCGCCAAGCTCTATAAAGAGGAAAAGGTCAACCCCATGTCCGGCTGCCTCTGGTCCCTCATCCCCTACCCGATCCTGCTGGCGCTCTATCGCGCCATCCGGATGCCCTTGACCACAATGATGGGCGTCCCTGAGGATCTTCTCGCCGAGGGCGGCACAATTCTGAGCAAACTTAATGAACTCGGATTCACTGCAACCGGAAAGGGCACCACCTACCTTCAGCTTCAGCAATCAGAATTCATTTCTCAGCATTTTTCCGAGTTCGCCGGCTTGAGCGACAAACTGGTCAATATTAACTACAATTTTCTCGGTCTGAACATGGGGTCCACCCCCAAGTTGCTTTTCTGGCAGGACGGCCTGACCTGGCTCTCCATCGGACTGTTCCTCATCCCGATCGTGTCCGCTCTCCTGAGCTGGCTCCAGATGAAGATCAGCCAGAAGACCAACCCCGCGCCGGCGACCCAGAACGCGCAGCAGGCGACGAGCATGAAGACCATGAATCTCATGATGCCGCTCATCTCGCTCTGGATCGGCTTCAGCATGCCCGCCGCGCTCGGTATGTACTGGATCTTCACGAGCGCCCTCGCCATCGTGCAGGAGCTCGTCCTGAACAAGCACTACGGCAAGCTCATCGCAGCCGAGGCTGCGGAGCGCAACGCCCGCCAGCGTGCGCGCGAGGCGGAGTTTGAGCGCAAGCGCGCCGAGACCGAGCGCCTGCGCGCCGAGGGTCTCACCAAGGAAAACACCAACACCAGCAAGCGCAAGCAGCAGGCGCGCGCCAAGGCGGAGAGCGACGAGCTCCGCGCCGCCGCCATCCGCGAGGAACGCGCCGCGAAGCGCGCCGCCATGGGCCTGCCCCCGGAGGAGGAAAAGCCCGCGTCTCAGGTCGGCAACCGCCGCTATGCGCGCGGCCGCGCCTATGTGGAGGATCGCTTCACGAATCCGGAGACCGCAGCGGAGGCGACCGCCGCCGCAGCCGCCGCTTCCGAGGCGGACGAAGCCCTCGCCGCCGAGGAGGAGACCGAGGTCTCCGAAGTCCCCGCCGAGACCGTGACCGACTCTGTTGAGCCCGCCGAAGAAGCGGAGGAGACCGTCGAGGAAGAGGTCGAGGAGCCCGCCGAGGAGCCCGAAGAGGCGGAAGAAGAGCCCGCGTCCGATGAAACCGAGGACGCAGACGAAGAATGAGGTTAAGAAAAGCACTATGACAAAATTTATCGAAGTCAGCGGAAAGACCGAGGAGGAGGCAGTCGCCGCCGGTCTTGCGCAGCTCGGACTGACGCGGGACGAGGTCTCGCTCGAATATCTTGAGCTGCCCAAGAAGGGTTTCCTCGGCTTCGGCGGAAGTCCCGCTGTCATCCGCATCAGCTATGAAGCCCCGGACGAGCCGGTTTCCCCGGCTCCCGCGCCGGAAGCGCCGAAGGCTCCTCCCGCGGAGCCGAAGCCCGCGAAAAAGCCCGAAGCGCCCAAGGTGCCCGCCGCCCCGGTCAAACCGGAAAAGCCGGACGCCGACGCCCCGCTTGAGCAGCGCGTGGAGTGCTATCTCCGCGGTCTGCTGGACCTGATGGGCGTGAAGGCGGACATCACCATCACCCCGCGCGAGGGCGGCGGCATCAACGCCGAGCTCAGCGGCAGCGGCATGGGCACCGTCATCGGACGCCGCGGCGAAACGCTCGACGCCATCCAGCACCTTGTGAACTACTCCGTCAACCGCGGCAGCGACAAGCGCCTGCACATCAACGTGGACGCCGAGAACTACCGCAGCAAGCGCGAGGAGTCCCTCGTCCATCTGGCGGAAAAGATGGCGGCGAAGGCTGTGAAGTATAAGCGCTCCATGGCGCTGGAGCCCATGAACAGCTACGAGCGCCACGTCATCCACACCGCGCTCCAGAACTATGAGGGCGTCTCCACCTCGTCCATCGGCGTGGAGCCGAACCGCCGCGTCGTCGTCAGCTACGAAAAGACCGAGAGCCGCGACAACCGCCCGCAGAGCCGCGAGTGGGCGTGAATCCATTTTTCCGGAGGAAAGAAATACAGTATGGTTTACGAAAAGCTCTGTGAGCTCTTGGCGTCGCAGTTCGGCGTTGACGAGAGCACGATCACCATGGACACGAACATCGTGGACGATCTCGGCGCCGACTCGCTCGACGTCGTGGAGCTGATCTCCTGCATGGAGGATGAGTTCAACCTCATCATCACCGACGAGCGCGTCCGCGAGCTCTACACTGTTCGCGAGGTCGTTGACTTTATCGAGGCGATGATCTGAAAAAAGCAAAAAGAGAGGCTGGGGTTCCCAGCCTCTCTTTTTTGCTTTTTGCGGGGGGTTCTCGCCACAAGGGCGAGGGGATTTCAATATTGAATGCGCCTTTGGCGCGATTGAAATTGGAATTTGGGGTGTTTCGCGCTGCGGCGCGACCTTCTTTCCCCCTGTGGGGAAAGAAGGCAAAGGCACAGTCAGAAGGAAAACCCTTTCGATTGGGTTTTCCTCCCGACACCCTCTTTTCCTGAACGACCAAGAGGGTCTTGCGACCCCCTTGGATTCCCCCTAAGGTCGTAGCTTGCCCGGTTTTACTATGGGCAGTAGCCGCAGCCCATGCAAACGCCGGTCACGCGCCCTCAACCAAAAAGTCAAAAATCAAATCCGCGACGAAGCCGCGACCTTAGAAAATGCTCCACAGAAAGGGGAGCTGTCAGCGCTCCGCGCTGACTGAGGGGTGCCACGATTTAGCTGGCGCTCCCGGCGATGCTCCCACAGTTAAAACGCTGGACCTTCGATGCGGGAGGGGTTCCAAGGGGATTGTCGGATCCCCTTGGTCGTTCAGGAGGAGGATTGTTAAGCCTGCAAATAAAAAGTCAAGCCCCAAAGCGGACTTGACAGAAGAAAAATTTACAGGCAGAAGGTAGAGAAAAAGTGCAGCGCAAAAAGGCCGCCGCAAAAGCGCCGACCTGAGAAGTCAGGTTACATTCGGTTACT
>CAVJGI010000117.1:0-5888 GCA_963649145.1 Ruminococcus bicirculans (ex Wegman et al. 2014) | reverse complement strand
CTGCGGAGTATCCGGACGGTGTCAGCCCCAAGAAAAAGCAGCTGGCGGAGTATCTGCGCCAGCATCCCGGCGTGAGCAATAAAAGCTTATCGCACGGGAAACAGGTATGGACCGCACTACGGTGCAGAAATACTACGATGAAGTCAGGACAGAACTGGCACACCGGCAAACATATAAAACAAAAATCCGCAGGTGGTGAGGGACTATTACTCACCGTCTGCGGATTTCAAAAGTGGTCAGAATTTTCTGCCGTCTGTGGTATGATTGTGGTCAAACGAAAAATCACCGCCAAATTGGCGGCGATTTTTCTCAAAATGGTGGAGCATAGGGGGTTCGAACCCCTGACCTCTAGATTGCGAACCTAGCGCTCTACCAGCTGAGCTAATACCCCATTTTTCGGCTCCCTCACCGGAGCACTTGTTTATTATAGCACAAATTTTTGATTTGTAAAGTTTTTTTTGATTTTACTTGCTATTTTTTTTATTTGTGGTAAAATAAGACCGTGGTCTTTGGCAAGGCTGCACTAGTCGGGGAGCCAGCGGTGCCCTGTTACCTGCAATCCGCTATAGCAGGGATGAATTCCCATTCGAGGGTTAATGATGTGTCGACTGACTTCAGTAAGCGGCGTTGACGTTCCGGTCTTGCGCAACGGAGCCCCGTGAACCGTGTCAGGCGGGGAACCGAGCAGCACTAAGCGGGTCACTCCGTGTGCCGCGAGGGTGCCGGAGCCGAGCTGGCTGCCGTCGTAACGGATGGATCATTATTCCCAAGACTGGGTGTGCAGTCTTGCCAAGGACCGCTCTTTTTATCCTATCACCAAGGAGGAACCGGAAAGGGCTTATGTATCAGGCGCTCTACCGCAAATGGCGGCCGAAAACGTTTGACGACGTTGTCGCTCAGTCCCATATCACCGAGACGCTCAAGCGGCAGGTCGAGACGGGCAGGCTCAGCCACGCCTATCTTTTCATCGGCACGCGCGGCACCGGCAAGACCAGCTGCGCCAAGATCCTTGCCAAGGCCGTCAACTGCGAGCACCCCGTGAACGGCAACCCCTGCAACGCCTGCCGTATCTGCCGCGGCATTGACGACGGCTCCATTCTGGACGTCGTGGAGATGGACGCGGCGAGCAACAACGGCGTGGACAACGTCCGCCAGCTCCGGGACGAGGCGGTCTTCTCCCCCGCGGCGGCGAAAAAGCGCGTTTACATCGTGGACGAGGTCCACATGCTCTCCACGGCGGCGTTCAACGCGCTGCTGAAAATTCTGGAGGAGCCGCCCGCGCACCTGATGTTCATCCTCGCGACGACGGAGCTGAACAAGGTCCCGGCGACGATCCTCTCCCGCTGCCAGCGGCACACGTTCAAGCGGCTGGACACGGCGAGCATCGTCGGCAGGCTGCAATACGTCGCGGAGCAGGAGCAGCTCGGTCTGGCGCCGGACGCTGCGGAGCTCATCGCCGGGCTCGCCGAGGGCGGCATGCGCGACGCGCTCAGCATGCTCGACCAGTGCGCCGGGCGCGACAAAATCGACACGGACACCGTTTATTCCGCGCTGGGCCTCGCCGGGAACCGCGAGGTGGCGGAGTTGCTGCGGCGCATCGCCGCGCACGACAGCGCCGGCGCGATCGAAATTTTTGACCGTCTCTGGCAGGACGGAAAGGACCCCGCGACGCTGCTGGGCGAGCTCTCCGCGCTCTGCCGCGACCTGCTGATGCTCGCCGTCGCGCCGAAGGGCGGGCGCGAGATCCTGAGCGGCGGCTACGACGAGGCGATGCTCTCCGCGCTGGGGGGCAGCTTTTCGACCGCGGGACTCGTCGCGATCCTGACGGCGATCCAGACCGCGCTCGGCGACCTGCGCTACGGGCAGGCGCGGACCGTGTGCGAGCTCTGCCTCATCACGCTCTGCGAGCCGGAGCTTTCCGACTCTCTCCCCGCGCTGCGCGCGCGCATCGACGCGCTGGAGCGTGCGGTGGCAAGCGGCATTCCCGCCGCGGCGAAGCCCGTGACGCTCCCGGCGCAGGAGCCGATCCCGGTGTTCACCGCACCGCCGGTGAAGCCGGAGTCGAAACCTGAATCGAAACCGGAACCTCCTCCCGCGACGCCGCGGGAGGAGGTCCCGTTCGACCTCCCGCCCGAACCGGCGGAGACAGCACCCGCGCCGCCGGAGCCGGTCAGCTTCGTGCCCGCGGAGGAAAATCTCGTGCCCCCGCCGGAGCCGGAGCAGGAGCTCCCCTCCCCCGCCGCGGACGCGCAGGGCGGCTTCTGGGAGCAGCTCCGCGAGCGGCTGGACCGCGTTCTGCCGATGGGCACCGCTGCGATATTTCGCGACGGCGCGCAGGTGAGCGGCACGCTCGAAGGCGACACGCTGGCGCTGGGGCTTCTGACCCCCTTCGCGAAAAATATGCTCGACCGTCCGGATGTGCTCAGCCGCATCAGCGCGGCGGCGGCGGAGCTCGCGGGGCGTCCGATCCGGACCGCGCTGCGGGACGGTCCCTCCGCCCCGGCGGCGGAGCCGACCAGCAAGCTCGACGAGCTGCGTAAATTCGATATCGTGAAATTCAAATGACCCAAGATAAAAGGAGGACAGCACAAATGGCAAAAGGCGGATTCCGCGGCATGGGCGGCGGGATGAATCAGATGCAGATGATGAAGCAGGCGCAGAAGATGCAGCAGGACCTGCTGAAGATGCAGGAGGAACTGGAGCAGGCGGTCTATACCGCGACGGCGGGCGGCGGCGTTGTCACCGCGACGGTCAGCGGCAAGCGCGAGCTGACGGGGCTGGAGATTGACCCGGAGGCGGTGGACCCGGAGGACGTGGAGATGCTTCAGGACCTCGTCGTCGCCGCGGTCAACGAGGCGCTGCGCAAGGCGGAGGACGCCGCAAGCGCCAATATGTCCCGGCTCACCGGGGGATTGAATCTCGGATTTTGATAATTTGTGATCCCGCCCTTTAGACAGGTGTTCGTAAAACAGGTTTAGACTGAAATTACGAAATGAGCATCTGTCAGACAGGGTTGGACAACAAAATGCCGCTATATTCAGGTTTTTCACTGGATATAGCGGCTTTTTCTTATTTATGCTTTCTTTTGCTTTTTCCGTGCGGCATCTGTGATCGTGCTTTCCCACGCTGGCTGATAGGATTTTTCATATACTTGGACTTTTTGAGAATACCAATCAGCGAAACAAATTCTTCCTTTGTGAGCGCATCGTAGTCGAGTCCGATTGTTGCAAGGTATGCGCGGATTTTCTTTTCCTCAGAACTGCCCTCAAAATTCATCGCCTCCTGCAACTGATCCTGCACAGTTGCTGCGAGGGAAGTTTCATCCGCGGTCATGTTGTCTGAACGATGCTGCTCTCGAATGTCGCGGAGAATACCTTTCAGATCATCCGCAATCAGACTTCCAAAATACTCGTCCTCCTGAATCTGCGCAACTCTCAGCGTCCGTAGATGCAAGTCGTTCTCATCGCCGCCGTTCTTCATCAATGCCATCTGCCGGACCGCTTCCAGCACGGCGTTCATGTCGTTGACCCGCATATCCGCGATCCTGTCAACGAAAATCTCAGCATCCAGCATAAGCCGCTGGAAATCCCTATGACAGATCAGCTCCGACAGCAGCCGGTGGTTGAACTTGCTCGTTCTCAACACTTCGATTGCATCGTCACCCAAATGCAGAGCGTCCAGTTCTGTGTTTGAGTGATTTTTGTTTTCTGTCCGGCAGAGCAAGTAGTCTGTGGACACGCCCAACTTGTCTGCCAGCTTTGCAATAGCAAATGCGCTGATGTCCTTGTACTCGCCGCTTTCATATTTTCCGATGGCTGAACTGGAAAGTCCCGTAAACTCTGCAAGCTGTTCCAGCGTCAAACGCTTTTCTACCCGCAGATCCTTAATTCGCTCCGACGTATCAAGTTTTACCCGCATGGTATCCTCCCCTCATTTCTTATCCGGCCTATCCCTATCCATAAGCGTGGAAATCTGCGTTTTTCGGTGTGTTTTCCTACTTCTTGGATATACGGGAGAGGGCTATATTTTTCGCTAAAATGGTCTTGCAATCGCACCTGAACCTTGAAAATTGCATGACCGTCCGAACGGGATATGTTCTCCGGCGAAGTGCCGCATCCAGCGCACCAAGGAGAACGAAACGCCGGGGTGAGAGTCCCGGGCAGGAACGACGTTCGGAAAGAGCGGCAAAATCGAATGTAAAAATCAAAGCAAGTGAAAACGGCGAAATCGTTTTCTGCCCTGTGCGGTTATCAGCACGGAACAGAGAGCTATCAAACAGCGAACCGCGTTTGCCGTTCAGAATGACATTTCGCCGTTTCACGCAAAGACACATCAGACGGCAAAAGCGGGAGGTGCTACCTGCGACCAACGCATCATCGGCGGCATTTCCAGCAAAAAGCCGTGCATCAAAAACCAGCGCTCTACGGCGAACGGGTGTCACGATTTAACAAACCTATTTTACCATAGAGCGCACCGAAAAAACAGGAGGAAAGTTTGAATATGAGAAAATCTGAAACCTATCGCAACGAGATCAAGTCCTACATCGTCCGCACCGGCATGACCATGACCGAGGTGGTGGACTACCTCTCCGATGAATACGGCTGGAGCCGCAGCGTCCCCAACCTCTCCGGCAAGCTCAAGCGCGGTTCGCTCCGCTACGGCGAGGCGGTGGAGCTGGCGGACGCGCTGGGGTATGACATTGTGTGGCAGAAGCGGAAGGATGTGAAGTAATATCAAATCTACGGCTTATGGTTACATCCGCGTTTCTACCAAAGAACAAAACGAGAATCGTCAGGTGGTTGCCCTGCGGGAAGTCGGGGTTAGTGAAAAGAACATTTACATGGACAAGCAGTCTGGCAAGGATTTCAACCGTCCGCAATATAAGAAGCTACTGCGGAAGATGAAAAAAGACGATCTGCTCTATATCAAGAGCATCGACCGTCTGGGACGCAACTACGCAGAAATTTTGGAGCAATGGAGGATGCTCACAAAGGATAAAGGCATCGACATTGTGGTGCTGGATATGCCGCTGCTGGATACCCGGCGCGGCAAGGATTTAATGGGAACCTTCCTCAGCGACATTGTGCTGCAGGTGCTTTCATTTGTTGCCGAGAACGAGCGCACCAACATTCGCCAGCGTCAGGCAGAGGGCATTGCAGCGGCAAAAGCAAAAGGAATCCGCTTCGGGCGGGTTCCAAAACCGCTGCCTGAGAACTTCCACGCTGTCTATCAGCGATGGAAAAGTGGTGAAATCACGGGGACAGCGGCAGCAAAAGAGTGTGGGATGCCGCTGTCTTCGTTTCGCTACCGTGCGGAGATTTACGAAAAAGCCAAATTATCGTAACAGATGTGTTTTTACAGAAATGTGTACCTTCCTGTAAAAACGCAATTTTTATATACAAGGTAATTATATCACGAGCTTAAAGAGATTTCCACACACAAATGACGAAAGTATGTGTAACAAAATCGTTGGCAAGGGGGGCTGGCATCAAAATCAGTATGGAAAAATGTGTTGTTCAAAGAGAAAACGTCTCAGCGGCTGAGCACCCAGGCGCACCCAACCGGCCGCTGTCAGTCGTAAGGGTGCATCCCGGACAGCGGGTCAAAGCGCGTCAGGTAATATTTTGCAGCGGGGTGAATGTCACAAGCGGACAGCGTGTGAGGAGGGATATATGCGTTCTCGCCCAGCCGGGTGGCCTTCGCTGCGGAAAGCGGCAGCGTCACGGTAAAGCTGCCCTCCAGCCTGTTGTGGGCTTCCCAGCCGCGCAGGACGAGTCGGAGCTGGCCTGTATGGTGTAACGCCAGCAAAGCCGCCAGATTGTTTGCGCCGGCCATGCTCCAGCAGGTACGGTTGTGCTTCATCCGGTTCCCAATAATGGTAAAGATGT
>CAVJGI010000116.1:0-5973 GCA_963649145.1 Ruminococcus bicirculans (ex Wegman et al. 2014) | reverse complement strand
CTCCCCAGCCGAACTTGCGGGGGTTGCACTTGGTTGACTTTCTGCCGCCTTTAAGACCGCAGCTCGCCCGAGTTCTTTGACGAGCTAAAAAAAGCCGCCCCGGTCGGGGCGGCTTTTTGGGTCTCGTTTGAATTATTTTGACATTTTCTCGAACATCGTCTCGTTATATTTCTCAAACCAGTAGTCGTCCAGCTCGCCGAAGATGCGGATGCTGGTCTTGTTATACTCGAACTGGAGGCCGGGAAAATCGGCGCAGAGCTTGTTGGCGGCGTTGTACATCACGATGTCGAACAGCTTGCTGCCGGTGAGCTTGACTTCATACTCGATCTTATGCATGTTCATAATATTTTACCACCTTTCAACTTGTTACAGACGTTTGATTACAGTTGTTAAGTTACTATAATCCATTCAAAAATGCAAGCGGTTTTTGCGTTTTTCTACGGTTTCTGAAAAAAATCGGGAATTTCCCCAAAAAAGCTATTTACAGGGAGGGGAAAATGAGTTATATTAATTTGTTGTGTTGCGGCTTATTTGCCGCGCGCGAATCTAATGATAACATATAAGGGGTCTTGAACATGAGCAGACTTTTGGGAACCGTCGTGCGCGGCGTCCGCGCGCCGATCATCCGTCAGGGCGACGATATCGTCGACATCACCGTGAACGCCGTGCTGGAGGCTATGGCGGAAAACTTCATCACCCCCCGCGACCGGGACGTTGTCGCCGTGACGGAGTCCGTCGTGGCGCGCGCGCAGGGCAACTACTGCACCGTGGAGCAGATCGCGGCGGACGTCCGGGAAAAGACCGGCGGCGGCACCGTCGGCGTCGTCTTCCCGATCCTGAGCCGCAACCGCTTTTCCGTCTGCCTCTCCGGTATCGCCGCGGGCTGCAAAAAGGTCGTGCTCATGCTCTCCTATCCGTCCGATGAGGTCGGCAACCACCTCGTCAGTCTGGACGATGTGGACGCCGCGGACCTCGATCCTTACCGCGACGTGCTGAATGAGGAGCAGTTCCGCCACCACTTCGGCTCCGCCGTCCACCCCTTCACCGGCGTGGACTACGTTGCGTTTTACTCCGACCTCATCCGCGCGCAGGGCGCGGAGGTCGAGGTCATCTTCGCAAACCATGTCCAGCGCATTCTGGACTACACCGACACCGTCATCACCTGCGATATCCACACCCGCGCGCGCAGCAAGCGTCTGCTGCTCGCCGGCGGTGCCCGCGTCGCCCTTGGGCTCGACGACATCATGACCGCGCCGGTGAACGGCAGCGGCTGCAACCCGACCTACGGTCTGCTCGGCAGCAACAAGGCCACGGAGGACACGGTCAAGCTCTTCCCGGTCAACTGCATGGAGGTCGCGGAGGCGATCGGCGACCGGCTCTCCGCCGCGACGGGCAAGCAGATCGAGGCGATGGTCTACGGCGACGGCGCGTTCAAGGACCCCTGCGGCAAGATCTGGGAACTCGCGGACCCCGTCGTTTCTCCGGGCTACACCGCCGGTCTCGTCGGCACGCCGAACGAGCTGAAGCTGAAATACCTCGCGGACAACGACTTCAGCGACCTCAGCGGCGAGGAGCTGCGCGAGGCGATCAAGGGTCGCATCTCCGCAAAAGACGGCAGCAGTCTCGTCGGCAACATGGTCTCCGAGGGCACCACGCCCCGCCACCTGACCGACCTCATCGGCTCTCTCTGCGACCTGACGAGCGGCAGCGGCGACAAGGGCACGCCCATCATCCTCATTCAGGGCTACTTTGACAACTACACAAACGAATAATTTTCCGCGGCAATCCCCGGCGGCGTCCGAATTTTCGGGCGCTGCCGGTTGCTTTTTTCCGGATGAAATGGTAGAGTATAGGGGAAAGTAACCGGGTGGGTGAGCCCGGAATAGAATAGACACACACATTCAGCATTGTGGGAGACAAAACTATGAATCTTGACTGCGCCGCGATCGTCGCGGAAACCAGATCCTATCTCAAGCTGCGCCACGATATGACCTTCGAGGACGCCGGCGCCGTGGAGCTCCATGACAGCCTTGCGAACGTCCTGATGATGCACATCAGCGAAACGTGGTCGGACTGCAAGCGCCGCCGCGGGGAAGCGCGCCACGCCTACTATTTCTCCGCCGAGTATCTCATCGGGCGGCTCGTTTACTCCAATCTCTATAACCTCGGCATTTTGGACGAGATGAAGCGCCTTTTCGCGGAAAAGGGCGTCGACCTCGCATGTCTGGAGGAGATCGAGGACGCGGCGCTCGGCAACGGCGGTCTCGGCCGCCTCGCCGCCTGCTATTTAGACGCCGCCGCCACGCAGGAGATCCCCCTCACGGGCTACGGTCTGCGCTACAAGTTCGGGCTTTTCCGCCAGAGCTTTGACGAGCACGGCAGCCAGCGTGAGCTCGCGGACGACTGGGAAAAGTTCGGCGACCCGTGGTCCGTCTGCCGCTATAAGCACACTGTGCGCATCGGCTTCCCGGACCACTCCATCCTCGCCGTGCCCTACGACGTGCCCGTCATCGGCTACCGGAACGACAACATCTGCACCCTGCGCCTCTGGCAGTGCGAAGCGCCGGAGGAGCTGGATTTCGACGCCTTCAACGCGCAGGACTATCAACGAGCGCTCGCCGCGAAGAACAAGGCGGAGGACATCACCCGCGTGCTCTACCCGAACGACACGGAGTGGGAGGGCAAGCGTCTGCGCATCAAGCAGCAGTATGTGCTCTCCAGCGCCTCGCTTCAGGATATCCTGCGCTCGTTCAAGGAAAACCACGGCGGCGACCTCGCGCGTCTGCCGGAGCTCGTCAGCGTTCAGCTGAACGACACCCACCCGGCGATGAGCATCCCGGAGCTGATCCGCCTGCTCCAGCGCGAGGGGCTCGATTTCGACGCCGCGTTCGACATCACGAAGCGCTGCTTCAACTACACGAACCACACCGTGATGGCGGAGGCGCTCGAAAAATGGGACCTCAACCTCCTGCGCTCCGTCGTGCCGGAGATCGCGGACATTCTCTGCCGCATCGAGGAGCGCCTCCACGCGGAGCATCCGGAGCTTTTCGTAGTGCGTGACAACACCGCGCACATGGCGAACCTCTCCGTCTATATGAGCGAGCATGTCAACGGCGTCGCCCGCATCCACAGCGAGATCATCCGGCAGGATATTTTCCGCGACTGGTCCGCCGTCTATCCGGACAAATTCCTGAACATCACGAACGGCATCACGCCCCGCCGCTGGCTCGGTCTCTGCAACCCGGAGCTGACGGCGCTGCTGGAGGACTGCTGCTGGAAGGGATTCATTACGGACCTCGACCGTCTATCCGCGCTCAGAGAGAGCATCGACAGCGCGCTCATCGCGCGCTTCCACGGCGTGAAGTTCCAGAAAAAGCAGCAGCTCGCCGCCGTCATCCGCGCCCACGAGGGCGTCGAGATCCCGACGAATGCCGTCTACGACGTGCAGGTCAAGCGCCTGCACGAGTATAAGCGCCAGCTGATGAACGCGCTGTCCATTATGGACATTTACTTCGGCGTCAAGGAGGGCCGCATCACGGAGCTGCCGCCGGTCGTGTTCCTCTTCGGCGCAAAGGCTGCGCCGGGCTATCGCCGCGCCAAGAGTATCATACGTTATGTAAACCGCGTCGCCGCGCTCATCGACCGCGACCCGGACGTCCGCGGCAAGCTACAGGTCGTGTTCGTGAAAAACTACAACTGCTCCTACGCCGAGCACATCATCCCCGCGGCGGACATCTCCGAGCAGATCTCCCCGGCGGGCACGGAGGCGAGCGGCACCGGCAACATGAAGCTGATGCTGAACGGTGCCGTCACCCTCGGCACGCTCGACGGCGCGAACGTCGAGATCGCGGAGCAGGCGGGGCTGGAGAACGAATACATTTTCGGCGCAACGGTCGAGGACATCACACGCATCAAAAATTCCTACCGCGCCCGCGACATCTATGAGCAGGACGAGCGCGTCCGCCGCGTGGTCGACACGCTGGTGAACGGCACCGTGGAGACCGACGACGGGCTGCGCGAGCTCTGGCACTCCCTGCTCGACGGCATCGACTGGAACCGCGCGGACCAGTACTATGTGCTCTATGACCTCCGCAGCTACACGGAAACGCGCCTGCGCGCCCTCCGCGACTGGACCGACCGCGAGGCGTTCGGCAGGAAGTGCCTGCTGAACATCGCCGCCGCGGGCAAGTTTTCCGCCGACCGCGCAGTGCGCGAGTACGCGGAGAAGATCTGGCGGGTTTGAGGTAAAGGGGGTTCTCGCCCGCAAGGGCGAGGGGTTAAAATGGGTTTTGGTCTGCCACGCGACTTGTCCCTCCTCACCGTCTATGGCATCGAGTAATACTCTGTCTCTGATATGATAGAGTATTACTCGATTTAAAACGTAGTGATACAGGGAACGGCTACGACAGCTAATGAAGTATTTGGAATCATCCGAGAGGAAACAACAATGAGTAACGCTCAAAAAGGCGCAGAGTTTGAAAAAGTCTGTCTTGAAAAACTTCAGACCTTAGGTTTTTCTGATTTGTTTTTGACACCAAACAATGACAATGGAGGAGACATTGTAGGTCTTTTTAAAGGACAGAAATACGTTTTTCAATGCAAATACCACACAAAGAATCAAGGAAACAAGTGCGTTCAGGAAGTGGTTGCCGCAAAGAGCTTATATATGGCAAATAGATGTGCAGTGATTTCGAATAGTAGCTTCACCCGGTCGGCGCTTGAGTTGGCAAAAGCAAATAATTGTATCCTGCTCTCATCTGATGAATTCTTCCAATTGCGAGATTTTCCGCCAGAAAGGTACTCGTCAATTTTTCGCGATGTACCCGAAGTTCCTCATTTTGATTATGATCTTATAGAGGCGTATGAGGAATTCAGAAGGAAGATAGGCAGAACACCCAAGTGGGACGAATTGGACAAGCGTTTGCAATATCAAATAAGAAAAAAATACAAGAATTACACCACTTTCCTTAGAGAGATGGGTGATGAAAGGATTTCTATCAAGCCTTCCGATGATGACTTGCGGAAAGAATATACCCGTGTCAGGATACTTCTCAAAAGGATACCGACCTTGGCAGATATGAAAAAAAATAGCACTTTTTCCGCAAACTCCTTTCACGCTTATCCGTTCACAAAGCTTCAACGCGAGTGCGGTGATCGCCCTCATGTTGAAAGAGGGGTTACAAAAGAGACGCTTATCGATTCGTATTATGCATTATCTGAAAAGCTTGGCCATAAGCCAAGTATAAAGGAACTAGATTATTTAGGAGAGTATAAATCATCATACTATAGAAGACGTTGGGGGAGTTACAATGCTTTTTTGGATAGCATAGGTACGACGAGAGCAGAATCAGGTCTTTCTCGTTCCTTTTCAAAAACTGAGCTTGTTTACATATATTCACTCCTAAAAGTAACTATAGAGATGGTAAAAAATGTGCCTGAGTTTGATTTGACATACTCTGAACTTGATAATTTAAAATTGAACGGAAAACGCCTGCTCTCTCCGTCAACAATTTCAAAGCGATTTGGAGGATGGAATGAATTTCTATCATATTTAAAGGATGAGGAGTTGAAAGAAACATTACAAAAAGTAAAAAAAGAAATCACTGATAAAATAAATAGTGGGCAGTACGAACAAATAACTTTTTAGCTAATCTGAATCAAAAAGCGACACAGAAACGCGAAATGCGTCCCAAAGTTTTGAAAACTGCAAAAAAGAAAAGTCAATACAAAAGAGAAGGATAAGTTTGGCTCCGCACCAGACTTATCCTTCTCAAATATCAAGAGCCTTTGTTCATTGATGAGTCCACAGCGCATTAACTTACTATGCATTTTCTATGTAGCTTTTGCGCAGCACTTGCTTCAGCGGGCATTATACAAGGGGTTAAAATAGGTTTCGCGCCTGCGGGTGCGAGGATTTGATTTGTTTCGCGTCCGCGGGACGCGACCTTCTTTCCCCCTGTGGGGAAAGAAGGC
>CAVJGI010000115.1:0-6063 GCA_963649145.1 Ruminococcus bicirculans (ex Wegman et al. 2014) | reverse complement strand
TTGCACTTCAGATGATAGCATGCCAGCTCCCCTTGCACAGGGGAGCCTTTAAAACGAAAAGAAGACCGCCGTCCGGCGGTCTTCTTTTTATTCAAGCTTTAGTCAACGACGTAAGGCAGGAGGGCCACCTGACGGGCTCTCTTGATGGCCTCAGTGAGCTGACGCTGATGCATGGCGCAGGTGCCGGTTGCACGGCGGGGCAAGATCTTGCCGCGCTCGCTCGTGAACTTTTTGAGCTTCGCGATGTCCTTATAGTCGACAAAGGTCGCTTTGTCAACGCAGAACTGGCAGACCTTTCTGCGCTTATGCGTCTTGGGATTGCTTCTATCAAAAGCCAAGGCTGTTTCCTCCTATCAAAGATTTTTTGTCCGCAGACTTCTCCGGTTTTCGCTCAGAACGGCAGCTCGCCGTCCGTATCGCTGAGCTCGGAGAACGCGGAGGCAGCGGGCGCGGCGTCGTAGCTGCGGTAATTATCGCTGCTGCTCGCGCGGTAATTATCATTGCTGCGATAGCTGTCGCTCGTGCGGGGCGCAGTGCCGTTTTCTTCGCGGCTGCGCTTGGATTCACCGAAATAGACGTTGTCCGCCACGACCTCGGCGCTGCGGCGCTTGTTGCCCTCCTTGTCCGTCCAGTCGCGAAGCTGGAGACGGCCGGAGACGACCGCCATCGCGCCCTTCGTGAAATACTTGGAGACGAACTCGGCGGTAGAGCGCCATGCGACGATGTCGATAAAATCGGTCTGCTTTTCGGAGCCGTCCCGTCCGCCGAAGTCCCGCTCGCAGGCGAGGGAGAACGTGGCAACGGGGAGCTGGCTCTGGGTGTAACGGAGCTCCGGGTCGCGGGTGAGGCGGCCCATCAGGACGATGTGGTTGAGCATTTCTCTCTCCCCCTTACTCCTGACGCAGCGTGATCAGGCTGCGGATAACGCCGTCGGTGATACCGAGGATACGGTCGAGCTCCGCGGGGAAGTCCGGACCGCAGGTGAACTTGAGGAGAACATAGTAGCCTTCGGAGAGGTAGTTGATCTCGTAAGCGAGCTTGCGCTTACCCATCTCCTCCATCTCATCAAGCGTGCCATTGGTCTCGACAAGCGCCTTGAACTTTTCGACGACCGCAGCAGTCTCCTCCTCCGTCAGGTTCGGATTCAGGACATACATGCACTCGTACTTTTCCATAGACTTTGCCATTTGCTTAGCACCTCCTTCTGGACTGATGGCCTGCGCCTCGTCTTCCGGCACAGGCAAGGATAGCCCGCATGCTACGGCGGGCGATACCATTATACACGATTTTCCCCGCTTGTCAACTTTTTTCCGCCCGAAAAGACGCGCAAAAGGCGAAAAAACTTGACCGCGTGGGGCATTGTGACTATAATATACGCTGTATTGTTAGCTCATGAAGTGAGGCGAAGAAAATTTATGGACAGAAAAAAATATCTGGCGGAGCTGGAAAAGCTGCTCGGCTTTATGTCCTCGTGGGACCGGCAGGACGCCATGGCGCGCTATGCCGCGCGCTTTGACGAGGCGGAGGACGTCGACGCGCTGATCGAGTCGCTCGGAACGCCGACGCGCGTTGCGTTCGTGCTGGCGCAGGACTATGTGCCCTCCCCCCCGCCGGCGCGTCCCGCGCCGGACCCGGCGGCGGAGCTGGAGCAGACGCTCGCCGACTTTGACGAAAACGCCCCCGCTCCGGCGGAGATCACCGTCGAGGCGGTAGAGATCACCGAGCCCATCCCGGCGGAGGAGCCCGCGGGTCCGCGTCTGCGCTGGAAGCCGGGCGCGACCGCGGCTTGGTGCGTCGGCGGGGTGGTGATCGGGCTGCCGGTCGCCGTCGTGCTCATCTGCCTCGGCATCCCGTTTATCGCGGCGGGCGTGGGCGCGGTGTTTTACGCGGTGAAGATGGCGCTCGCGGCGCTCGGAACGCTGCGGCTCATCTCCGACATGCTGGTCGTGATCGGCGGCGGGCTCGCCGCCTGCGCCGCGGGGCTCGTCGTTGCTTGGTTCGGCGTGTGGCTGAGTCTGGAGCTCGGCTGGCTCTGGATCGGCAGGGTCGTGTTCGGGCTCGGCAAAAAGGTCTGCACGGAGGAGGTGGCTGACGTATGACCAAGGCTTGGAAGATCGTGGCGCTCATCGCCATCATCGCGCTCGTCGCGGGCGCGGTGCTCGCAGGCGTCGGCTTTATGACCGGCGCGAACCTCCGCCGCGTGACGGAGGCGGTCCCGACGGACGCCGTCACCGGCGCGCTCGCTTACGTCCGCTCACTCATCCAGTCCCTGCTCGGAATCGCGCCGCTGGGCTGAGAAGCGGAGAAAGGAACCCACTTTTATGTTTGACTCTATCAACGCATTTTTCGTGAGCATCGGGCTTGCGGGCGCTTCCAAGGTGTTCGGCGCGGCGATCGTGTTCGTGCTCTGCCTCGTTGCGATCCGCGTCCTGATGCGGCTCATCGAAACGACGCTGAACAAGTCCCGCCATCTGGACAAGACCCTGCGCGACTTCATCAAAAACGCCGCGCGCGTCGTGCTCTGGATCTTCGCCGCGGTCATCACCGCGGGCGCGCTCGGCATCCCGATGGCGAGCATGGTGGCGGTCATCTCCATCGCCGGACTCGCGCTTTCGCTCGCGCTCCAGAATATTCTGGCGAACCTCTTCTCCGGCATCACGCTGCTCTTTACCCGCCCCTTCGGGGAGGGAGACTACGTCGCCGTCGGCTCCACGAGCGGCGTTGTGCAGCGCATCGGGCTTTTTTACACCGTCATCGACACCTATGACAAGCAGGTGCTCTCCATTCCGAACAGCACCGTCACGGGCGCGACGCTCACGAACCACAGCCGCGAGCCGCTGCGCCGCGTCGACCTCGACTATGAGGCGAGCTACGACGCCGAGACCGCGACGGTCCGCGCCGCCGCGCTGGACGCCGCCGCCGCGGTGGACAAGGCGCTCAGCGAGCCCGCGCCCTTCGTCGGCATCAAGGAATATAAGGACAGCTCCATCTGCTACACCGTGCGCGTCTGGTGCCGCGCGGAGGACTATTGGGACGTGATGTACGGCATGAACGAACAGATCCGCGAGAGCTTCAAAAAGTTCGGCGTGGAGATGACCTATAACCACCTGAACGTCCACATGGTGCCGTGATGAGAAGAAAACGCCTTATCGCGCTCCTTCTGGCGCTGGCGCTGCTGGTCCTCTCGCTCGCCGGCTGCGGCAAGAAGGACCCGGACGCCTTCCGCACGCTCGCGACGATCGGCACGAAGCGCTACTGCGTCATCACCCGCGCGGGCGACCGCGCCGCGCCCTTTGTGAACGCCGCGATGGAAGCCCTCGCCGCCTCCGGCGCGCTCGCCGCGCTCTCGAACCAGTGGCTCGGCGAAAACCGCATCACGCTCTCCGGCGACGCGGGCGCGCTCGCCGCGCTGGAGATGGACGAGACGCTCGCCGGGCGGACGCTCCTCGTCGGCGTCGCGCAGGAGCTGCGCCCGCTCTGTTACACGGAAAACGGCGCGCTGCGGGGACTCAGCTGCGACATCGCCGCCGCGGTCGGCGAGCTGCTCGGCTGGGCGGTCCAGCTCCAGCCCATCGGTCCCGACGAGGTGGACGCCCAGCTCGCGAGCGGCAACATCGACTGTGCGCTCGGCTTTGACCCGACGGGGCTCAAGGCGAGCCGCGTCGAGACCGGCGTGGAGTTTATGCAGAGCGACATCGTCGTCGCCGTCCGAGCCGGCAGCGAGGTGACGAGCCTGAAAAAGCTCGCCGGCGAGCGCGTCGGCACCGTGAACGACCCCGTCGTCGCCGCCGCCATCCGCGCCGACGCGAAGGTCACGAAGCACGCCTCCGGCGCGACGATCTATCTCTCCCCCAGCCGCTGCTTAGCCGCCCTCGACAACGGCTGGTGCGCCGCCGTCGCCATGGATGCGCTCACGCTGCGCTATGCGATGGTGAATTGAGATTGGTTTTGTTCTGATCCCGCCCGGTGCTCTGGACGGGGTCTTTTTTAATTTTGAATGCGCCTTTGGCGCATTCATATTCTAAAACCCAACGATCCCGCCCAGAGCACCGGGCGGGATCGCACTATCATACCTCGCAGAACACCGCAAACGCCGCGGCGGGGTTCTTCACCGGCTCGCCGAGGGGGGCGAGGAGCCCGTCTTCGCCGACGGCGAAGCGCTCCACGGTGCCGGAGTCGCGGCAGCAGACGAGCAAAAGCTTTCCGTCCGGCGAGAGGGCGCAGCCGCGGGGCCATGCGCCCGCAACCGGCTGGACCTGCACCGCCTCCGGCACGCCCGTCGCGGCGTCGACCGCGAGGACGGAGACGGCGTTCGGTCCGCGGACCACGTCGTAGAGAAAGCGTCCGTCCGCGCTCATCACGAGCCCCTGCTGCTCCGTCATCCGCTCGCGCAGCGGCGCGCCGGGGGCGGCGGCAACGGACGTAAGCGGCGTCAGCGCGCCCTCCGCGTCATAGCGAAAGGCGTAAATGCGGTCGTCGGACTCCGTGTTGTGGTAAAACCACGGCGCGGTCGGGTGGAAGACGCAGTAGCGCGGGAGCAGACCGGGGCGGCAGCGGTAAACATGCCGCGGCGGGACAAGGCGCGCGCCGTCCGGCGAGACGGCGTACATCCCGACGGTGTCGTTCCCCTTGTCGCACACGGCGAACAGCGCGCCGTCCGGCGAGCGGACGACGGTGTGGGGCCGGGCGTGGATCTGGCGGCGCTCCGGACCCTCGCCGCGGCAGAGGTCGGCATCCAGCAGCCGGTCCGGTACGCCGTCAGCGCCGATGGAGAAGAGCTCCACGGCGACGTCGTCGCGCTCGACGACGGGGTAAAAGTTGCCGTAAGCGTCCCTGCCGAGCTTCGTCACGGCGGCGTAGCTGCCCTGATGGGCGACGAGCAGGCGCTCCCCGCCCGCGCTGAGGCTGAGATAGCAGGGGCTGGGGCACCACGTCGGCGCGCTGCCGACCGTCTCCAGCCGCCCCGTTTCGCGGTCCGGGCGGAAGACAAAAATGCGCCCGCCGCCCCCGCCGCGCAGACCGGGGAGGTCGTTGACCTCCTCCAGCGCGTAGAGCAGCCCGCGCCGCGCGTCGAAGCAGGCAACGTTGAAAAGCGTCTGCGGCTCCGCGGTCTCGACGAAGCTGAGCCCGCCGTCCGGAAGGAGGCGGTAAGCGCTGAGCCCATAGCGTCCGCCGGGCTCGGCGCGCTTATCCCAGCCGCTGATATAGACGAAAGTGTTCATAAGCGTTTTCCTTTTCAAAATGCTTTGTAGAAGATACCATCGGTTGACAAGAGCACGCACGCCTGTCAGCGCGTCTTTCCGGTGCTTTTCGCCCTTTTCGGCTTGACGGGCGAAAAGCCCGCCTGCGCCTCAAAAGCCGAAAATCACGCGAAAATCCAGCGCTGACAGGTGCGAAGCAGTTTTGGCGCTCCCGGCGGTGGTCAGGCAAGGAATCAGCCGCAGGGAATACTTCTCGTATTTCCAAGGCTGATGACGCAGCATGAGCGCCGCCGGGAACGCCAAAACCGCGCGTGCTCTTGTTAACCGATGGTAATGAGCGCCGCCGCGCCGAGGGCGAACCAGCCCGCGGCGAAATAAAGCGCCGTTTTGCGGCTGCGCGCGCCGCGCTTTCCGCTCGCGAGATAGGACGCGAAGTCGGCATACTTGCGCTCGCGCTCTGCGTCGCCGCGGTGGAAAATGCCAAGGAGCGAGCCGAAGCCGTAGCGCATCAGGTCAAACGCGCCCATCACGCGGCAGAGCTCCGCGACGAAAAGCAGGCAGCAGACCAGCCCCGCCAAAAAGCAGGCGTCGCAGGCGGCGGAGACGGCGCTCCGCGCGGTCCAGTCCGCCCACCAGCCGCCGAGCCGCAGCCAGACGGCAAGCGCCGCAACGCCCCCCGCGGCGGCGCAGAGGATGAGATATGCGTTTTTCCGCGTGGGTCGTTTTGCTTTCATGGCGGTGTGCTCCCTCCTGTCAGGTAATGCTGTTTCTGCGCGCGGCAAAAAAAGTTCTGCGAGCTGCGATTTTAAAGGCTCCCCTGTGCAAGGGGAGCTGGCGCGAAGCGCCTGAGGGGTTGTAAGCT
>CAVJGI010000114.1:0-6183 GCA_963649145.1 Ruminococcus bicirculans (ex Wegman et al. 2014) | reverse complement strand
AGTAACCGAATGTAACCTGACTTCTCAGGTCGGCGCTTTTGCGGCGGCCTTTTTGCGCTGCACTTTTTCTCTACCTTCTGCCTGTAAATTTTTCTTCTATCAAGTCCACTTTGGGGCTTGACTTTTTATTTGCAGGCTTAACTGTGCCTTTGCCTTCTTTCCCCACAGGGGGAAAGAAGGTCGCGCCGCAGCGCGAAACACCCCAAATTCCAATTTCAATCGCGCCAAAGGCGCATTCAATATTGAAAACCCCTCGCCCTTGCGGGCGAGAACCCCCATTTTGATCTTATGTAAACTTTTCTCCTTGTACTTTTTCCCAAAGTGTGGTAATATCATATTTTAGAAAAGTATCGGCAGGAGGAAAAAATTCCAATGACCGCACTTCAGGCAATGTTTCTGGGACTGGTGCAGGGCGTCGCGGAGTTTCTCCCGATCTCCAGCTCCGGCCATCTCTCGATTTTTGAAAACCTCTTCGGACTGCGCACGGCCGAGGGCGGGCTGCTCTTCGACGTGCTGCTCCACCTCGCGACGCTCGTGAGCGTCTGCATCGTTTACCGCGCCGACATCGTGATGATCGTGCGCGACTGCGCCGGCTTCGTGCGCAGCGCGGGGCACCCCGTGCCCGGCGAGCGCAAGGGGCGCTTTCCCGGCGCGCGGCTGCTTCTGATGATGCTTTTTGCAACGCTGCCGCTTTTCCTCGTGCTGCCCATCAACGACACGGTGGAAAAGCTCTATTACTCGACCGCCTTCATCGGCATCGCCCTGCTGCTGACCGGCGCGATGCTCTACACCGCTGACCGCATGCCCCGCGGGAGCAAAAACGGCGGCACGATGCGCATCCGCGACGCGCTCATCATCGGGCTCTGCCAAGCCGTGGCGACCGTTCCGGGCCTCAGCCGCAGCGGAACGACCATCACCGCCGGGCTCGCCGTGGGCTTAGAGCGCGAGTTCGCCGTGAAGTTCTCGTTTTTGATCTCCATCCCCGCCGTGCTGGGCGCGAACATTCTCTCGCTCGTGAAGGCGCTCTCCGCGGGCGTCGACTGGAGCCTGTTCCCGGTCTATCTGCTCGGCATGCTCGTCGCCGGAGTCTCCGGTTATTTTGCCCTCCGGCTTTTGAAGTACATTACACAGAAGGGGAAGTTCGGTTGGTTCGCGGTCTACTGCGCCGGAGCCGGTCTGCTGACCCTGCTGCTGACCATCATTCTTTGAGGAGTTAGTTACGAATGGCTGCAACGAAGAAAAAACCCGCCCACGCCGCGGGGAAGTCAACAAAACCCGCCGCAAAGCCGACCCCGGCGCAGCGCGCGGACCAGAAGCATGATCTAACGCGCATCATCGGCGGCTGCGTCTGCTTTTTCCTCGCGCTCATCGTGCTCGTGAGCTACACGTCGGAGACCGCGGTCGGCATCGTCTGGCTGAAAAACTTTTTCGCCGGGCTGCTCGGTTACGGTTACTATCTGCTCGCCGTCGTGCTCATTGTGGCGGGCGTCCACCTGACCTTCCACCGCGAGAGCCCCGCCGCCCTCAGCGTCACGGCAATCTTGCTCCTGCCGCTGTTTCTCAGCGCGGCGGTGCATCTTTTCGCCTGCAAGGTCGAGTTTTCCGAAGCGAAAAACCTCGTGAGCGGGCTTTATACGAGCGGAAAGACGCTGCAAAGCGGTGGTGTGCTCGGCGGTCTGCCCGCCATGGGGCTTATGGCGCTTCTCGGCAAGGCGATCAGCGCGATCCTGCTGCTGGGGCTTTCCGGCGCGAGCTTTTATTTCGGCTTAAAGCATGAGATCCAAACCGTGGCAGCCCGCGCCCGCGAGCGCCGCGCCGCTGCGGAGGCAGCGAGGGAGGACGAGCCCGTTCTCGCCGCGCCGGACGAGGCGGAGCGCGCCGCCGTTGACGAGCGCGTCAGCCGCCGGACGAGCCGCCGCGCCGCCCGTGCCATCGACATTCCGACCGAGGACGACGCCCCGGCAGAGACCTATCAGGAGAAAAAGGTCGGCTTTTTCAACGCCGCGCCGCGCACGAAAACGCCCGATCAGGTCTATAATACGCCCACGCCCATGCCGGAGCCGACGCCTGCCCCTGCCGCACCCGCACCCGCGCCGCTGAAGCCCCAGCCCTCGCCGACGGCGAACGTGGAGCCTGCCAGCGAGGAGATGGCAGCTGCCATGAGCGGCATCACGCTCGCGAAGCCGGAGGACGCGGTGAAGGCGGAGGGCTTTTCCACGAGCGAGGTGCGCGAAATGCGCTCCAACGCGAAAAACAAGATCTCCGGCGAGGAGCTGCAAAGCGAGACCGACGAGGTCGCCGAGGCGATCGCGCAGAAGGACGCAGCCCCGGCGCAGCCTTATAACTACCCGCCCGCCGATCTCCTGCGCCGCGGCACGGGCACCGTCGCGGACACGAGCGAGGAGGTCCGCCTGAACTGCGAGCGGCTCCAGTCTGCGCTCAACTCCTTCGGTGTCAGCGCGAACATCACGGATACCACGAGCGGTCCGACCGTCACGCGCTATGACCTGAAGCTCGACGCCGGCGTCAAGCTCAGCAAGCTCACGAACCTCTCCGGCGACCTCGCCCTCGCCCTCGGCGTCACGGGCGTGCGCATCGCGCCGATCCCGAACCGCGAGTCCACCGTCGGCATCGAGGTGCCGAACAAGATCGTCAGCACCGTCTATCTGCGCGACATCATCGACACGGATGTGTTCCGCAGCGCATCGAGCCGCCTGACCTTCGCCCTCGGCAAGGACATCAGCGGCAGCGCCGTTGTCGGCAATATCGCGAAGCTGCCCCATCTGCTCATCGCCGGCACGACCGGCTCCGGCAAATCCGTCTGTATGAACAGCCTCATCCTGAGCCTGCTCTACAAGGCGAAGCCGGAGGAGGTCCGCCTTATCATGATCGACCCGAAAATGGTCGAGCTCGGCATTTATAACGGCATCCCGCACCTCTATATCCCGGTCGTGACGGACCCGAAAAAAGCGGCGGGCAGCCTGCAATGGGCGGTCGTCGAGATGCTCAAGCGCTATCGTCTCTTTTCCGAGGTTGGCGTCCGCGACCTCGCGGCGTATAACACGCTGCAAAAAGCCCGCGGGGAGCAGACCCTGCCGCAGGTCGTCATCGTCATCGACGAGCTGGCGGACCTTATGATGACCGCTGCGAAGGAGGTCGAGGAGAGCATCTGCCGCGTCGCCCAGATGGGCAGAGCCGCGGGCATGCACCTCGTCATCGCGACCCAGCGCCCCAGCGCGGACGTCATCACGGGTCTTATGAAGGCCAATATTCCGAGCCGCATCGCCTTTGCGGTGTCCAGCGCGATGGAGTCGCGCATCATCCTCGATCAGGCGGGCGCGGAAAAGCTCGTCGGCATGGGCGACATGCTTTACGCGCCGCTCGGTATCGGCAAGCCGACCCGCATCCAAGGCGCCTTTGTCAGCGACGACGAGCGCGAGGAGGTCGTGAACTTCATCAAGCAGAACGGCGAGGCGGAATACAGCGAGGAGATCATCGCCGCGGTTGAAAAGGCGGCGGAGGAGAAAAGCGACAAGGCCCACGCCGAGAGCGTGGACGAGCCCGACGCCGACGGCGACTTCGACGAGATGCTGCCGCAGGCGGTCGAGGTCATTTTCGAGACCAAGCAGGCGAGCGTCTCCATGCTCCAGCGCCGCTTGAAGCTCGGCTACTCCCGCGCCGCGCGCATCGTGGACCAGATGGAGGAGCTCGGCGTCGTCGGCCCCTTTGAGGGCAGCAAGCCGCGCAAGATCCTCTTAACGCGCGAGCAGTGGCAGGAGATGCAGACTGTTCACGGCACCGCCCCGATCGCGCCGCACAGCGACGACCAGCTGAGCTTCGGCGACATCCAGAGCGAGGACGCGCCGGTCGAGGAATGGAGCGAGCCGGAAGCATGACGGATTATCTGAACATTCACCTGACGCCGGGGGATATCGGCGCGCTCAGCAATCTGGGGCTCGCCCACATCGGCGACTGCGTTTATGAGCTGCTCGTGCGCTCTTATCTTGTCTGCCGCGGCGAGCAGACGAACCAGAGCCTCCATCGCGAGACGGTCGCCTTCGTGAGCGCCCCGGCGCAGGCGCGGGCGATGGAGCGGCTGCTGCCGCTGCTTACGGAGGAGGAGACCGACGTCTATCGCCGCGGGCGCAACACCCGCGTCAACTCCGTGCCGAAAAACGCCGCGCTGCGCGATTACCACGCCGCAACAGGGCTCGAAACGCTCTTCGGCTGGCTCTACTTAAACGGCGCGCACGCGCGCATCAACGAGCTTTTCGCCGCCACCATCGCGGGCGAAACGCAGGAAAAGGAAACGACCGATGCCACTTGATTCCATCACCCTCTCCGCGTTCGCCGCGGAGCTGCGCCCCACCGTCGTGGGCGCGAAGATCGACAAGGTGCAGCAGCCGGAGCGCGACACCGTGCTGCTGAGTCTCCATGGTCCCGGCGGAAACCGCCGTCTGGTCCTCTGCGGCGGTGTCGGCTGCGCGCGGGCGCATCTGACGGAGGCGAGCTTTGAAAATCCCGCACAGCCGCCGATGTTCTGCATGCTGCTGCGCAAGCACCTCATCGGCGCGCGCATTGCGGAGCTCGACCAGCCGCAGCGCGAGCGCATCCTGCTCTTTCACCTCGACGCCCTCGACGAGATGGGCCAGAGCGTGAAAAAGACCCTCGTGCTCGAAATGATCGGCAGGGGAACGAACCTCATCCTGTGCGACGGGGACGGGCATATTTTAGACTCCCTCCGCCGCGTGGACGCGGACATGAGCGCCCTGCGGCAGGTGCTGCCGGGGCTCATTTACCGCCTTCCGCTGCGGGAGGGAAAGCCGGATTTCTTCAGCCTGACGAGCGCGGAGCGCCGCGCCGCCTTCGCCGCGCGGGACCCCTCCCGCCCGGCGGACAAGTGGCTGCTGGACTCGTTTTCCGCCATCTCGCCGCTCATCTGCCGCGAGATGGTGAGCCGCTGCGGGGGAGACGATGCGCGATTGCCGGACGAGATGGACGCGCTCGCCGCGCGCGTCGACGCCGGGGATTTTGAGCCGTGGATGCTGCTGGAGGAGGGGGGAGGAAAGCCCCGCGACTTCAGCTTTATGCCCATCACGCAGTACGGCACGGCGATGGAGCGCGAGCGCTTTCCGAGCTTTTCCGCGCTGCTGGACGCCTTTTATACCCGCCGGAGTCAGGCGGAGGAGATGCGCCGCCGCACCGCCGCGCTGCGCAAGACCGTCAAAAATGCCCACGACCGCGCCGTAAAGAAGATCGCGCTCCAGACCGCGGAGCTGAAAAAGGCCGGTGAGCGCGAGGAAAAGCGCCGTTGGGGGGACCTCATCACCGCAAATCTCTACCGCGCGCCGAAGCCGGGCGCGAAAAGCTTCGAGGTCGAGGATTTTTACGCCGAGGGCTGCCCGACCATCGCGGTCCCGCTCGACCCGCGCAAGAGCGCCCAGCAGAACGCCGCGGCGTATTATAAGGCTTACACCAAAGCCAAGACTGCGGAGGAATACCTGACGCGCCTGCTCGCCGAGAGCTGCCGCGAGGCGGACTATCTCGCGAGCGTGCTCGATGAGCTCGACCGCGCCGCCGCGGGCGCGGACGTCGCCGAAATTCGCCGCGAGCTGGAGCAGACGGGCTATGTCCGCCGCCAGAAGAGCGCCGGAAAGCAGCGCGAAAAGGAAGCCGCGCCGCTGCGCTACCGTTCGAGCGAGGGCGTTGAAATTCTCGTCGGGCGCAGCAATGTCCAGAACGACCGCCTGACGCTCAAGACCGCCCACAAGGGAGACCTCTGGCTCCACACGCAGAAGATCCACGGCAGCCACGTCATCGTCCGCTGCGCGGGCGCGGAGGTCGGCGCGCAGACGCTCGCCGAGACAGCGTCCCTCGCCGCGCTCCACTCCCAAGCAAGCGCCGGCGGCAAGGTCCCGGTGGACTACACCCGCGTGAAATTCGTAAAAAAGCCCGCCGGAGCCCTGCCCGGCATGGTCGTCTACACGGACTATTCCACCATAGCCGCCGAAGCCGACGAGGGGCTTGCGGATAAGCTCAGGGTCAAATAAAAGCGCAAAAGAGAGACCGCCGTCGGCGGTCTCAGCCCGTCAAAGAACCCCCGCTTTCATGCAGCGAAGGCGGGGGTTCTCTTGCAACTTAGCGAAAAACAAGCGAATATGGGCTGGAAAATGGAGTTATCCC
>CAVJGI010000113.1:0-6639 GCA_963649145.1 Ruminococcus bicirculans (ex Wegman et al. 2014) | reverse complement strand
CCTTCAGGAGGTCGTGGACCTCATCAACCAGAGGCCGAGAAAAATCTTCGACTGGCTCTCCCCAGCCGAACTTGCGGGGGTTGCACTTGGTTGACTTTCTGCCGCCTTTAAATTTGTGCCGCTTCGCGGCGTTTGATCAAAATAACGTGCAAACCAATTCTGCATACTCCGCCGGGTTTTCCAGCGGGAGTCCCGCGATGAGCCTTGCCTGCGCGTAGAGCACCTTTGCGCAGCGCGCGGCGCGGTCGCGGTCTCCGGCGTCGTAGGCGGCGCGGAGCGCTTCGAACGCGGCGTGGGAGCCGTTGAGCTCCAGCACCTTCTTGGCGCGGGGCTTGTCCTCGTCCTTGCCGGGCAGGGCGCGGAAGTATTTCTCGACCTCCAGCGTGATCTCGCCCTCCGTGGTGAGGCAGACGGGGTGGGTCTTGAGCTTGTGGGAAAGGCGCACGGCGAACACCTCGTCGCCGAGACTCTCCTTCACGAAGTCGAGCAGCGCCTGATTTTCCTCCGCCTTCTTCTCCGTGTCCGCCTTTTCAAGATCGGTCTCCAGACCGAGGTCTGACGCGGCGCTGACGTTGCAGAACTTTTTGCCCTCATACTCGCCGAGCAGCTGCACGAGGAACTCGTCCACATCGTCGGTCATATAGAGCAGCCCTAAGCCCGCGTCGCGCACCTGCTCCGTCTGGGGCAGCGCCGCGGCGAGCGCGGGGGTCTCCGCCGCCGCGTAGTAGATCATTTTCTGACTCTCCGGCATCTTTTTTGCATACTCCTCGAGGCTCATCAGCTCCTCGCCGAAGGAGTTTGCGAACACGAGCAGGTCCTTCAGCTCGTCTTTTTTCATGCCGTAATCGGCGACGACGCCGTATTTGATCTGCAAACCGAAGGCGCGCCAGAACTGCGTATAAGCCTCCCGGTTCTCATCGAGCAGCTTCTTGAGCTCCGCGCGGATCTTTTTCTCTAGATTCTGCGCGATGACGCGAAGCTGCCGGTCGTGCTGCAAAATCTCGCGGGAGATATTGAGCGAGAGGTCCGGCGAATCCACGACGCCGCGGACAAAGCGGAAGCAGTCCGGCAGCAGGTCGGCGCACTTATCCATGATCATCACGCCGCTGCTGTAGAGCTGGAGCCCCGGCTGATAGTCGCGGCTGTAGAAATCGTAGGGCGCCTTCGCCGGGATAAAGAGCATCGCCTTATAGGTGACGGCGCCCTCCGCGTTCACGCGGATGACCGCGAGCGGCTCCTCCGTGTCGTGGAATTTCTCCTTATAGAACGCCTTGCAGTCGTCGTCGCTGACGTCGGTCTTGCTGCGCTGCCAGATAGGGACCATGGAGTTCACGGTCTCCTCCGCCATGGTGCTGACGAACTCGGTCTTGGGCTTGCCGTCGTCGTCCACCTCGCCGGTCTCCTTCTGCTCATAGTGCTCGACGTCCATGACGATGGGCCAGCGGACATAGTCGGAGTATTTTTTCACGAGCTCCTTCAGACGCCAGCTCTCCAGATACTCGCCGTAGTGCTCCTCCTCCGTGTCGGGCTTTAGGTGCATGATGACGTCCGTGCCCGCCGCGGCGCGCTCGCCGTCGCCGACGGTGTAGCCGTCCGCGCCGGTGCTCTCCCAGACGCTCGCGGTCTCCTCGCCGTATTTGCGGGAGACGACGGTCACTTTATCCGCGACCATAAACGCGCTGTAAAAGCCGACGCCGAACTGTCCGATAATGTCCACGTCCGCGCGGTTCTTCTCCTCCGCGTCCATATCGTGCTTGAACTGGAACGAGCCGCTGCGCGCGATGACGCCGAGGTTCTGCTCCATCTCCTCGCGCGTCATGCCGATGCCGTTGTCGCTGACGGTGAGCGTCCGGGCGTCGCGGTCCGCCGTGAGGCGGATGCGGAAGTCGCCGCGCTCCAAGCCCACGCCGTCGTCCGTGAGGGACAGGTAGCAGAGCTTGTCGATTGCGTCGGATGCGTTGGAGATGATCTCGCGCAGGAAGATCTCCTTATGTGTATAAATGGAGTTGATCATCAGGTCGAGCAGCCGCTTGCTCTCGGCCTTGAACTGTTTCTTTGCCATTTTGATTTTTCGCCTCCGTGAAAAGTTGTGCTTACTAAGTTGTGCTTACTTTAACTTTATTATTATAACATCTTTTCCGCGCTTTTCAAGGGGGAGTGTTTGGGACAAATCCCCCTTTTCTTTTCGCCCGCGGCGTGGTATAGTGGAGGAAACTGTGCTCTCCGGAGGATAAAGACCATGGACTGGGAAACGCTGAAAACCGAATGTCTCGCCTGCCGCCGCTGCGGGCTCTGCGAAACGCGCACGAACGTTGTGTTCGGCGTCGGGAAGGAGGACGCGGAGGTGCTCTTCATCGGCGAGGGTCCCGGCGAGCAGGAGGACCTGCAGGGCGAGCCCTTCGTCGGCCGCGCGGGTAAGCTGCTCGACGATATGCTGGAGCTCATCGACCTCGACCGCAGCAAGGTCTACATCGCGAACATGGTGAAATGCCGCCCGCCGAAAAACCGCGACCCGCTGAACATCGAGCAGGAGGCATGCAGCAAGTGGCTGAAGACCCAGATCGCGCTCATCCGCCCGAAGATCATCGTCTGTCTCGGCCGCATCGCCGCCATGACCTATATCCGCGAGGACTTCAAGATCACGAAAGAACACGGCCAGTGGACGATCCGCGACGGCATCATGACCATGGCGCTTTTCCACCCCGCCGCCCTCCTCCGCGACCCCCGCCGCCGCCCGGAGACCTTTGAGGATTTAAAAGTTCTCCAGAAGGCGATCAAAGATTATTGCACAGATACATATTGAAGAGACGAAGCCGCGCAATTGAAAGGTCTCCGAAGTGCAGGGCACCCAACGCACGCACGCCCTTGGCTCTCCCTCTGGGAGAGCTGTCAGCGAAGCTGACTGAGAGGGCTGCAAGCTTCCGTCGACAGCTAAGCTTCCGGTGATATTTCGCGGTGATTGGTGTCCTCGGCGCACGAGCCATCAAAGCCCGGCAATTTCGCAGGCGAAAACCCTCTCAGTCAGCGCTTTGCGCTGCCAGCTCTCCCAGAGGGAGAGCCAAGGGTGCGTGCGCACACCGGAGGTACCCTTGCACTTCGGGAGCCTTTAAAATCCCCACCAAAACTACTCAAAACCATCCACGAGGTAAAAATCCATCATGCTATCCTTTCACCCCCTCAGTCTTGCCGACAAGCCTTGGATCGACCGGCATGTGTTTGAGGAAAACTCCCGCTCTGCGGACTTCAATTTCGGCAACATGTTCCTCTGGGACGGGCGCTACCGCCAGATGGTGGCGGACGACGACCGCCATCTTGTGACGCTCTGCTGCGCTTATGAGCACCCGGTGTTCCCCTTCCCCATCGGCTGCGGCGACCTTGCGCCCGTTCTCGCCGATATGCGCGATTACGCCGCGGCGAACGGCTTCCCGCTCGTCATCAAGGGGCTGGAGGAGCGCCATGTCGCGCTTGTGAACGCGCTGTTCCCCGGCTGCTTCGACTGCACGGAGGACCGCGACTACGCAGATTATCTCTACTCCGCGGACAAGCTCATCTCCCTCGCCGGAAAAAAGCTCCACGGCAAGCGCAACCACATCAACCGCTTCACCGCCGAGCACGACTGGTCCTTCCGCGAGCTGACGCCGGAGCTTTTCCCGGACTGCCTCGCGCTGCTCGCGCGCTGGGCGGAGGACGCGGACAACGCCGCCGGGACCGTGGACGGCGAGCACGCCGCCATCGCGCGCGCGTTCGAGCACTACGGCGCGCTGGACCTGCTGGGCGGCGCGCTCTTCGCCGAGGGCGAGCTCGTGGGCTTCACCGTCGGTGAAAAGATCAGCGCCGACACCTTCGACGTGCATTTTGAAAAGGCGCGCGCGGACCTAAACGGCGCTTACCCGACGGTCAACCGCGAGTTCGTAAAGCTCGTGCGCGAGCGGTATCCGGAGATCGCCTACATCAACCGCGAGGACGATATGGGACTTGAAAACCTGCGGAAAAGCAAGGAGAACTACGACCCGGACATCCTGCTGCGCAAGTTCACCGTCCGCTGGAGGGAGACGGCATGAGCGCCTTCACCCTCCGCCCGGCGCGCAGCGCGGACGCGGACGCCATACTGGACTGCTGGCACGGCTCCTTCGGCGACGGGGAGGAATTTATCCTCGACTTTTTCGCCTCCGCGGACCCGCTGCGCCACGCCGTCGCAGCGGAGGCGGACGGGCGCGTCCGCTCCGTGATGTTCGCCTTTGACGGGCTCGACTTCGGCGGCGTGCGCGCGAGCTATCTCTACGCGCTCTGCGCCCACCCGGACTTCCGCCGCCGCGGGATGGGCGGCGCGGTCGCGGCGCGGCTTATGCAGGAATGTCTCGACGCCGGGGCGGAGCTCGTCTGCCTCTCCCCCGCGGGCGCGGGGCTGAAGCGCTGGTACTGCGATACGCTCGGTATGCGCCCGCTCCAGCGTGCGCGGGACGAGCTGCTCGAAAAAGAGCCGCCGCACGAGAGCGCGAGCTGCGCCATTATCCCCGCCGCGGATTACGCCCGGCTGCGCCGCGCCGCCGTGAACGTCACGCCCCAGATTCTCGCCGCGCAGGAGACGCTTTACCGTCATTACGGCGGCGTGATGCTGCGCGCGGAGATCGACGGCGAGACCGTGCTCACCTGCGCCGAGCCGCGTGGGGACGCCATTTTGCTGCGCGACCTCGTCTGTCCGCCGGCGCTCCGCCGCCGCGCGGCGGCGGTCATCTCCGCCCATCTCTGGAACAAGGACGTCTTCCTCCGCTGCACCGGCGGCGCGGGCGAGGCGCTCATAGGCTTCAGTCCGGCCGGCGCTTATCCCCCCTGCCTCGCGGACGAGCCCTTCCCCTTCACGCTCGGTTAAAAAAGCAAAAGTTTTTTAGGATTTAAAACTTTTGTAATATTTTATCTCTTTCTTTTGTAATAAATCCCCGTTAATATAATACTTGCAAGAGACAGTTCTATCTTTTTCATTTTGTCCTCATCCCATAAAAAGACGACCCGACAGCGAAAGCTGCCGGGTTTGTCTTTTTGTCTGTCTTTGATTCCCTGAGAGACACAAATGAGAGACCGCCAAGGGCGGTCTCAGCGTGTCAAAAAAGCCTCGCAGAGTTTGCGGCGCGCACGCCGCAAATAAAATCCAATCCATTTTTCGGTGCGACACGCGCGTGCCGAAAAATTCTCTGCGCGGAGCGAACGTGCGCCCCGAAGGGGCGTGCGCTGAGCGGAGCGTTCCCCTTCAACCGAGAGCCCAGCGTAAGCGGGTCTCGGTTGACTCTTACACATATTCCGGGTCATAATACTCGATATCGACCACATCGGCGAGCTCGGAGAGGATGAGGGGCATCCCGGCGCGGCTCGGTCCGCTGCGGCGGCATTCGAGGAGCACGGAGCGTCGGTCGAGCGGGAGACTGACGCGGGCGGTGGTGCCCTTCCCGTCGCGGCTTTCGAGCACGAGCGCGCCGCCGTGCGCCTCGGCGAGCCCGCGGGCAACGGTCAGACCGAGCCCGGCGCTGAGCGGCTGGGGGCGGTCCGGGTCGATGCGCTGGTCAAAGCGCGCAAAGAGGTTCTGCATCACGTTTTCGGGGATGCCGCCGCCGGTGTCGTCCACGGAGATGACGGCATTCTCTCCCGCACGGCTGAGCATGACGCGGATATGGCCGTCCTTCGGGGTGGCGTTCAGGCTGTTGCTCAGCAGATTGAGCAGCAGTCGCTCCACGCGGGTGGCGTCCACATTGGCGGGCAGAGTGTCGAGCTCGGTCAGAAATTCGATCTTGGCGCAGCGCTCCGAGGTCAGGAGGCTGACGGTGGAGATGAGAGATTCGCAGAGCTCCACGAGGTCCGTTTTGTCGATGCAGAGAAAATCCACGCCCGCCTGCAGGAGCATGGCGGTCTCCAGATCGGCGAGCTGGCGGCCGAGGGCGTAATAGCTGTGGCGCATCGCGGAGAGATACTCGCGCGCCTGCGCGAAGCCGGGACCCTCCGGCAGCTCTTCGTTGATCGCGCCGGCGGCGAGCTCGATGTTGAAAAGCATCGCCTTCATGCTGCTGAGCGCGCCGTCCGAGAGGAAAGAGCCGCGTTCGGGGAAGGTCGGGGTAAGGGCGACGGCGATGCCGCCGGCGCCGCGCTGGGCGAGCGCGCTGTATTCGCGGCCCGCGAGCTCCACCGCGGCGCTGACGCGCCCGTCGTCCGTTTTGAGAAGTGCCGCCGGCAGAAGCTCCTCCGCCGGCGTGCCAGGCTGGAGCTCCGGCAGAAGGCTGCGCAGGGCTTCGTTGCAGTAGGTGATCCTGCCAGCCTCGGCAAAGAGCATCGGATCCCGGCTCAGCGAGGCAAACAGGGTTTGTTGTTCGTCCATAAAGAATCCTCCGGACAATATGATTTGCGGGGACACAAAAGCTTATTCCTGCGGGAATGTCCAATATTTGAATAACATTTCCCTCTTGTACTATAATACTATACCAGACTTTCGCCAAAATGGAAGGGGTTTTGACAAAGTTTACAGAAAAGACATATCGACTTTTTTCGACCATAGCCGCGGATGGACAGGGAAAATCTGTACTGATCGCCGCGAAGTGGCACCCTTTAAAGGCCTCCCTGTGCAAGGGAGGCTGTCAGCCGAAGGCTGACTGGAGG
>CAVJGI010000112.1:0-6768 GCA_963649145.1 Ruminococcus bicirculans (ex Wegman et al. 2014) | reverse complement strand
ATCCGGAAAACGTCAATTTTATGAAAATAAGCAACAGAAAAATTATCTTTCCGGCGTTTATTTTACTTTCAAAAGCGCTTGCGAAAGAGGAAAAACGTTGTATAATCACACATATAAGGGCGCTTGCGCATAAGATATCTGATATGAAAAGAGGGGAGAGCCACACTATGCAGCCGCAGAAAACGAACCGGCTCCGGCGGGATATTTTCCGCACACAGCTCATCCTGATCCTGATCCTCGCGGTGCTGACCGCGGCGGCGGGCGTCGGGCTGAACATCAGCGCGGAGAGCCGCCGGCGCGACCAGAATCTCCAGAACGTCGCCGAGTCCATCGCCCATTCCCAGCTCCTGATCGGGGAGGACGCGGACGACGCACACCTTATGGAATATGTGGACTCGCTCCAGTCGGCGCTCACGAGCGTGGACGTCATCTCCGTCGTCGGCGCGGACAATGTGCGCCGCTTCCACACGAACCACGAGCTCATCGGCACGGTCTATGACGGCGCGCAGCCCGATTTTTCCGCCTCCGACGGCGTTTACGCGGAAAACAGCGTCGGTCCCTCCGGCGCCCAGCGGCGCGTTTACGCCGCCGTCTACGGTCCGGACGGCAGCTACCGCGGTTTCGTCATGGCGCTGATGCTGCGGGAGAACATCCGGCAGGAGACGGTCCACACCCTGCTCATTTACGGCGCGATCGCCCTCGGCGTGATCGTGCTCGCACTCGGCTTTTCCACCCAGCTGAGCCGCCGCATCAAGGCGGACCTGCTCGGCTTTGAGCCGGACGCCTTTTCCGCCATGTACCGCATCCGCAACAGCATTTTGGGCGCGGTGGACGAGGGCATCCTCGCCGCGGACCGCAGCGGCACGGTGCAGTTCACGAACGACGCGGCGGAAAAGCTGCTCGGCACGGAGGAGAGTCCGGTCGGCAAGACGCTCGGCGAGCTCGGCTGCGGCGCGATGCTCGACGCAGCGCTTGAGCGCGGGGAGAAGACCACCGGCGCGCAGGCGGGCTTTCTCCGCGGCGCTGCGGTCGTCTATGATGCCGCGCCCATCCGCGAAGGCGGCGAGATCACCGGCGCCGTCGCGATCCTGCGCGACCGCACGGAATACACCCAGCTGATGGAGGACCTCGCCGGAACGCGCTATCTTGTTGACTCCATGCGCGCGAACAACCACGAGTTCACGAACAAGCTCCACGTCATCCTCGGACTGATCCAGATGGGCATGTATGAGCAGGCGACGGCGTATATCGAGAACATCTCCATCGTCCAGCGCGAGCAGATCACGGAGATCAAGACGAAGATCGAGGACTCCTCGCTCGCGGCGCTGCTCATCGGCAAGATCGCCCGCGCCGCGGAGGTGAACGTCAAGCTCTCGCTGCGGGAGGGCAGCCGCTACAGCGCCGCGGATCTCGCGCTGCCGAGCGGCGCGCTCGTGACGATCCTCGGCAACCTCATCGACAACGCGCTCGACGCGATGAACGGCATGGCGGCGGACTACGCCGTGCAGCGCACGCTCGTCGTCGGCATTTACTCCAAGCCCGGCGCGGTGCTGCTGAGCGTGGAGGACAACGGTCCCGGCATTGCCGAGGAGATTCAGGAGAAGGTGTTTGAAAAGGGCTTTTCCACCAAGGGCACGGGCCGCGGCACGGGGCTTTTCGAGGTGAAGAAGCTGACGGAGAGCCTCGGCGGAAAAATTCTGCTGGAGTCCCGCCCCGGCGAGGGCACGGCGTTCACCGTGACCTTCCGCCGCGCGGAGGAGAAGGGAGAGAGGGAATGAAGGACGTGTATCAGGTGCTGATCGTGGAGGACGACCCGATGGTCGCCATGATCAACGAGCAGTATTTGAAGCGCAGCCGCCGCTTCGCCGTGGCGGGCAAATGCGGCGACGGACGCAGCGCGCTGGCGTTTCTGGAAAAAACGCCGGTGGACCTTGTGATCATGGACGTTTTCATGCCCCAGCTCGGCGGCATCGAGACGCTTCAGGCGATCCGCGAGCACGGCTACCCCGTGGACGTCATCATGGTGACGGCGGCGAACGACCGCGCCACGCTTGAGGACGCATTGCGGCTCGGCGCAGTAGATTACTTGGTAAAACCCTTCGCGCTCGACCGGTTCCAGACCGCGCTCGACAAATTCGTCGCCCACGCCGAGGCGCTCAAGAATGTCGACGTGCTGAGCCAGCAGAACATCGACTATATCATCGCGAACGCCCGCAAGAGCACCGAGGCTACGGAGGCGCAGCACCCGAAGGGCATTCAGGAGAAAACGCTCACGCTTATCATGGACTATATGAAGGGCACCGGCGGCAGACGGCTGACCGGCGACGCCATCGCAGAGGCGGTCGGGCTCTCCGCCGTCACGGTGCGGCGCTATATGAACTATCTCGCCGAGACCGGCGAGGTCGCCGCCGACATGGACTATGAGACCGGCGGCAGACCCAGCATGCTCTACTGGCTCGCGGAAAAGTAAAACAGACTTTACAAGCGGGAAAACGCGGCGTATAATCGGCGTATCGGAACTTTTCAAGGGGGAAAAACACAGATGAAAATAAAGGAAAGCAGCTATCTCCGGCGGCAGAAGCCGCTGCTGCGCGCGCTCGTGGAGCGGCTGGAGAAAAAATACCGCTACTGCTCCGTTCTCGGCGCAGACTGCCATGCCAAGCGCTACACCGTGAACGCGAGCGGCGTCTCCGCGGCGACGGACGATCTGTTCACCCAGCGCGGCTTCGTCGTGCGCGTCGTGGACGAGCGCGGCTACGCGGAGTATTCGTTCAATCATCTGAGCGAGGCGGAAATGCCCGCCGTGGAAGCGAAGCTGGAGGCGACGCTCGATGCGCTCGCCGCCGCGCTGCCCGCCGGCAGCAGCTATATGGAGCGCCCGCTCCCGCCGGATGAGCCGCTGACGTTTCAGGGCGCGACGGAGTGCGCCGTCCACCCGGAGGCACTCGGCGACGCAGAAATTCTGGAGCGCCTGACCGCCATCCGCAAGACGGGGCTCGCCGTTGACGAGAAGGTCATCGACTGCGGCGCGTTCGTGAATTATCAGGAGATCCACAAGCTCTTCCTGTCCCCGAACCGCGATCTGGAGCAGGATCTGCTCTGGACCTGCGGCGGCTTTATGGCGATGAGCCGGCGCGGACAGGAGCTCCAGACCAGCTACCGCGGCTTCTCCGGTCTCGCCGGCGCGGAGGTGCTCGACGAGATGGCGGAGGGCGTCGCGGACGTGGCGCGCGTCGCCGTGGAGCTGCTGGACAGCAGCCCCATCACGCCGGGCGAGTATGACTGCATCTGCGACCCGTCCGTGACGGGCATGATCGTCCACGAAGCCTTCGGCCACGGCGTGGAGATGGATATGTTCGTCAAAGACCGCGCGCTCGCGAAGAGCTTCGTCGGCGAATACGTCGCCTCCCCGCTCGTCACGATGCACGACGGCGCAGCCGTGGCGCAGGACGCGGGCAGCTATTTCTTCGATGACGATGGCGTGATGGCGCACGACACGGTCGTGATCGACAAGGGTGTTCTCAAGGCGGGCATCAGCGACCTGCTGAGCGCCCAGTCCCTTGGCACGGAGCCGACCGGCAACGGCAGACGCGAGAGCTATGCCCGCAAAGCATACACCCGCATGACGAACACCTATTTCGAGGGCGGCACGGACTCTCTGAAGGACATGATCGCCTCCGTGAAATACGGCTTCTTGCTTCAGGAGCCCTCCAGCGGCATGGAGGACCCGAAAAACTGGGGCATCCAGTGCATGGTGAGCATCGCGCGCGAGATCCGCGACGGCAAGCTCACGGGCAAGATCTTCTCGCCCATCGTGCTGACCGGCTACGTGCCCGACCTGCTGAAGTCCATCACGATGATGAGCCCCGACGTGAAGCTCGAGGGCGGCGGCATGTGCGGCAAGGGCTACAAGGAGTGGGTCAAGGTCTCGGACGGCGGTCCTTACATCAAGGCGCGCATCCGGCTCGGTTAAGGAGGGAACACCAATGCTGAACAAAATTCTGACCGCTCTGCACGACACCGGCGTGGAAAACTATCTCATCGAGCAGCAGACGACGGAGACCGTGGAGCTGTTCTTCATCAAAAAGAAGCTCGACATGCGCCGCGCGAAGGACGAGCAGCTCGCCACCGTGACGGTGTACCACGATTTCGAGTCCGACGGCGCGGCGATGCGCGGCGCGTCCGACGCGCTCATCTCCCCGGACATGGACGAGACCGAGATCGCGCTCGCCCTGCGGGATGCTTACGCCGCGGCGGGGCACGTGAAAAACCCGGCGTTCAGGCTCTATGAGGGCAAGACCGAGCCGCAGCAGGCGATCCCCTCCGCGCTCGCGGCGCACTCCCTCGCGGAGGATGCCGCGGCGATGGCGGAGGCGCTTTTCCGCCCCGATACGCGCCCGGACGCCTTCCTGAACAGCGCGGAGATCTTCGCCGAGCGCCGGCAGGTGCGCATCGTGTCCTCCGCGGGCACGGACGTCGGCTATGTCAAGCACCGCTGCCAAGGCGAGTTCGTCGTGCAGTGCCTCCAGCCGAAGGACGTGGAGCAGTATTTCCACTTTGACTACGACGATCTGGACACCGCGGCGCTGGAGCAGAAGGCAACCGCCGCGCTGAACACCGTCTGCGACCGCGCAAAGGCGGAAAAGAGTCCCGCCGGCGGCGAGTACGACATTGTGCTCTCCGGCGAGAACGTCAAGACCGTGCTGGAGTTTTATCTCCGCCGCGCGAACGCTTCGATGGTTTACGCGAAGTATTCCGATTACGCCCCCGGCACCGCCGTGCAGGGCGAGGAGGTCCGCGGTGAAAAGCTGAACATCACGGCAGAGTCCGCTGCGCCCTACTCCGCGGAGGGCATCCCGATGGCGGAGCGCCCGTTCATTACCGGTGGCAAGCTGCAATTCCTCCACGGCGCAACGCGCTTTTGCCGCTATCTGGACATCGAGCCGACCGGGAATTACAGCCGCATCCGCGTTGAAAACGGCACCGTGCCGTTCGACGAGTTAAAGCGCGGCTGCCTCTACCCCGTGAGCTTCTCCGACTTCCAGATGGACGCCAGCACGGGACGCTTCGGCGGCGAGATCCGCCTCGCCTATCTCTTCACGGACACCGGCGTGGAGATCCTCACCGGCGGCTCCATCAACGGCAGCCTGCTCGAAAAGCAGGACGACCTCACCTTCTCCGCCGAGCGCTACACCGAAGCGGATTACGAAGGTCCGTTTGCAGTGAAATTCAAAGCAGTCGCCGTCGCCGGCTGCTGAAAGCATCGACCGGGACCCGCTTCGCTGGGCTCCCGGTCGAAAAGGATTCACTCCGCTCAGCGCACGCCCCTTCGGGGCGCACGTTCGCTCCGCGCAGAGAATTTTTCGGCACGCACGTGTCGCGCCGAAAAATGGATTGGATTCTATTTGCGGCGTGCGCGCCGCAAACTCTGCGAGGCTTTCAAACGAAAACCAGCCCTCCCGGTCGGGAGAGCTGGTTTTTGTTCATTTTTTATTTCTCTTCCAAATGGATCTTCGCGTGGTCGCAGATCGCGTCGAAGGTGGTCTGGCTGATGTCGTGCTCCATTTTGCAGGCGTCCGCTTCGGCGGTTTCGGGGTCTACGCCGATGGCGATGAGAAAGGCGGTGAGGGTTTCGTGGCGCTGGAGCATTTTCTTCGCGACAGCCATGCCGGTGTCCGTCAGCGTGATGAGCCCGTCGGTGTCCATGGTGATATACCCGCTCTCACGCAGGCGCTTTGTCGCGTAGCTGACGCTCGGCTTCGTGACGCCGAGCTTTTCCGCAATTTCGATGGAGCGGATATAGCCATGCTCCTCCCGAAGCATAAGCATCGCTTCCAGATAATCCTCCGAGGCTCTTAAAATCTGCATGTGGTGATCTCCAAGTTCTTCATTTCGTGGGTTTCGTGCGTTCTGCACAAGAAAAGCCTACCACATTCCGGGCATTTTTGCAAGGAAAGAAATTTAAATTTTTTTGTCAAAACCATCTTGACAAATTGGGTTAAGCATATTAAACTATCGCAGTGGTTAGAGAGAGCTAACCTTTTTCGATGACCCGCGGTTAAAGCGGTCAAACTTCAGAAGGGGGGACCTAATATTTATGATGCCCTTGAATCTCGCAGAGCCGGGTGAGGAAGCCCTGATCCATAAGGTGGGCGGTAGCCCGGAGGTCAAAAAGCATCTGGAGGATCTCGGCTTCGTTGCCGGCGGAACGGCAACGGTCATTTCCGTTCTCGGCGGAAACGTCATCGTCAAGGTCAAGGAGTCCAGAGTCGCCATCAGTGAGGAAATGACCAGAAAAATCATGGTCGCCTGAAATAAATTTTTAGAAAAGGAGCAGAGAGATGAAAACACTTCGAGACGTCAAGATCGGCGAAACCGTCAAGGTCGCCAAGCTGCACGGCGAAGGCCCCGTCAAGCGCCGCATCATGGATATGGGTATCACCCGCGGCACCGAGGTCTATGTCCGCAAGGTCGCGCCGCTGGGAGACCCGATGGAGGTCACCGTCCGCGGTTACGAGCTGAGCCTGCGCAAGGTGGACACCGAAATGATCGAGGTCGAGTAAACAAAACCGGTCAATAATTTTTTCACCATAGGTTAAAGAAAGTTAACCAAAAGGAGTATCAGAAAAGAAATGGAAAAGCAGATCAAGATTGCCCTCGCGGGCAACCCGAACAGCGGTAAGACAACGCTGTTCAACGCGCTGACCGGCTCGAACCAGTTCGTCGGCAACTGGCCGGGCGTCACCGTGGAAAAGAAGGAAGGCAAGC
>CAVJGI010000111.1:0-6809 GCA_963649145.1 Ruminococcus bicirculans (ex Wegman et al. 2014) | reverse complement strand
CCTTCAGGAGGTCGTGGACCTCATCAACCAGAGGCCGAGAAAAATCTTCGACTGGATGTCCCCAGCCGAACTTGCGGGGGTTGCACTTGGTTGACTTTCTGCCGCCTTTAAAGGGTGCCGCCTCGCGGCGTTGGTTTCATTTCACGGGACACACCATTGGCTCAAAAAGAGCCGCTGCTCCGCCGCTACGACGCGATCTATGTCCTGAAAAACGGGGAAGTGGTCGAGTCCGGAAGCTTTGACGACCTGATGGAGAAAAAGGGCTATTTCTACGCCCTGTTTACCGTTTCGGCATAAAAAATACCGGCGCAGCCGTCAAAAGCTGCGCCGGTATTTTTTTACGTTTTTGCCGAATTTATTACGCTGCTGCGGGCCAGCGTCTCTTTTTTTATAGACACAAGTTTAGGCAATTTGCCGCAAATGGCGAATCGTCGCTTGCGAGTGAATATGTATAATACGCACAACAAAAGACGCCATATAACTTCATTGTTGACAAACTCAATATTTTCTGCTACAATACAAACAGAACGGAGCTGAATCTTTATTGAGTTAAGTCTAAGCAAGGAGGCGCGTTATGAAGATCAAGGAAAGCCTGTTCCGGAGCCTTGCTGCGCTCGTTTTGGCGGCGGCTATGCTGGGGGCGTCGGTCTGTGCTTATGCCGATGAGGGCGGATCGAGATATGAGGATGTTCAGCCGGACGACTGGTTTTATGATGCGGTGGAGCACTGCGCAAAGTACAACTCCCCCCTCTGCTTGATCGAGGACCCGGTGCATTCTCGGATCGATACGGATCACTACGGAAAATCGCCCTTTTTCTATCCGGAGCGGACCTTCACATTTGATCCGGCAGTCCGGGACGTGAGTATGCTCCATCATGTACTTTTCGAGATGGATGACGGATATATAACCCCTTCCAATGCAGACAAGATGGATTACATTTTCTATACGGGTATATACGCACCGGCATTCGGTCTGTATGACACATTTGAGGGAAGCCGGGATTACAAAACGCCGATTACGCGCGCGGCGTTCATTTCTCTGCTCTATTCCGCGGTACCGGAGGAGCTGTTTCCGGAGGAACTGCCGGAAACAACGATCCCGGACGTGGATACAGATACGGACCTCGGACGAATGATCGCAGCGTTTTATGCTGCGGGCGTCCTCTTCGGGACGGACGAAGACGGCACCTTTGACGGCGAGCGCGCGATCACCCGCGCGGAGGAAGCTGTCATCTTCAGCCGCGTTCTGCAAAAGCTGGGGTTTTGAAGCAAGAAAAAGGAGCGGGCGGCTCGAAAGCCGCCCGCTCTTATTTTCGCTTTGTCAGTTCTCACTCCTCGACCGCGAAGAGATCCACAAGCGAGAAGCTCTCGAACTCCAGCTTGAAGGTGAATTCCGCGGCGGAGAACCACTCCTCGGACATATTGGAGAAGAGCGCGTCCGCTGCCGCGGCGCGGAGCGTCACGGGCTGGTAGGAGCTGTCGTAGGTGAACACGTGGTCAGCGCCGAAGGCGGGGTGGAAGAGGATGTGGTAGCCGAACTCGCTCTCCACGATCTCGGACACCGCGCCCTCGTCGAGCGCGAGCGCCGCGTTATAGAACGCGTCGACCATCGTGCCCTCTTGGAAATAGTAGCCGTCCGGATAGTAGCCGGGGGTGTAATCCTCGCTGTATTCCTCGATGAGCGCGTCGAACTTTGCCTCCAGCTCGTCGGCGGGGCAGTTCTTCAGCTCCGCGAGCAGCTCCTCCGCCTGCGCGCGCTTGGCGGCGATCGTCTCGTCGTCGAGCGGCTGGCGGCTGTCGTCCACGGTCTTGAGCAGGATATGCTTGGCGTGGAGATACCCGGCGTCCTTCGCGTAGCTGATCGCGTCCTCGTCGCTGAGGTCCGCGCCGTCCTCGCCGTAGAAGTGCTCAAACATCTTGTTATAGAGCAGCGATGCCGTCACCTGCGTGTAATAAAAGTCCTCGGTCATGCCGTTGTCGCTCAGCAGCTTGTCCACGTCGCCCTCGACATAGGTGTCGGCGTAGGTCTGGAGATCCTCGGCGATGTCCGCGAGCTCTTCGTCCGTGACGGAAATGCCGAGCTCCGCCGCCTTTTCGTTGATGACGACGATCTGGCTGAGATAATCCTTCGCGCAGTCGATCACCCACTGCTCCATCGTGTAGCCCTCAGTGAGCTCGGCGGAGAGGTCCGTGATGCCGTAGTTATTCTGAAGCGTCAGGATATACTGATACGCCGCGCCGAAAAAGCTGTCCCAAGTCACGTCCGTGCCGTTCACGGTCGCGACGACGGTGCCCGCCGCGTAGTCGGCGTAGGCTTCCTCGCGGGAGCGGGTGGGGGCGGCGGTTTCCGCAGGCGTCTCGGTCGCGTCCGGGGTCTCGGTGGGCTCGGCGCTCTCGGTCGGGGTCTCGGTCTCCGCCGGGTCGGTCTTTCCGCTGCCGCAGCCGGCGAGACACGCCAGCAGCAGCGCCGCGGCGCAGAGAATGCTCATGATCTTTTTCATTTTGTAAAAAGCTCCTTTGCCTTTGATGAGTCACCATTCTACCACGCTTTGCCGCCGAACGCAAGGAAATGTGAAACTTTAACAGTCTGTTCACTTGAAATTCACACATTGCCTGTGATATAATGGCGGAGCTTGACACTGCGCCGCGGGGAGGAGAGAGCCCTGCGGTAACGGGAGGCTTTTATCGCATTATGGATAAACGGATGATGCTTCTGGTGAACCCGAATGCCGGGAAAAGCGGCTACAAGGCGGTCCTCGGAAGCGTGCTTCAGGTTTTCTGTGCCGGCGGTTGGCTGCCGACGGTTTATTTTACGGGCCGCGCCGGTGAAGCGCCGGAGCTCGTGCGGCAGAATGTGGATCATTACGACTTGATCGTCTGCCTCGGCGGGGACGGGACGCTGAGCGAAGTCTGTGCCGGCATGATGCGCGCGGAGCAGAAGCGTCCCATCGGCTATATCCCGCTCGGCACCGCGAACGACGTCGCACGCACGCTGCATCTTTCGGGCAAGCCCGTTGAGGCGGCGAAGCAGATCCTCGCCGGAAAGCCCCTGCCCTTCGACATCGGACGCTTCGGAACGGACGATTTCTTCACCTATGTCGCCGCCTTCGGCGCGTTCACGGAGGTCAGCTACGCCACGCCGCAGGAGCGCAAGCAGACGCTCGGCCACATGGCATATATGCTCGAAGGCATGCGCCGTCTCAGCAAGGTCGTGCCCCACCGCGCGATCGTGGAGTATGACGGCGGGACCGTGGAGGACGATTTTATCTTCGGCGCGGTGACAAATTCCACCTCCGTCGCCGGTCTCGTGAAGCTCCACGACGGCATGGTCGACCTCTCGGACGGCATGTTCGAGGTGCTGCTCGTCCGCAACCCGCTCGACGTCATCGAGCTCGGCGACATCATCAGCTCAGCGCTCTCGGCGGACTTTTCCGGACCCAATATCCTCTTCCTGAAAAGCCGCGAGGTCCGCATCATGTTTGACGAGCCCATCGCATGGACGCGCGACGGCGAGTTCGGCGGCGAGCACCGCGACGTGTTCATCGTGAACCAGCACCCCGGCGTGGAGATCATCGTCTGAGCGTGAATTTTGTGCAGTTTGTCGGGACGGGGCAGGGATTTTTATGGAATCTGTGTCTTTTTGCCGATTGACAAACTGGGTTTTCCGGTGTTATGATTTCAGCGTCAAAAGCAAAGCCCACCTTCGAGGAAAGGAGAAAACCGGAGAATGAAAAAGTCTGCGTTCGTCATGATGGATATGATGATGATGTACATGTGCATGTGCCGCATGTGCCTGACTTGCCGTGTCTCCGATCCGATCTCCGCCGAAGGGACTGACTGCGCCGCCTAAGGGCTGCACGTCATCATCAAATCAGTCCAAAACCGGGAGACCCAGATCGGGTCCTCCCGGTTATTTTTTTGGAATGAGTCAAAAGAAATTAAAAAAATTTGAAAAGGAGAACCACAAAATGAAAAAGCTGACTTCCATCCTGCTCGCCGGCGTCCTTACGCTCGGTGCCGTCCTGTCCTTCAGCGCCTGCGGCAAGACCGAAAAGAACGCCATCACCATCGCCGTCCCGAATGACACCACGAACGAAGCCCGCGCCCTGCTTCTGCTTGAGGACAAGGGCTACATCAAGCTCAAGGACGGCGCCGGCATCACCGCCACCGTCATCGACATCGCCGAGAACCCGTACAACATCGAGTTCAAGGAAGTCGAGGCTGCCCAGCTGCCGAACGTCCGTCAGGATGTTGATTACGCCGTTATCAACTCCAACTACGCCATCGGCGCCGGTCTGAATCCCGCCAAGGACGCGCTCGCCATCGAAGGCTCCGCTTCCGCTTACGGCAACATCCTCGCCGTCAAGGAGGGCAACGAGAACTCCGACCTCATCAAGGCACTGAAGGCGGCGCTGGACAGCCAGCAGGTCGTCGACTTCATCAACGAGACCTATGACGGCGCGGTCGTCTCCGTCGTCGAGAACCCGACCGACGGCTACGATTCCAGCGTTGACTACGCCGCGCTCGCCGGCGAGACCGTCTCCGTCGCCGCGTCTCCCACCCCGCATGCCGAGATCCTCGCCGTCGCCAAGGAGATCCTCGCCGCGAAGGACATCACCCTCGACATCAAGGAGTTCACCGATTACGTCCAGCCGAACAACGTCGTGGAGAGCGGCGAGGTCGACGCCAACTTCTTCCAGCACACCCCGTATCTCGATGACTTCAACGCCCAGAACGGTACCCACATCGTCTCCGTCGGCGCGATCCACGTCGAGCCCCTCGGCATCTACGCCGGCAAGCAGACCAGCCTCGACGCCATCACCAAGTAATTAGACCCACCCTCGCATACATTAAATAAAAACGCCCGGAGGAGCTGACCGCGCTCCTCCGGGCAAAAGAGCGGAGGCGGCAAAATGATCGAGATCCAACACGTATCCAAGCACTTCAACACAGCCGAGGGCACGGTGCAGGCGCTGAATGATGTCTCCATCTCCATCCCGGACGGGGACATTTTCGGCATCATCGGCATGAGCGGCGCGGGCAAGAGCACCCTCGTCCGCTGCATCAATATGCTGGAGCGGCCCGAAAGCGGCAAAGTCATCATCGACGGCGTCGATATGGGCGCGCTCAGCCCCGCAGAGCTGCGGAAGGCGCGCCGGGGCATCACCATGGTGTTTCAGGGCTTCAACCTTCTGATGCAGCGCAATTGCCTCAAAAACGTCTGCTTCCCGCTGGAGCTCGCCGGCTGGAGCAAGGCGGACGCGCGCCGCCGCGCGCAGGAGCTGCTGGAGACCGTCGGTCTCGGCGACAAAGCGCGCGCTTACCCGGCGCAGCTCTCCGGTGGCCAGCAGCAGCGCGTCGCCATCGCCCGCGCGCTCGCGACGGACCCGAAGGTCCTCCTCTGCGACGAGGCGACGAGCGCGCTCGACCCGAACACGACGAACTCCATTCTGGAGCTCGTGCGCTCCATCAACGAGAAGACCGGCATCACCGTCGTCATCATCACCCACCAGATGAGCGTCGTGGAGAGCACTTGCCGCCACCTCGCGATCCTGGACGGCGGCTGCGTCGTCGAGCAGGGCGAGGTCACGGAGGTTTTTTCCGCGCCGAAGAGCGCCGCGGCGCGGCGGCTCGTGTTCCCGGAGGGCGACGCGGACACGCTCGTCGCCGGCGCACCCGGCCAGCGCTTCATCCGCGTGGTCTTCAACGGCGCGGAGGCGACCGGCTCGCCCGTCATCGCGCGTATGGCGGTGGAGAAGGGCGTGGAGGCGAACATCGCTTACGCCTCTACCAAGAGCATCGGCGGCAAGATTTACGGCTCCATGCTCCTCGGCGTCCCGGACGATGACGCCGCGGTGGAGACCGCCGTCGCATACCTGACCCGCGCGAAGGACGTTGCAGCAGAGGAGGTGACCGCGCATGTTTCATGATCTCTTTTCCCCGGAGTCGCTGAGCGAGGCGTGGCGCATCATCGCCTCGGAGTTTCCGGTCTCCATCTGGGAGACTGTCTATGTCACCGTGCTTGCTACGGCGTTTGCCATCGTCATCGGCCTGCCCCTCGGCGTGCTGCTCGTCGTCGGCGAAAAGGACGGCATTCTCCCGCTTCCGGCGTGGCTGCTTCAGGTGCTGAATGTGATCATCAACCTGCTGCGCTCGGTGCCGTTTCTGATCCTGATGATCCTCGTCTTCCCGCTGACGCGCCTCATCGTCGGCACCGTCGTCGGTACCCCGGCGAGCATCGTGCCGCTCGTCATCGCGGCGTTCCCCTTCGTCGCCCGTCTCGTGGAGACGAGCCTGCGCGAGGTGAGCCCAAACACCATCGAAATGGCGCAGAGCATGGGCGCGTCCCCGGTCCAGATCATCGTCAAGGTCCTTATCCCGGAGAGTGTTCCGTCCCTGCTCTCCAACGCCACGACCGCCATTACTACCATCCTCGGCTACTCCGCCATGAGCGGCATCATCGGCGGCGGCGGTCTCGGCAAGATTGCCATCAACTATGGCTATTACCGCTATAAATATCTCATCATGCTCGCCGCCGTCGTGCTCCTGATCGTGCTCGTTCAGGTGTTCCAGACCGTCGGCACGAAGCTTGCCGTCCACTCGGACAAGCGGTCCAAGAAGTGAGCTTTTTTCCCGCCGCGTGTGCTTTTTTGTGGGACGCGGCGGGGATTTTGGTTTTTGAAGTTGAACGCGCCTTTGGCGCAAATTTAATAGGTTTCGCGTCCGTAGGACGCAACCTTTTAAAGCCTCCCCTGTGTAAGGGGAGGTGGCTGCCGCGCAGCGGCAGACGGAGGGACTGCTGCGGAAAG
>CAVJGI010000110.1:0-6829 GCA_963649145.1 Ruminococcus bicirculans (ex Wegman et al. 2014) | reverse complement strand
CCTTTGCTTACTTTCCCCGCGAGGGGTAAAGTAAGTCGCGCCTACGGCGCGAAACTTATTAAATTTGCGCCAAAGGCGCATTCAATATTCAAATCCCCTCGCCCTTGGGGCGAGAAAATTTTCAGCTCTCCCAGACAGCCCCGTCCGCGGCACCGCTCTCTCCCAAGATCGCGCGGTAAAAATTGACATCCGTGACGGTCATATAAGGCCGGGTATAGATGCTGACAAAGGGAATGGCACTGAGGAGACTCCAGCCAAGGAAGCTGAGGTCCAGCACGAAAAGCTCGCCCTTATGCCCGTAAGTCAGCTCCTTGCTCTCGCGGATACATTGCAGCGCCCCCTTGCTCGGATCGTCGAGCAGGATATAGAGCGCGAAGCGGTAGCGATAGCCCGCGATGATGCCCGGCACGATGAGCAGCAGGGACCAGAGGAACACGAAGATCGCCATCAAAATCTCCAGCCAGATCACGCGGAAGAAGAGCCCGAAGCCGTCGAACAGCGTCCCCGCCGTGGCAGGCAGGCGGCGCGATACGTTCAGGCAGACGAGCGCAAAGCCCGCGCCGAGGACCATCTCCATCAGATTGATCGCAATGCGCAGCAGCGTAGCAGGCACGCCGGGCGTGCCGAGTTGGGACGCGATGCGCAGGATCTCCTCCTCGCTCATCGCCCCGGAGCTGATCGCGATCAGCTGGTCCACCGTGATCCCCGGCAGCTGGAGCCGCACGCCCAGCGAGCCGAGGACATAGAGAATGACGGCGTAGATCATCGCCATCAGGTAGATGCTGGGACGGTGCTCGCGCATGGCGAGGCGCGCCTCCGCCTTCATTTGCTTTCGGTCGATCGTCATTTTTTCTCTTCCCTCACTTTCCCGAATTTTTAAAGTCCTCCGCGGCGGCGAGCTGCTCCGCCGCGGCGCGCAGGGTGGTCTCCGTTACTTTATCGCCGCCGTAGAGCCGCGCGAGCTCGCGCAGGCGGCCTTCGCGGTCCAGCGGCGTCACGGTCGTGTAAGTCCGCCCCGCCTTTTCCGCCTTGCTGATGGAAAAATGCGTGTCCGCCATCGCCGCGATCTGGGGCAGATGGGTGATACAGAGCACCTGACGGCTGCGGCTGAGCTCGCCCATTTTTTCCGCGACGCGCTGCGCCGCGACGCCGGAGACACCGGTGTCGATCTCGTCGAAGACCATGCTCTGCACCCGGTCGTGCTCCGCGAAGACGCACTTCATGGCGAGCATGATGCGGCTCAGCTCGCCGCCGGAGGCGATGCGGGCGATGCGCCCCGGCGCTTCCCCGGCGTTCGCGCTCATGAGAAAGCGCACGCGGTCGCAGCCCGTGGCGTCGAAGCCGTCTGCGCTCTCGCTCGGCGCGATCTCCACGCAAAAGCGCGCAGAGGGCATGCTGAGATAGCGCAGCTCCGCCTCGATGCGCTTCGCAAGCGCGCTGCCCGCCGCGCGCCGCCGCTCCGTCAGCGTTTTGCCCGCGGCGAGCACGGCGGACCTTGCCCGCGCTGTCTCGCGTTCGAGCTGGACGAGCAGATCGTCCGCCGACTCGATCTCCGAAAGCCGCACGCGGTCGGCGTCCAGCCGCTCGGCGAGCCCGGCTTCATTCGTATTATATTTCCGCTCCAGCCGGCGCAGCAGCGCAAGACGGGTCTCCACGCGGTCAAATTCCTCCTCGGAGAAATTCAGCCCGTCGCGCAGGTCGCCGATGCGCTCGGCGGCGTCCGTCAGCAAAAATCGCGCCTCGGAGATGCTCTTCGCCGCCTCCTCCAGCTCCGGCGCCATCGCAGCCGCCGCCGCGGTGAAGCGCTCCGCGTCCGCCACGAGACCAAGCGCGCTCTCGTCGGCTTCGTAAAGCGCGCCGTAAGCGCCCTCCAGCGCCTCCGTGAGACGGACGGCGTTTTTCATAAGCCCCTGCCGACTCTCCAGCTCCGCCTCCTCGCCGGGGGCGAGCTTCGCCTTTTCGAGCTCCTCGATCTCCGCGGAAAGGCGGTCCGTGAGCCGCTCCTTTTCGAGCTCATCCATCCGGAGCCGGTCCATCTCTCGCTTTACGCCGCGATAAGCCTCATATGCCGCGCGGTAAGCGTCCAGTGCCGCCGTCTCCCCGGCGAAGCGGTCGAGATAATCGAGGTGGCGCGCCTCGTCGAGCAGCTGGCGACCGTCATTTTGTCCATGGATATCGAGCAGCAGCGCGCCGAGCGCGCGGAGCTGCTGGACCGTCACCGCCGCGCCGTTGACGCGGCAGGCGCTCTTGCCGTCCGCGCTGATGCGGCGCTGCAAAATGAGCTCCTCCTCCGCGTCGAGGTCGTTCTCCGCGAGCCAGTCGGAAACGTCCACGTCCGTGAACACGGCGTTCACGAGCGCCTTTTCCGCCCCGGCGCGCACGAGCTCGCGCGACACGCGGCCGCCGAGCACCGCGTCGATGGAATCGATGACGATGCTCTTGCCCGCGCCGGTCTCGCCGGTCAGAACGTTGAAGCCCGCGCCGAAGGCGATGTCCGCCCGCTCGATGACCGCGATATTTTCAATGTGCAGTTCCGAGATCATAGGCGTCTCCCCGCGCTCAAAGCAGCTTTTCGATCTCGCTGCAGAAGCGCTCCGCAGCGGCGTTGTCCTTCATCGCGACGAACGCGGTGTCGTCGCCGGCGAGGGACCCGACAAGGTGCGGGATGTCCATGCTGTCGAGCGTGGAGCAGGCGGCGTTCGCGAGCCCCGGCAGCGTTTTGATGACGATGAGGTTCTGCGCCACGGCGTAATCCACCACGCTCTCGCGGAAAATTTTGCGCAGGCGCGAATCGTGGTCAAAGCCGCTGTCGCGGCTCGCGGCGGCGTAGCAGTAAACGCCGTCCGGGGACTGCTCCTTCACGAGGTGCAGATCCCGGATGTCGCGGCTGAGCGTCGCCTGCGTGCTGCGCACGCCCTCGCGCAGCAGCGCCTCCATAAGCTGGTTCTGGGTCTCGATGTGCTCGCGCGCGATGATCTCCAGAATTTTTTCCTGCCGCAGAGATTTCATTTCACTTCCTGCCTCCCAGTTTTTCAAATACGATATCGTAAAACGCCTTGTCGCCGACGCGGGCGATGAGCGTCCGGTGCTCGGATTTCTGCACGCGCAGAACGTCGCCGTCTAAAATGTCGAAGCTGCCGCCGTCCGCACTCAGCATCGCCTTGCCGCGCAGGTCCGTCACCGCGACGGTGACGATCCGCTCCGGCGCGAGCACGAAGCTGCGCGCAGCGAGCGCGTGGGCGCAGATGGGCGTCACGATCAGGTTCTCTGCCTCCGGCTCCACGAGGGGACCGCCGGCGGACATGGAGTAAGCCGTCGAGCCCGTCGGCGAGGCGATGACGATGCCGTCGCCGGAAAACTCCAGCATGCGCCGCCCGTCGCTTCGCGCGGTGAGGTGGATCATCTGGACGAAGCCGTGGAGGAACACGTCGTTCATCGCGTAGTTGGAGAACACGGTCTTTCCGCCGCGCAGGACCTCCACCTTCAGCATCATACGCGGGCTGATGACGAATTTTCCGTGGGCGGCGGGAATGAGCTTTTCGATCTCGCCGCGCTCAAGCTCCGCGAGGAAGCCGACCGTGCCGAGGTTGACACCGATGATGGGGATGCGGTGCCCAATGAGCCGCCGCGCCGTGTGCATAATAGTACCGTCGCCGCCGAGGGAGACGACGAGCTCCGCGCCCGGCAGCGCGTCGGCGAGCTCGCAGCATTCGACCGCGGCGGGCTCCGTCTCCGCGGGGTCGCCGTCCAGATATTCTGGGCAGACGCACACCTCAAAGCCCTCGCCGAGCAGCATGCGCCGGACCTCCGCCGTGAAGGTGAGACCGGCGTCCTTATAGGGGTTCGGGCACAGGATGATCCGTTTCATTTCTCTTTCTCCTTGAATGCGTCATGCGCCGCGGCGACCACGGCGGCGGGGTCTATCAGCGGGGACTCGAAGGTCCCTTTTTTCAGCCAGACGAGGAACTCGATGTTCCCCTCCGGACCGCGGATGGGCGAAAAATCCAGTCCCATCGGCGTGAAGCCCGCCTCCGGGAAGTGCGCCATGTAGCTGTCCAGCACCTCGCGGTGGACGGCGGCGTTGCGCACGACGCCCTTTTTGCCGACCTTCTCGCGCCCCGCCTCGAACTGGGGCTTGATGAGGCAGAGCATGTCGGTGCCGTCCTTCAGCAGCGCGCAGACCGCGGGCAATATGAGCCGGATGGAGATAAACGACACGTCGCAGACGCCGAGGTCCAGCATCTCCGGGATCTGCTCGCGCGTGACATAGCGGAGGTTTGTGCGCTCCAAATTCACGACGCGCGCGTCGCTCCGGAGCTTCCACGCGAGCTGACCGTAGCCGACGTCGACGGCGTAGACCTTCGCCGCGCCGCGCTGGAGCAGCAGGTCCGTGAAGCCGCCGGTGGATGCGCCGCAGTCGATGCATGTCTTGCCCGCGGGGTCCACGGGGAACACTTCGAGCGCCTTCTCCAGCTTCAACCCGCCGCGCGAAACGTAAGCGAGCTGCGCGCCGCGGACCTCCAGCGGCTTTTCCGGGTCCACGGCGGTGCCGGGCTTGTCGACGCGCTGACCGTCGACGAACACGTTGCCCTCCATGATCGTGATCTTCGCCCGCTCGCGGGACTGGGCGTAGCCCTTGTCCACGAGGAGCTGGTCGAGTCTGATTTTTTTCATGCCTTATCCTCTCCCAAAAGCGCCCGCACCGCCGCCGCGAGGCCCGCGGCGTCCAGTCCGAGCATCGCGCGCAGCTCCGGCACCGTTCCCTGCGGGACGACGCCGCTGCCCAGATTGCGCAGCGCGGCTTTTGCGGCGATGCCGCGGCGCGCCATTTCCGCTAAAATGCGCGTTCCGACGCAGCCCGCCTCCGCCGTTTCCTCCGCGGCGAGCACCGCGCCCGTCTCCGCGGCGGTCCTGCAAATCAGATCAAAATCCGGCGCATCGAGCCGGTTCAGCTTCAAAACTGCGGCGGAAACGCCCTGTTTTTCAAGCTCCTCCGCAGCCGCGAGCGCCTCGTTCACGAGCACGCCGTAGGTGACGATCACGGCGTCCCGTCCCGGCCGGACCAGCGCGGCGTCCTGCGCGGAGGTGTCCTCCCGGAACGCGCCCTCGCCGCCGCGGGGGTAGCGCAGCGCGGTCGGTCCCGGCGTCCGCAGCGCGCGGGCGAGCATGCTCCGCAGCTCGGCGAAATTCGCCGGCGACCAGAGCCGCAGCCCCGGCACCTGACAGAGATAGCCGACGTCGAAGCTGCCCTGATGGGTCTCCCCGTCCGCGCCGACGAGCCCCGCGCGGTCCACCGCGAGCACGACGCTCTCGCCGCTCAGCGAGACGTCGTGGATGAGCATATCGAAGGCGCGCTGGAGAAAGCTCGAATAGATCGCCGCGACGGGGCGCAGCCCCTGCCGCGACATGCCGGCGGCGAGGGACACGGCGTGTCCCTCCGCGATGCCGACGTCGAAAAAGCGCTTCGGGAACTGCTGGGCAAAGCGCGTGAGTCCCGTGCCGTCCGCCATCGCCGCTGTGATGGCGACGATGCGCCCGTCCGCCTCCGCCTCCGCGCGCAGCGCCTCGCCGAAAACGGCGGAAAAGTCCTGCTTCTCCGCGCGGCGGATGCCCTGCTCCGGGTCGAAGGGGGAGACGCCGTGATAAACGTCCGGGCTGCGCTCGGCGGGCGCGTAGCCGCGGCCCTTGACCGTGCGCACATGGACCAGCACCGGGATGCGCAGCTCGCGCGCGTATTGCAGCGTGCGGCTCACGGTGCGGATGTCGTGACCGTCGATGGGACCGAGATAATAAAAGCCCATCTCCTCGAAGAGATTATCCGGCAGCACGAGGTCCTTCACCCACTCCTTGACGCGGTGGATGGCGCGGTAAACGTGTGCATATTTCCCGATCGTGCGCCGATAGGCGCGCTTGAAGGCGAGATAGCCGGGGCGGACGCGCATTTTTGCGAGCATGCGCGCAAAGCCGCCGACGCTCTCGCTGATGCTCATCGCGTTGTCGTTCAGCACAACGACGATGGGCTCCCCGCTCTCGCCGCAGTCGGCAAGGCCCTCATAGGCGAGCCCGCCGGTCATCGCGCCGTCGCCGATGACGGCGCAGACGTCGTAGTCCCCGCCGAGGATGGTCCGCGCCCGCGCCATGCCGAGCGCGTTGGAGATGGAGGTGGAGGCATGTCCCGCGATCGCGGCGTCGTCCGGAGCCTCGCAGGGCTTCGGGAAACCAGAGAGCCCGCCGAACTGCCGCAGGGTGGAAAACGCCTCCTGCCGCCCGGTGAGCAGCTTGTGGGCATAGCACTGGTGACCCACATCGAACACGACGCGGTCGCGCGCCGTGTCATAAACGCGGTGGAGCGCCACGGTGAGCTCGACCGCCCCAAGGCTGGAGGCGAGGTGGCCGCCCGTCTCGGAAACGCCCGCTATGATCTTTTCGCGCAGCTCCGCGCAGAGCTGGGGCAGCGCCTCGCGCGGCAGCGCCTTAACGTCCGCCGAGCAGCGGACCTGTTCCAGAATACTCAAACGATATTGAACCCCTTTTCCCCGTTCAAACAAAACGAAGCCCCGCTCTCTCCGCGGGGCGATAATTCTTGCTGTCTCCCCATTATAACGCAAAGCGCCCGTTCTTACAATGAAAAACGGACGCTTATTTTTCACAAAGAATATTCACGATTTTCGTGAATATTCATAAAAATTAAATGCGGGGTTTCTCGCCCGCAAGGGCGAGGGGTTTTAAATTTGAATGCGCCTTTGGCGCGAATTTGATTTGTTTCGCGTCCGCGGGACGCGACTTACTTTCCCCTCGCGGGGAAAGTAAGCAAAGGCGCGGTTAAGGG
>CAVJGI010000109.1:0-6891 GCA_963649145.1 Ruminococcus bicirculans (ex Wegman et al. 2014) | reverse complement strand
TTTTTGAGTGGTATCTACATTATACACTTTGGAAGGCGTATTGTCCCGCTTTTTTCGGTGGGTTGCACTTCAGATGATAGCATGCCAGCTCCCCTTGCACAGGGGAGCCTTTAAAATCGCGACTCGCAGGAGTTTTTTGACAATCTGACCGGGACACGCTTCTGCGTGTCCCGGTTTTTTTGTTTCAGGAAAGGAACTCCCTCACGCGCCACGCCAGAACGATGCCCTGTGCGCGGGTGAGGCGGCTCTGCGGCTGCGCCTCGGTGCTGCCGTCGGCTGTGAGGACGCCGCGGAGGAGCCCGGCGGCGGCGGCCCATTCCACTGCCTCGCGCGCCCAGTCGCTGACCGCGTCCGCGTCGGTGAAAGCGGGCGTCTCCGGTTCGGTCTCCTCACCGGTCTCCTCCCCGACTTCGGCATCCGCGGGGGTCTCGGTGTCTCCGGTCTCGTCCGGGAGCTCGGTCTCCGTCTCATCGGGGACCTCCTCCCCGTCTTGCAGCAGCCGGTGGAGCAGCGTTGCCGCCTGCTCGCGGCTGAGCGGCGCGTCCGGCGCAAAGCGCGTCTCGCTGACACCGCCGGTAAGCCCGACGCCGTAAGCCCAGCGGACCGCGGCGAAGCAGCCGTCGCCCGGCGCGACGTCCACAAAGGGCAGCGCCGCGTCGCTCTCCGGCGCGCCGGAGAGCCGCCAGAGCAGCGTGATGAACGCGCCGCGCGTGATGTTCTCCCCCGCCGCGAGCGTCTCGCCGCCGTCCAGAAGCCCGGCGCGCACGGCGGCGCGGACCGTCTCATAATACCAGTCGCGCTCGCCGAGGTCGGCAAAGGGATTATGCCAGCCCTCCGCGTCGCAGGCGAGGGCGCGCGCGGCGGCGCTGTCCTCCGTGAGCGTGCCGGAATCGTCCTTCCATACGGCGTAAAGCCGCAGAACGGTCCCCTCCGTGAGCCAGCCCTCGGCGCGCGGGGCGGAATTTGTCGGCAGAAGATAGAGCGCCGCGTTCGCCACTTGGCGCTCCTCCGCGCCGCGCCATGCGCCGTCGGCGCAGAGCCAGCGCCCATCCTCCGTGCGCTGCACGCGGAAGCCCGCGAAGGTGAAGCCCTCGCTCTCATAGGGGTTCGTCGGCAGCGCGCAGACGCGACCGTGGACCGCCCAGAGCGTCTCGAAGCTGTAGCGCTGGCTGTCGCTGTCCGGCAGGAGGGCGTAGTCCCCGTCCGTGTTGACGAACTCCAGCTTCGTCGCGGCGGGCAGCTCGGTCTCGATCCCCTCGTCCCAGAGATAGACGCCGTAGTGCAAGATCGCCTCGCTGTCCAGCGCGTAGCGGCGCAGCCGCACAGCGTTCAGCGCGTTGCCCTCCACGGTCCAGAGCTCCGTCTCCGTCACCTTCACGGCGATGCCGACGTGGTTGGAATAATAGCCGTCGCTCGTGAAAAACACGAGGTCGCCCGCCTTCGGCGTGTAATAATCGGGCCACGCTTTATATACGTGGAACCAGTAGCTGCCGGTGCCGCCCGCGCCGTCCGACGCGGCGCGCGCCGCGTTGCCGACGGCGTAATAGGGCAGCTGCGCCTGCCGCGCGCACCACGAGACGAACATGGCGCACCACTCCGCGTCCAGCCCGCCGTAAACGCTGCCGTACTCGATGAAGTTGCCCCACGCCGTCGCGCTGCCGCCGCCGTAGTCCTCCTTGGACCAGCCCTCATGGTATCCCACCTGACTGAGCGCCACGGCGACAAGGTCGCGCCGCCAGTCGCCGCTGAGTTCCACGGCGGTGAGGTGATCGTAGTATTCGCTCGCCGCGTAAGCCTCCGAAACGGCGGGCTTCGGCTCCAGCGCCTGCACCGGTGCGGCGCAGAAAGAAGCCGCCATGCCGAAAACCAGCACAGCGGCGAGAATTTTTCGCTTCATAAGGCGGTTCCTCCCTCTCTACTGTCTCTGTGCCCCATTTTACTCCGATATCGGGGCGTTGTAAACAGCCTTTTCCCCATTTTATGCCATTTTTTGCAGCAGCGTGAGCACGCCCCAGAAAAGCGGCTGGTGGACGAGATAGATGAGGAGACTGTGCCGCCCCGCGAAGGTCAGCGCGGGCGGAAAATGCGCGGAGAGCAGCGGCAGCGCCCCCCGCCGCGCCGCCATCCGCCGTCCGAGGCAGAAGCCCAGCAGAAAGAGAAACGCCCACGGGAAAAGCGGGTAATAATCCGAGGAATAAAAGCCCGGATACTTAAGCCCCAGCGGGTAAAGCCAGCGCCACGGCACCGTGACGCGCGCGGTGAGCGCCGCCGTGAGGGCGAAGGCGAGCGCGACAGCAGCCGCGAGATACGGCAGCCTCGCGCGCTCCAAGCGCGGGCGGAGCGCTCCGAACACCATCTGGCACACACCGAGCAGCTCCAGCACGCCGAACGCCGCGGGATAACCGAACGCCGCCGTCGCCGCCGTCACCGCCGCGCCGACGCAGAGCAGGAAAAATCCCCGGCGCAGCGGCTGGGCGGAAAAGCACAGAGCCGCGCCGGAGATGAGGATAAAGCTCCCGCCGCCGAAGACGCGCACGGCGCCGAGCGCAAGCGAGCTCATCACCGCGGCGTCCAGATAGCCGAACGCCGCGAGGTCATAGAGCAGATGGTAGCCGAGCATAAGAAAAACGCAGAGGGAGCGCCAAAGGTCCAGCAGTTCGATCCGGGTTTTCAAGGCGCTCCCTCCTTTTTGGTTTTTATGCTTTTGCAGTCTTTTTCCGATTCTTCCGCACGGCGCGGATGAGCAGCGCAAGTCCTCCGCCGAGCGCGGCGGGAAGGGCAAAAAGCCCGATCTGGGCAAAGATGATGCCCGCCATGCTCTGGATGACATAGCTGACGAGAATCTCGCAAATGATATGGAGCGCGCCGAGCACGATGGGGCAGCCGATCGCCGTCTTGTTCCACGGCTTGGCGGTCAAGCCGAACACAAAGAAGATGGCAAAGGGCAGGAAAAAGGACAAAATGCTCTCAAGAGGCTCGGTCGGGAGCGCGCGAAAGCCTTGAACGGTAAGTTCGAAAATGAAAGGCATGGTATTCCCCCTTTCTCAGTCCGAGTCGGTTTGGTGGCTTCTCTCTATCTTTTTAAGTCCGACGCGCCGGATCGCCCGCGTCAGACGTTGAAGCGGAAGTAAGTGACGTCTCCGTCCTGCATCACGTAGTCCTTGCCCTCGGCGCGGACGAGGCCCTTTTCCTTCGCCGCCGCCATGCTGCCGCAGGCTTTGAGGTCGTCGAAGGCGACGATCTCGGCGCGGATGAAGCCGCGCTCGATGTCGGAGTGGATCTTGCCCGCCGCCTGCGGCGCCTTGGTCCCGCGGCGGATGGTCCACGCGCGGCACTCGTCGGGTCCGCAGGTCAGGAAGGAGATGAGCCCCAGCAGGCTGTAAGAGCAGCGGATGAGGCGGGCGAGACCGCCCTCCGTCATGCCGAGCTCGGACATAAACAGCTCGCGCTCGTCCGGCTCCAGCTGCGCCATCTCCGCCTCGAATTTGGCGCAGACCGGCAGCGTCTGGCTGCCCTCCTTTTCCGCAAGGGCGCGCACGGACTGGAAGTAGCCGTTATTTTCATAGTCGCTGAAGCCGTCCTCGTCCATGTTGCAGGCATAGATGACGGGCTTCGTCGTCAGCAGGTCACTCTCCGCGATGAGCGCGGCGTCCTCGTCGCTGCACTCGAAGCTGCGGGCGCTCTTGCCCTCGTTCAAGTGCGCGAGCAGCGCCTCCATCAGCGCCGCCTCGTGCAGGAAGCTCTTGTCGCCGCCCTTGCCCGCCTTGCGCGCCTTGTCCGCGCGGCGCTCCACCATCTCCATGTCGGCGAAGATGAGCTCCGTGTCGATGATCTCAATGTCGCGCAGCGGGTCCGCGCCGCCCTCGACGTGGATGACGTTCTCGTCGTCAAAGCAGCGGACAACGTGGACAATGGCGTCCGTCCGGCGGATGTTTTCGAGGAACTTGTTGCCGAGTCCCTCGCCTTTACTCGCGCCGCGGACGAGCCCCGCGATGTCCACAAACTCGATGACCGCCGGGGTCTCCTTCTTCGGCTGATAGAGCGCGCTCAGCCACTCCAGCCGCTCATCCGGCACGGTAACAACGCCGACATTCGGCTCGATCGTGCAGAACGGATAGTTCGCGCTCTCCGCCCCCGCATCCGTCAGCGCGTTGAACAGCGTAGATTTTCCAACATTGGGCAAGCCCACGATACCTAATTTCATATATACTCATTCTCCTTCGATTTTCCTTGATTTTCAAGGGGTTTCAGCGTTCGGCGTCTCGGCTGTTACACCATTTTTACACCATTTCCGCATTTGGATTTATTGGATTTCATCAGACTACACCATTTTGCTGAAACTGCTTGATGGCGTAATCCAGCGATTCGGCAGTCACATGAACATACCGATCCATTGTTGTTTTGATACTGGCATGACCCAGCAGCTTTTGCAGCACCTTGGGCTGCATACCACTTTCAATCGCTCTCGTGGCGTAGGTATGTCGCAGGGCGTGCATACAAAAGTGTTTGATCCCTGCTTCGTCGCAGAGCTTGTATAAGTGGGTATCATAGGAACTGTTCTTCGCTGGCTCTCCTGTGCGCCAGTTGATAAAAACAAGGTCACGCATGACAAGCTGAGAAGAAACACCCGTGCGCCGGTCTATGTAATCAAGCGTCTTGTTCAGCGTCGGGGACTCCTTCTGCTCCGGTCGGCTGTCCCAAATACCTTTGAGGATTTCATAAGCCCGATCCGTCAAAGGGATGGTGCGATAGCTGTGTTGCGTTTTCGGCGGACCTGCACGCCAATACTTTTCACCGTGTCGGAACTCCAGTGTTTTGTTGACCGTGAGCGTGCGCTTTTCAAAGTCAATCGCATCCCACGTCAACCCGATCATCTCACCGGTACGCAAGCCGGTTTCAAGGATCAGCGCGTATTGGTTGTAGTTACGGGAGCGTTTTGCTGTTTCAAGAAACACACGCTGCTCGTCACGGGTGAGGAACTTAATATCGTCTGTTGCACGAACCGGCTTTGTAAACCGCACACCGTCCATTGGGTGCTTGGCAATCAGGTCATTCATCTTCGCAGCCTTGAACATTGTTCCCATTGTGATATAGGCTTGACGAATGGTGGAACCCGCATAGTCAGCGTCCATCTGAATGAACACCTTTTTGCAGTGCATCGGCTTGACATTGGCAATCATCATCTTGCCCATGACCGGCTGAATATTGTGAACATACCGTTCCCGATAATTGCGGAGCGTATTAGGGGCTAAATCGCCTACAATATTCTCAATCCAGAAATCAAACCATTGATCCACCGTCGTATCGGTGGCTACGAAAACATCCTCGTGCGCGTCGGCGTATTTTGATTCTTCAATCCAGTTGCGAGCTTCGGGGAGCGTCGGAAGATACTTCTCATGCCGCTTTCCTGTTTTATCTACGAACCGTGCGTAATATAAACCGTCCTTTCTCTGGCAGATACCCTTACCACATTCTTTGCCTTTCAGATTCTTACCCATAGATTGTATCCTTTCCGCGCTTGCGAAAAAGGACACACTACTACGCATAAATTATAGCATATAACGTCCTTTTTCTCAAGCCGTTGCGTGAAAAAACTCTCCGCCTATTTGTAAATTTTTCGGAACCTCTTATATCACCAGTTTCTCACTGATGAACTGTTCAAATTCCTTTCGCTTAACCAGCTTCTTTGTGCCAACGAAAAGTACGAACGGACAGTTGGGCGTTCTCAGCATACTGTCGATCTTGTTGATGCCGATATTGCTGTATTCTGCCGCCTCTTTGGTGGTCAGCGTCATTTTCAGATGAATCGGAACGGTGTCGATGCAATTTTCCATGTAAAAGCTCCTTTCTTGGGCTTATCAGCCGAGCAATCGAGCTGCCTTTTTCAGATTATCGGCAGCGGTGCTTTTGCGGAAACTGTCTCCGTCGAAGCGGATCGGGACGCAGACCTCCAAGATGCGGTCGAAGATACGCCGGTCATCCAGGTTGGCAGCTTGCTTCATAACGGAAAGCGGAATATTGGTCGTGACGATCATGGGTTTGCCTGACAGCAGCCGCTTGTCAACCACATCGAATACGCGCTCCTTACCGAAGCTGGTGTTACGCTCTGCTCCCAAATCGTCCAGTATGAGGAGGTCGGGGCGCATAAGCGATTTCATGTAATGGTCGCGGTCAGCACCAAAATTCCCCTGCATTCGGTTGACCACATCGGACATTCCCACAAAGAGGACGGACTCCAAACGGTCAATCAATGCGTTGGCAATGCAGCCAGCAGCATAGGACTTTCCTGTGCCGACATCTCCAAACAGGAGCAGCCCGATCCCCGCTTTTTTGAACTCGTCCCAGTTCTGCGCGTAGCCCCTCGCCTTTGCAAGCTGGGGTGTCGCAACTGCGGCTGTCTCAAACCGCCAGCCAGCGGCGGGCATATCGTGGAATGCCTCATTGCGGAGCATTGTCACGTAGGACATTCGCTCATATTCCCGACGTTCGGATTCTTCCCGTTCTCGGCGCTCGGCAGCGCACTTGCACATCACTGGGTGCTTGGTAAAGCCCTGCGCCTGAAGGTCTGCGGGGTAAAAGGCTTCTTTCGGCGTGTGGCACTTGCCACAGTATTTCAGCCCATCAGCGGGGTTGATGTAATCGTCCAGCACAGCGGTGGCAGCGTCAGCTTTATCAATTATTTTCGTGAAAATCGGATTCATAGACATTCTCCCTCATTATCGTCGTAGGTGTAGTTTCTCGCGCTCCCGCCCTTGCCGTCCTCATCCAGCCACTTCTTGATGGTGGCATAATGGTTCGCGTAGTGTCTATCGTTGGAAGCCATGTACCGGGACAGACGCTCAATGTATTCGGCAGCTTTGCCGGGATAAGCCGTTTCCAGCCGGGAACATT
>CAVJGI010000108.1:0-6994 GCA_963649145.1 Ruminococcus bicirculans (ex Wegman et al. 2014) | reverse complement strand
CACCGCTGTGCAACCTGTCCAAGTTTCTTGTGAAGTCCCTCGGAGGTGACAGCTTTGTTAATATACCATCATCTTCCGGATTTGTCAACACCTTTTTTCGCAATTTTTTATCTTTTTTTCAACTTTCTTTTCGGACCGCATATCTTGTGGTCTCTATCCGGATCTGGACAACAGTATGTAGCGCGCACCGATTTCGGCGCGCGCTTTTGTTCCTTGCTCAGCGGCGTTTTCCCATATCGGAATCCGGCATTTTTGTCTCCTCCGGCTCGTTGCCGAGGACGCCGTCTTCGTCCGTGACCTCGCCGTTCTCCGGGTCGAGGCTCGGCATCGGCGTGACCGCCGGGGTCGGGCTCGCGCTGGGCGCGGCGGTGGGCATCGGCGTCGCGGTCGGTGCCGGCGTCTCACTGCCGCAGCCGCTCAGCAGCGCAGCGAGCAGAGCGCAGAGCACAAGGACAGCCGCAAAGGGCTTTTTCGTTTTCATCGCTCGATCATCCTCCAAAGCGTTTTATTGATGTCGCTCAGCCGTAGTTTCTGCTCCGGCGCGGAAAATATGCGTTTGCCCTTGCTCTTTTCGGCGGGATTTTGTATAATTAAAATATGAATGAACTGAAAAGAAAAAAATTGACATTTCGCGGCTGGTTCCGCCTCTGCCCGGTGCGGCACTGTCTTCTGCTCGCGGGCGGGCTTCTGATCGGCGGCTATTTTGCGCTGCGCGGAAATGCGGCGGTGATGGCGGCGGTCTGCCGCGGGCTTGTGCGTCCGTGGCACCGCTTTTTCAGCCGCCTGACCTCCCCGCTGCCGTTTTCGATGGCGGAGGTGCTCATCGTGCTCGCCGTGCTCGCGGCGGCGGCGTATCTCGCCGCCTTTATCGTGCGCCTCATCCGGCGGCGCGGGGAGCGCGGGCGGACGGTCTACCGCTTTTTCGTGACGGCGGCGATGGCGTTCGCCGTGATCTACGGCGGCTTCTGCCTGCTCTGGGGCGTTTATTACTACGGCACCGATTTTGAAGCGGCGAGCGGCGTTTCCGGTGCGCCGTCAAGCACGGCGCAGCTGGAGACCGTGACGCGCTGGTTCACCGACCTTGTGAACGAATACGGCGAACTTGTCCAGCGGGACGACAACGGCGAATTTTCCGAGGATCTGGGCCCCGTCTTTGACCGCTCCGCATTGCTTTACGACGCGGTGGAGGAGGTCTTCCCCTGTCTCTCGGGCGACGATGTTGCCGCAAAGCCGTTTTTCTTCTCGCGGGCGATGAGCTACATCAACTTCACGGGCTTTTTCTTCCCCTTCACGGCGGAGGCGAACATCAACGTGGACTCGCCGGCGGCATTCGTGCCCTCGACCATCGCGCACGAGATCGCGCACCAGCGCGGCGTTGCGCCGGAGGACGAGGCGAACTTCTGCGCCGTGGCGGCGTGCCTTGAAAACGGCGACGCGGTTTACTGCTACTCCGCCGCGCTGATGGCTTACGTCTATCTCGGCAACGCGCTCTACAGCGCCGACTATGACGTTTGGGCGGAAAACTACGACCGTCTCAGCGACGGCGTGCGCGCCGATCTGCGCGCGAACAACGCTTACTGGGCGCAGTTTGAAACCCCGGTCAACACGGTTTCCGACGCGGTCTACACCGGATTTCTGAAAAGCTACGGCCAGTCCGACGGCTTGCAGACTTACGGCAAATGCGTCGACCTTCTTATCGCATACTATTATAATACTGCATTGGAGGCTACCTCATGACGATCGTGCTGCTTATCATACTGGTGCTCGCGCTGCTGCTCCTCGCGGGCGGCTACGCGGCGTTTCTGCTCGGCATCGTGCGCCTGCCGCGCGAACGCGAGCCCGATCCGGGACACAGCAAGTGGCTCGCACCGTTCCGACAGGAGATCCTTGACGGCGGCGCGTGGTTCCGGGAGCAGAAGCCGGAGCGCGTCTCCATCCCCAGCTTCGACGGGCTCACGCTCACGGGCTATTTTCTCCCGGCTGAGGACGCGAAGGGCACGCTCCTGCTCGTCCACGGCTACCGCAGCGGACCGTTCACGGACTTCGGCGTCGTGTTTTCCTACTACCACGACCTCGGCTGGAACATCCTCGCCCCGTGGCAGCGCGCCCACGGCGAGAGCGAGGGGCGCTACATCACCTTCGGCGTCAAGGAGCGCTTCGACGTGCGCGACTGGGCGCGCTATCTCTGCGACCGCTTCGGTCCGGAGCACACCATCGTGCTCGACGGCATTTCGATGGGGTGTACGAGCGTTCTGATGGCGCTCGGCACCGAGCTGCCGGGCGGCGTCCGCGGAGCGATCGCCGACTGCGGCTTCACCTCGCCGCAGGATGAGTTCGTGCATTTCCTGAAGCACCGCTGCCATCTTCCGCCGCACCCGGTCATGGACATTGCGGAGGGCTTCGCGCGGCTGCTCGCCGGCTTCGGCTTCCGCGACTATTCCACGCTGGATGCCCTGAAGGTCAGCACACTGCCGGTGCTCTTTGTCCACGGCGAGCGCGACACCTTCGTCCTGCCGGAGTTCACGCGCCAAAACTACGCCGCCTGCCGCGGCGAAAAGCGGCTCGTCACCGTTCCGAACGCCGGGCACGGCACGAGCTATCTCTTCGGGCGCGAGGAATGCCGCGCCGCGTTGGAGGCCTTCCTCGACGAGTGCGCAGCGGAAACCTGATTTTTTTAGCAAAGGAGTCTTTTCCCCTTGAACCAGTTATCGCGCGAGGAGGCGCTTTTCCGGACCGCGCCGGTCGGACGGGCGATCGCGGCGCTTGCGGTGCCTACTATCCTCAGCCAGATCATCACCGTCATTTACAATATGGCGGACACGTTTTTCATCGGCCAGCTCGGCGACCCGAATCAGGTCGCGGCGGCGACGATCGGCATGCCGCCGTTTATGATCCTGACGGCGCTCGCAAACCTCTTCGGCGTCGGCGGCGCGAGCCTCATCTCCCGTGCGCTCGGCGCGGGGGACCGCGAAAAGGCGGGGCGCGGCAGCGCGTTCTGCATCTGGGCGGCGGCGTGCGCCGCGGTCTTATATAGTCTCGTGATGCTCTTTCTGTGCCCCGTGCTGCTGCCCATTCTGGGCGCGGACGCGGCGACGGAGGGCTACGCCTCGTCCTATCTTTTCTGGACGATCACGCTCGGCGCGCTGCCGAGCGTGCTGAACCCGATGCTCGCCCACCTCGTCCGTGCGGAGGGCCATGCGCGGCAGGCGAGCCTCGGCGTCGCGCTCGGCGGCGTGCTCAACATCGCGCTCGACCCGCTGTTTCTGTTCGTCTTCAATACGGACATCACCGGCGCGGCGATCGCGACGCTGCTCAGCAACTGCACGGCGACGGTCTATTTCTTCGTCTTTCTCCGCCGCATCCGCGGCGAGAGCGCGCTGCGCACCTCGCCCCGCTGCGTCTCGCTCCGCGGCGGCATTCCCGGCGAGGTGCTCTCCGTCGGACTGCCGAGCTGCCTCGTGTCCGTGACGGCGATGATCTCCAACACGGCGCTCAACCACATCATCGCCGGCTACTCCAACGAGGCGGTCGCCGGGATGGGCATCGCGAAAAAGCTGAACCTGCTCGCCTTCGCCATCGGGCAGGGCATCACGCAGGGTACGCTGCCGCTCATCGGCTATAACTACAGCTCCGGCGACCGGGCGCGCATGATGCGCGCCGTGCGCGTGCTGCTCGTCGACTGCGTCGCCGTGTCCCTCGTCGTGACCGCCGTGCTCTATTTCTGCGCCGCGCCGATCACGCGCTGCTTCATCAACAACGCCGAGACCGTCGCCCACGGGCGGACCTTCCTGCGCATCATCTGCCTCGCCTGCCCGACCTCAACGCTCATCTTTTTCGCGATGATCGTCTTTCAGGCGACGGGACAGCGCGTGCAGCCGATCGTGCTCTCCATGCTGCGCAAGGGACTGCTGGACGTGCCGCTGATGTTTCTCTTCGACCATCTCATCGGACTGCGCGGCATCGCATGGGCGACCCCCGTCGCCGACGTTCTCGCCCTCAGCGCCGCCGCCGCGATGCTGCTGCCGTATCTGAAGCGCCTGCAAAAAGCAGGCGAAGCGAAAGGAGCCTGATCCTATGCCGAAAAAACGCATCGCCGCGTGGCTGCTCGCGCTGGCGCTCGTGCTCTCCCTCGCGCTGCCCGCCGCGGCGGACGGCATCACTGCCGCGCCGACGGGCTCGACCGTTCTCGTGAACGGGCAGAGCGTCGTCTTCGAGGCTTACCGCATCCACGATTATAACTACTTCAAGCTCCGCGATCTTGCGCTGGCACTGAACGGCAGCGCCGGGAGCTTCTCCGTCGGCTGGGACGGCGAAAACCGCGCGGTCAGCATCCGCAGCGGGGAAGCTTACGAGCCCGTCGGCGGTGAGCTTGCCCCCGGCAACGGCAGCGCCAAGCCCGCCGCCGAGAGCACGGACGCCATCTATCTGAACGGCGCAGAAGCCGCCTTCTCCGCTTACAAGATCGGCGGCAGCAACTACTTCAAGCTCCGCGACGTGCTCGCCGCGCTGGACGTCTATGTCGGCTGGGACGGCGAGAAGAATCTCATCACGATCGACACGTCCCGCGGCTACGACGGTGAGGGCAAAGCCGCCTTTTCCTTTTCGGACATCCCCGCCTATTCCGGCTCCGGCGCTTACACCGTCAACGGCGGAACGCCGTTTTTCACGGACGCGGACCGCGCCGATGAGCCCTATATCGTCTATTCCCCGCTCGACGGTCTCGGACGCTGCGGCGCGGCGAGCGCGCTGCTCAGCGCGGAGCTGATGCCGACCGAGCCGCGCTCCGGCACGCTGACGCGCAAGCCCACCGGCTGGAACAACGCCTGTTACCCCGGACTGGTGGAGGGCAACTATCTCTATAACCGCTGCCACCTCATCGGCTATCAGCTCGGCGGCAGCGACGGCGCGGAGAACCTCATCACCGGCACGCGCGACTTGAACATGCTCGGCATGCTCCCCTACGAGACACAGATCGCCGACCATCTCGCGGCAGGCGGACAGGTCCTTTGCCACGTTACACCGGTCTTTCAGGGCGACGAACTGCTCTGCCGCGGCGTGCTGCTGGAGGCGCTTTCCGTCGACGACGGCGGCGCGGCGGTGCGCCTGTGCGTTTTTCTCTATAACGCCCAGCCCGGCGTTACGCTCGATTACGCCACCGGCGAGAGCACGCCGACCCCGCTGCTCCCCGCCCCGGACGACGGCTCCTCCGGCAGCAGTTCCGGAAGCTCCGGCGTTCCCGTCGGCAGCGGGGAAGGCACGCACTATGTGCTGAACACGAACACCCACCGCTTCCACTACCCCGGCTGCTCCAGCGCGGACAGGATCAGCGCGGAAAACCGCGCCGATTTCACCGGCTCGCGCAGCGAGCTCATCGCCGCAGGCTACTCGCCCTGCGGAAAGTGCAACCCCTGATATCGCACCACCCCATCAGGGTGAATGTACGGCATTATTTCACTCAAAACCGCCCGTCCGGGTTAGACAGGTGTTCGTAAAACAGGTTTAGGCCAAAATTACAAAATGAGCATCTGTCAGGCAGGGTTGGATAGTAACTGGATAAATAAGTTTTGCCGCACACAGCATCAAGCTGTGTGCGGCAAAACTTATTTATATGGTATAAAATTCTTCAGGGCTATGATGTGGTATTCGATCAATCGCATACAAAAAGGATTCTGCAACATCAATTACATTTGGCTGAAATCCATCATAAATTTCAGAAAATGATGATATTCTGTTTTCCATTCGACTTGTATATGTAATAGAATGTCTCCCGCTATCAATAATATCTGCCTTCTTATATTTTTCCAATGTAAATCGCCCGCTTGAACGGACGTTTCGGATGGTACTGATAAGAAGTTGCATATCTGTTGCATCCATATTTCGTATTGACTTATCAAGAACATCTGTTACATCATAGATTGCACAGAGACAATCTCCTGCCTCTGAAAACGCATCATGCATATATTTTATTACCTTATCTTTATAAGCTCTTACAATATCTGCCTCCTTCTCACCAAGCTTGTTTTCAACTAAATTTGGTTTCGAGACTTTGAATTTCTGAATTAGGTCCTCACTATAAGATTTTCGTTTATCATTTATTCTTGCGGGTAACACAACGTTGTAGCCATTGTAATGGCGAATATCATCCGCATTATAACAAGAAAAATATTTGACACCTTTTACCCTGTCATAGTTTCGAAATACCCATTGCATAAGCATTTGTGGAATGACGAATTCCTGCTTAAATGCGCTATGTCCATTTAGATTGACAACCGAACATGCAAAAATTAGAGGGTATGTTGAAAGATACTTGCTTGCCAGATTTATATAATAGTCTTCCGCTTCGTTTTTGGCCACGAGCCACATTGTGGCAACTTCTCTCGGAGACAGAAATGTAATGAATCTCCAATCGTCTTCGGGTATCGGATTACGTTGGTACATAAACTCAGAATAGTAGTATTGATGCGGGTATCCACATTCCTGCCATGCAATTTGTAAATGTGAAGCAAGATAGAGGCATGGATGACCGGCCATACTATATCGCTCATTGCTAACTAAATGTCGCTTATTGTATGGAATGTGAAATAGATCTTTTGGTTTCTTTAATACTTCACTTTTAGCAGCTCTTACTCTAAAAAAAGTCGTTGGGAGTTTGGGCCAGTAAATATCGCTAATAAAAAGCTGATCCAACAGATTATCCATCAACGTATTGAACTGCTTTTGAGCCGATGCAAGGTCCGCGTTGTCATAGAAGTCAATTATTTCACATAAAAGGTCAAAATTCCTTTTTATTTGTGGAAGATGCGCCGACAAACTATCGTAGAATGCATCAGAAAAACTTCTGAAACGGTGTTTGGTGAGCATTTCGGAAAATTTTGCGGAAAAACTCTCTTTTTCCGTTGAAATAGCTGTTATGAAATGACATTTTTCAACCGAAAAAGCCAACGAACTTTTACCTGTCAAATTGTGCAGAATACCAAACGGCATCTGAAAAGGG
>CAVJGI010000107.1:0-7132 GCA_963649145.1 Ruminococcus bicirculans (ex Wegman et al. 2014) | reverse complement strand
CCTTCAGGAGGTCGTGGACCTCATCAACCAGAGGCCGAGAAAAATCTTCGACTGGCTCTCCCCAGCCGAACTTGCGGGGGTTGCACTTGGTTGACTTTCTGCCGCCTTTAAAACCGCGGCGCGCGGGAACTTTTTGGCACGCTCAAAAGCCCTGCACACGCCCCTTGGCTCTCCCTCTGGGAGAGCTGTCAGCGAAGCTGACTGAGAGGGTCCCCGCGGTTTTTGAATGAAATCCGCCCTTGTTCCCGGATGAAATCCCCGCTGCGCGGGGGAGTTTTTGTGCAGCCCCCGCCGACTCACACCCCATATTCTATTCCGAACTCGCGGCGGAGCACGACGCGGAGGGCTTCGCTGTCCGCGATCTGCTCGACTGTTTCGCGCGCCTGCCCCGGCTGCTGGCGGGTGAGGGTGCTGCCGCGGAGCAGGACGCGGGTGTCGCCCTGCATGATGGAGACGTAGGGCTCGCGGTTGAATTTTTCGCCCGGTGCGAGGGCGCTCATGTAATTCGCGGCGAGGTAGTCCGTCGGCTCAAAGGGCAGGTCCGAGAACAGCAGCGCGCGGCGTCCGCCGTGCCAGAGCTCATACCAGTCCCCGGGCTTCTTCACGGAAAAGCCGTGGCGCGACACCGCACCGGAGAGCGCGACGGGGCTGCGCACCGCCATATCGCCGAAGCCGACGTCGCAGTAATAGCGCTCGCCGCCGAGCGTGCAGAGCACGGCGCGGTGGCCCAGCGGGGAGACCGTGTCCGGCGAGATGGAGATGCGCCCCGCGATGGGCGCGCAGTCGAAGCCCAGCGCGCGCAGCAGCGGCAGCAGCAGACCGTTCAGCTCATGGCACCAGCCGCCGCGCCGCCGCGTGACGACCTTGTCGAAAAGCCCCGCGACCGTGAGGTCCGGGACGCGGTGGGCGAGGCAGGCGTCCAGATTTTCAAACGGCACCGTCTGCACGTGCGCCTCCATCACGCGCGTGAGCGTCTCCAGATCCCGCCGCGGCTCCAGCCCCGCGAGCCCGATGCGCGCAAGATAAGCGCCGAGGTCCGGCAGCGGCGCGTAGTATTCGTCAAACATCCCGTTTTCCTCCCGTCGTTTTTCGTTTTTTCTATTTTACCTGATTTCTTTCGCTTTGGGAAGAGAATGTTTGACGGCGGGGAAAATATGTCGTATAATACTGATAACTTATAGAAAGAGGGGTTTCGAGTTATGGAAAGCAAGTTCATTCTCTCCTGCGAATCGACCGTGGACCTGCCTTACTCCTATCTGGAGCAGCGCGGCATCCCGGTGCTGTTTTACTCCTACATGATCGGCGAGGAGACCTACATTGACGACATGGGCCGCGACCCGGAGGCGCTGCCGAACTTTTACCGCCGCATCGACGCCGGCGCGATGCCCACGACGACCCAGCTCAACGAGTTTCAGTACGAGGAGTTTTTCGCCCCGCTGTTAGAGCGCGGCGACGTGCTGCACATCAACTTCGGCTCCGGCATGACCGCCTCGGTCAACAACGCCCGCCTCGCGGCGGAGACCATGCGCGAGCGCTATCCGGACCGCAAGCTCGTCATCATCGACTCGCTCTGCTCCTCCTCCGGCTACGGACTGCTCGTCGATTACGCCGCCGACATGCGCGACGCGGGCAAGACGCTTGAGGAGACCGCCGACTGGGTGACGGCGCACTGCAACCGCGTCCACCACCAGTTTTATTCCACGCGCCTCGACATGTACCGTCGCTCCGGCCGCATGTCCGGCGCCGCCGCGACGATCGCGACGATCCTGAACATCTGCCCCATCATGCGGCTCGACAACGCCGGGCGCATCATCGCTTACGACAAGGTGCGCGGCAAAAAGGCCGCCGTCAAGCGCACGGTGGACACCATGGCGCAGCACGCCGAGGGCGGCGAGGCTTACGCCGGAAAGTGCTTCATCTGCCACTCCAACTGCCTTGAGGACGCGGAGATCACCAAAGCCGCCGTCGCCGCGCGATTCCCGAACATCCCGGAGATCCGCATCTGCGAGATCGGCACCATCATCGCCTCCCACTGCGGTCCCGGCACGGTCGCGGTCTTCTTCCTCGGCGACGAGCGCCTGCCGGACAAGGGCTGAGAAGCATACAATAAAATAAAGGTAAAGGAAAAGAAGGACCATGGAACCGAAGACTTACCCCAGCATCGACCCGGAGGACCTCTGCCCCAACTACGTCCCCGGCGAGCGCGCCATCCCCGAAGAGATCCCCACCTGCGACCTCTGCCGCCACTACTCCCCGGACGACACCTGCCATTACCCTGAGGTGACGCAGTGAAAACCGCCCCCGTGCGCGTAAAGCGCACGGGGGCGGTTTTTTGATTAAGTGAAGTTTGGGCTCCGCCCAAGTGAAGTGAGCGGCTGGCGCCGCCGTGAAGTTTCGCGCTTTGCGCGAAGTGAAGTTAAGTGTGCCGAAGGCACACTTAACTCGAAAAGAGCACTTGCTCACAAGCAAGTGCTCTTTTCGTGGAGGCGCCACCCGGAATCGGACCGGGGAATCGCGGATTTGCAGTCCGCTGCCTTACCGCTTGGCTATGGCGCCTTATAAACGATTTGCTCCGTTTCAGGAGCAAATCGTTCTTTCTTATGGAGCGGCCTACGAGGCTCGAACTCGCTACCTCCACCTTGGCAAGGTGGCGCTCTACCAGATGAGCTAAGGCCGCAGATGGTGCCTCAGGCCAGAGTTGAACTGGCGACACGCGGATTTTCAGTCCGCTGCTCTACCAACTGAGCTACCGAGGCATATTGGGGCTGCTTTTGGTGGAGACGACTGGACTCGAACCAGTGACCCCCTGCTTGTAAGGCAGGTGCTCTAACCGGCTGAGCTACGCCTCCGAAGGGACGCGCTTCATCAAACAGCGCCTCGTTATTATACTAAAGCAGCTCCGAGTTGTCAAGCGGTAATTTCCACTTTTTTTGTTTTTTCAGTCCGAAGCGCCCTCGTCCGCGAGCTTGCGGAGCTCCGCGGGCGTGAAAACGTACTGCTTGCGGCAAAACTCGCAGTCCACGGCGATGTCGCGCTCGTCCTCGGCGAGCTCCAGCAGCGCCTCGCGCCCGATGGTGGCGAGCGCGCCGCGCAGCCGCTCGTGGCTGCACGGGCAGCGGTATTCTACCGGGTGCTGCTCCACGATGCGGGGGGCTAAGCCGCGCATCACCTGCTCCAGCACCGCCTCCGGACCGTCCTCGTCGAGGATCGTCGTGAGGGCGTCCATATAAAAGATGTTGTCCTCCAGCTTTTCGATGAGTCCGTCCGGCGCGCCGGGCATGAGCTGCACGAGAAAGCCGCCCGCGGCGCGGACCGTACGGTCCGTGCCCACCAGAACGCCGAGCCCGGCGGCGGAAGGCACCTGCTCGCTCTCGACGAAATAGCGCGTGAAGTCCTCGGCGATCTCGCCGCTCACGAGCTCCACGGAGCCGATATACGGCTCACGCAGACCGATGTCGCGGCTGACGGTCAGCAGCCCGTCGCGCCCGACCGCGCCGCCGACGTCCAGCTTGCCGTCGCTCCGGAGCGGGAGGTCGCAGCGGGGATTTTCCGCGTAGCCGCGCACATTGCCGAGGTGGTCGCTCACCGCGACGAGGCTGCCGATGGGACCGCCGCCGTTGATGCGGACGGTCACGGAGCCGTTTTCCTCCTTCAGCATATCGCCCAGCATGCTCGCGGCGCAGAGCGTCCTGCCCAGCGCGGCGCAGGCTGTGGGGGTGAGGTTATGGATCGCGCGGGCGCGCTCGGCGATGTCCCGCGCCTCGATCACCGTGATCTTGACAAAATCGTCGCCGCCGACGGCGCGATAAATGGTTCCCATGATGCTTCGTTACTCCTTTTCAGTGCGGCAGATTCACCGCCGTGCAGGTGAGCCGCCCCATCTCCGACTGCACGCCGTCGGTCAGGATGCGGATGTCCGTAAAGCCGCTTTGCTCCAGCAGCGCGCGGAGCGACTCCGGCTCGTGGGCATACTCGACGTGCTCCTCCTCCTCGCGCCGCCAGAGCGCACCGGCGCGGCGGAAGATGTCCATGCCGTAGACGAGGGCGTTCTCCTCCTCGTCAAATTCCCCGCGCCAGAGGCAGAGCAGGTCCTCGCGCTCGTCCACGAAGGTGCCGCCGTCCAGCTCGCGCAGGTGGGCGGGAGCGTGGAAATCGAAGGCGAGTGTTCCGCCGGGGACGATGAACAGATGCAGCCGGTGCAGCAGCTCCGGGAGCTCCTCCGGCGGGAGATAGTTCATCCCGTCGAGCGAGCAGAGCGCGCCGTCCACCGTGCCGTAAAGGTCCAGCTCGCCCGCCTCCTGACAGAGAAACATCGGCGGCACGGCGCAGCGCGTTTCGAGCGCCTTCTCCTCCGCCACGGCGAGCATGTCGGGCGAGGCGTCCACGCCGATCATCTCGTAGCCGCGCGCGGCGAGCAGCAGCGTCAGCGTCCCGGTCCCGCAGCAGAGGTCCAGCAGCGTCAGTCCGCCGCGGTGCGTCGGGTCGAGCAGGGCGGCGTAAGCGTCGGCAAACGCGCCGTAGGGCACGTCGCCGGTCAGCGCGTCGTAGGACGCGGCGAGGGGACCGTAAGCGCTCATTCGTCCTCCGCGCCGGCGATGCCGAGGCGCTCGAACACGATGGCGTAGCCGTCCGCGCCGTATTGCAGCGAGCGGTTCACGCGGCTGATCGTGGCGCTCGATGCGCCGGTCTTCTCAAGGATATCGTTATAAATGAGACCCTGATGCAGCAGCACGGCGACCTGAAAGCGCTGCTCCATCGCCTGAAGCTCCGTCAGGGTGCAGAGATCGTCGAAAAACTGGCGGCACTCCTCCACGGTCTTCAGCGACAAAATCGCCTGATACATCTCGTCGCAGCGTTCTTTTTTGATGTGTTTATTCATATTGGCTCAAAGCTCCTCGTCCTCTTCGATCACGGAGACGAAAATCTCCTCCTCGTCCTCATCCGGCGCGGGCTTGGGTTTTTCTTTTTTCATAAATGACATCTCCGTTTCGCTTTGTTTTTCACTCGCGTACATTTTACAGCTTTACTTCGCAAAAGTAAAGCCCGATTTTGCGGGAGGGGAAATTTTCTGGGTAAAAACAATGCCGCGAAGCGGCACCTTTTAACAGCTCCCGAAGTGTAAGCCTCCCCGGTGCGCACCGAGGGGGCCTTGGCTCCCCCTTTGGGGGAGCTGGCAGCGCGAAGCGCTGACTGAGAGGGTTTCTCGCGTCATGCAGCAGCCGGGTCAAAGCCCGTGGGAACCCCTCCACCGCTTACGCGGTCCCCCTCCCCTTTCAGGGGAGGCAAGGGCTGGTGCGATTTTCTCAATGGCAGAGAGACCCGACGCACACGCTCTTGGCTCCCCTGAAAGGGGAGCTGTCAGCCGAAGGCTGACTGAGGGGTTGTAGGCTCACGCAAACGCCAAGCCCGGATGTTCCGGAAGCTTACAACCCTCCAGTCACGGCTTCGCCGTGACAGCCTCTGCTGTGCACGCCCCCAGTGTGCGCACTGGGGGTGCCTTGCACAGGGAGGCCTTTAAATTGTGCGGCTTCGCCGCCAAACCCCAAAACACGCCGAGCCCCTATCCGGGGTCCGGCGTGTTGGTTTTCTTATTTCACCCCGCGTTCGGGCAGGCGCCCGGCAGGTGGTGGGTGACTTGCCCTGTTGCGACGGTGCAGGTCAGGCAGTAGAAGGAGTCCGCGCCGCCGGCGATGGCGCCGTTGGTGGCCTCCATGCTCGTGCCGGACATGTTGTTGCTGACGAGGATGTTGACGTTCTGGCGCGTCACGGCGTCCGTGTAGGGGTTCAGCTTGTCGTTCACGATCGCGAGCCAGTCGTCGACGTTCACGCTGACGAAGCTGATGCCGTTGATATAGCAGCCCATGCCGACCGGCAGGGTCTGGAATGTGACGTCCTCGCTGCTGCAAAGCAGGAACTGGCGCGCGAAAAACGCCATGTTCGCGCCCGTGAGGTCCGTGTCCACGTTGCGCAGCAGCACGTCGATCACGTTCGCGAGGTTCGGGATGTTGCCGACGGAGAGCAGCTGCTTCGCCGTCGCCATCAAAAACGCCTGCTGCACGCCGATGCGCTCCAGATCACCGCCGCCGTAAGTTGCGCGGAAGCGGCAGACCTTCAGGGCGTCCTCGCCGTTTAGCAGCTGGTAGCCCGCCTTGATGTGGATATAGAGGTCCTGCGTCGGGTCCTCATAGTCCATGTCGCTCGGCACGTCGAACCAGACGCCGCCGATGGCGTCCACCGTCTCCTCGACCGCCTTCAGGCTCACGACCGCGTAGCAGTCGACGTCGAAGCCGAGGAGGTTTTTGATCTGGGCGCGCAGACCCTCGACGCCGTCGCGTCCGGAGTTGACGTAGCCGGGGTAAACGGCGTTGATCTTCTTCGGGGTACTCGACCAGCCGATGTTGATGAGCGTGTCGCGCGGGATGTTCACGCAGCTGACCGTGTGGTTCACGGTGTCGAAGCTCGTAACGATGATGGTGTCCGTGCTGTTGCTCGCGTGGTCGCGGCCGACGAGCAGGATGGTGTAAATGCCGTCGCGCCGGTCGGAGCTGAAGGCGACGCTGGGCGCGTCCGGGTCCACGGCGGGCGTCGCGTCCGGGTCGTCGGGCTTGTCCGGGTCGGGCGTTGCGTCCGGGTGCGGGGTCGGGGTCGCGGTCTGGACCGGCGGGGGCGTTACGATGGCGGGCGGGCGCTCCCAGATGGAGTAGCCGATGAGGGCGCAGGCGACGATGAGCGTCAGCACGCCGACGACGGTGCAGATGCGGCGGAGGGTGTTTTTCTTCTTTTTCGGCTTCTGCGGAGATTTCTGCGCCGGGGCTGCGGGCTTTTTCTCCGGCTCCGCCGAGACGATCTCCTGCACGCGGACCTCCGGCGCGCCGCGGTCCCCGCCGCTGTGCTCCCCGGAGCCGCTGCTTCCAAACAGTTTCATATCTTTTTCCCCTTTGTGGGTTCTCTTTTTTCTACAGCATTCCTTATTATAACCGACTTTGCATCTTTTTTGAAGCATCAAAATATTTTTTCACAATTTGTTCAAATTCGGGGATGGGGAGGGATGGTTTTGTGCGTCCTGCGAGGGGGATAAAATTTGAATGCGCCTGCGGGCGCTAAGATTTGATTTGTTTCGCGTCCGCGGGAC
>CAVJGI010000106.1:0-7159 GCA_963649145.1 Ruminococcus bicirculans (ex Wegman et al. 2014) | reverse complement strand
GGGATAACTCCATTTTCCAGCCCATATTCGCTTGTTTTTCGCTAAGTTGCAAGAGAACCCCCGCCTTCGCTGCATGAAAGCGGGGGTTCTTTGACGGGCTGGCAAAACAGCCCGGACCGGAAACGGTCCGCACTGCGCGTTTTTGCTTATCTGTTCTCCAAAATCTCCATCGTGCGCACGAGCATCACGGCGGCGTCGCCGCGGGAGAGGGTCTCGTCGGCAAAGGAGCAGCCGCCGGGGAGCAGACCGCAGGCGGAGACGTTCGCGGCGGACTGGCGCGCCCACGCGGGGACGGCGTCGTCGAAGCCGAACCACGCGGCGACGGCGTCGGTCAGCTCCGCGGCGCGGTCGAGCATCGCGGCGGCTTCCGCGGCGGTGATGGGCTCATCCGGGCGGAACACGGCGGCGCCGGTGTCCGATGCGTAACCGGAGACGACGCCGCGCAGCAGCGCGGTGCTGACATAGGGCTTCGCCCAGTCGCCGATGTCGCCGTCGTCGCCGAAGCCGGTGCTGCGCACGCCGCGGAGCGGCTCTGCTCCCGTGCAGCGCAGGCAGAGCGCCAGAAATTCCTCGCGGCTCACGGGCTGCTCCGGCGAGAACACGTAGCTCCCGGCGAGGCACTCGCCGACGTAAATGTCCTCCTCGGCGAGCTTCGCCGCGGCGTAAGCGCTGTCGAGTCCGGTCGTATCGGAATAGGTGATCTTGCTCTTCTGCTTCTGGATCTTGATGATGACGGTCGCCTCCTGCGAGCGCACGCCGTTTTCGTCGATCGCCTTGTAGCCGAAGTAGTCGCGTCCGCGCTTGCCGTCGAGCGGGGTGTAGACAAAGTGGCCGTCCGGGTCGAGGTCGACGCTGCCCTTGACCGGGTCGGTCGTGATCTCGAAGGTGACGGCGCTGCCGTCGGCGGTCTTGGCGGAGAGATTGCCGCCGATGGAAACGCCGCGGTAAGTTTCAAGCTCCAAGTTTTCCGCCACCGGCGCGCCGGAGACGGCGGAGACCAGCAGCGCCATCGCGAGCGTAAAGCCGAGCAGCAGCGAGCCGGGGATAAGCAGTTTTTTCATAAAGGAAGTTCCCTCCGTTTCCTGAATTTGCGCTTAGTTTTCCGCACGGAGGGCGTTTTATGCGAAAAAAGCGCTGATCGGTTTGAAGCGCACGCCGCACTCTTGCCTCTCCCCTTGGGAGAGGTGTCCGAGCGCAGCGAGGACGGAGAGGGTCAACAGCGCGTAAATTGATCTAATCGCAAGACCCTCTCAGTCACCTTCGGTGACAGCTCTCCCAAAGGGAGAGGCAAGAGGCTGCTGCGCGCTGACATGAGAAAAGGCGCGTATCTGCATCGATACGCGCCACTCGCCTTTTCGTTTTTGATTTTATTCCGCGGTCCCTTCCGCTTTCTTTGCGCTCTTTTTCCGGCGGCGGCGGGAGCGCTTGCGGCACTGGACGGATTTGGTCTTGTAAAACTCGCTCATCCCCTCGTCCGCCTGATAGAGGATGCGGTTCGCGGTCCAGGTCTCGTCCTCGCACTGGCGGAGCTTTACGCGCGCGAGGTAATTGCCATGCTCGGCGCAGGCGGCAAGGTTCATATAGCGCCGGTCGCCCTGATTGACCCAGCGCCGCATCTCCATCTCCGCGCCGCAGACGGGGCAGCGGAGCGCGGTGAGCGCCTCGTCGTCAAAGGCGACGTTGCGGCTTTCATAGCCGGGGAAGCTGACGTGTTCGAGCGCTTCGGGCCCCTCCCCGGCGGTGTCGGCGCGCTTGACCTTCAGCGTCAGCTGGTGCAGCAGTCCGCCGTAAGCGGCGAGCCCACTCTCCATGTCGAGCCGGGAGCAGACGAGCGCGGTGTTGTACGCATCGCCCAGCGCGTCGTGGGCGACGCGGGTCTGCTCGATGCCGAAGTGCTCCATCGCGGTGGAGAGCGCCTTCTGGTTGCGGTCGCCGCCGGTCTGGAGGTTATAGATGAGCTGAAGATTCACCCAGCCCGCGATCCAGTCCCAGTCGAGATCGTGGATGATGATGTTCTGCTCCATGATACCCTTGTCATCGTAGCCCCAAGTGAGGAAAGTGCAGTCGTCGCCGCAGAAATCGCGGAACTTGGCGAGCGCCTCCTTGAAGCCCGGCGCGTCGCTGAGGCGCTCCGTGCCGATGCCGGTGAGCTTTTTGACCTTGTAGTGCATCTTGCGGAAGTAAACGGGCTTTACGTCGATCTGGAACTCCTCGCCGGGGGTCCAGTCGTCGTTGAGGCGCACCGCGCCGATCTGGATGACCTCGCCGCGCAGATGGATGGGGAGATGATTGAAAACAGAAGACTTGGAGCTCATCGCCTGATTCCACTCCATGTCCATGACAATGTAACTGATGATGGATCACCGCTTTCTCTATTTTTCAAACAAATCACAGTATAGCACGAAGCGCCTGCTCTTCTCAACTCTTTTTTCATTGAATCGGGGCATTATTTGTGCTACAATGCAGTAATGTTGATCATAACCCGGCAAAGGAAGTGCTTTTACTATGAAAATCGTTGTTTTATGCGGCGGACTGTCCAACGAGCGGGACGTCTCCATCTCCACCGGCACGGGCGCGGCGCGCGCCCTGCGCGAGAATGGCCATGAGGTCGTGCTCGTGGACCTCTACCTCGGCTTGTCCGAGCCCGTCACGGACCCGGACGCCATTTTCCGCGCCGGTACGGCGCTCTCCGCCGCCGCCATCGGGGAGACGAGTCCCGACCTCGACGCCGTGCGCGCGATGCGCCCGGACCCGGACTGCCGCATCGGTCCCGGCGTGCTCGCGCTCTGCCGCGCGGCGGATATGGTCTTCCTCGCGCTCCACGGCGAGGAGGGCGAAAACGGCAAGCTCCAAGCCACGCTCGACCTCCACGGCGTGCGCTACACCGGCTCCGGCTATCTCGGCAGCGCGCTCGCCATGAACAAGGGGCTCACCAAGACCCTGCTGCGCGCCGCGGGGATCGCCGTGCCGGAGGGGATCACCCTCCGCCGCGGAGAGACGCCCTACGCCAATGTCGGCTTCCCCTGCGTCGTGAAGCCCTGCTCCGGCGGCAGCAGTGTCGGCACCAGCATCGTGAAAAGCGAGGCGGAATACGCCGCGGCGCTCGATTTTGCCTTCCGCTACGAGGACCGCGTGCTCGTGGAGACCTATATTCACGGCAGGGAGCTGACCGTCGGCGTTATGGACGGCGCGGCGATGCCCGTCATCGAGATCATCCCCAAGAGCGGGTTTTACGACTACAAGAACAAGTATCAGGCGGGCGCAACGGAGGAGATCTGCCCCGCCGCCATCGGCGCGGAGGCGACCGCGCGCGTCCAGCGTCTCGCCGAGCGCGTAAGCGCGGCGCTGATGATCGACGCTTACTGCCGCTGCGACTTTCTCTGGGACACGGAGCGGGACGAGATGTTCTGCCTTGAGGCAAACACCCTGCCCGGCATGACGCCGACGAGCCTCATCCCCCAGATGGCTGCCGAGCAGGGAATGAGCTACGGCGCGCTCTGCGAAAAAATTCTGGAGGTCAGCGAAAAAAAGTATGCCTGACATGAAAAATCTCACGCTCGAAAACCTCGCGCGGGTCTGTGGCGGGCGCTTCGTTGGCTCTTCAGCGGACCTCCCCCGCGCCGTCTCCGCCGTGACGACGGACTCCCGCGCCGTGACGCCGGGCTGTCTCTTCGCCGCCATCGCGGGCGAGCGCGCGGACGGCCATGATTTCGTCCCCGGCGCGCTGGAAAACGGCGCGCTCTGCGCGCTCGTGGAGCGGGAGGTGCCCTGCACGGGAAACCAGCTCGTCGTGGCGGACACGCTCGCGGCGCTTCAGGCGGCGGCGGCGTTTTACCGCGCGCAGTTTGATATCCCCGTGCTGGGCGTCACCGGCAGCGTCGGCAAAACGACGGCGAAGGAGATGCTCGCCGCCGTGCTCTCTCAGCGCTTTCGCGTCCACAAAACGGCGGGCAACTTCAATAACGACCTCGGCGTCCCGCTAACGCTCTTCGGTCTGCGCGAGGAACACACGTTCGCCGTCGTGGAAATGGGCGTGTCCCATCCCGGCGACATGGAGCGCCTTGCGCGCATGGTGCGCCCGACGGCGGCGCTTTTCACCGTCATCGGACACGCGCATCTGGAGTTTCTCAAATGCCGGGAGGGAATCCTCGCGGAAAAGAGCGTCGTAAACCGCTATCTGCCGACCGACGGGCTCGTGTTTTGCAGCGGGGACGACGATCTGCTCCGTGCGATGGAGACGCCGCAGCGGAAGATCACCTTCGGGCTCTCGGCAGGCTGCGACGTCCGGGCGGAGGATGTCCGCCCGCTGCCGGACGGCGGCACGGCGTACCGCATCCGCGGCTTCGGCAGGAGCTTCGACGCGGTCATCCCCGCTTACGGCGAGCACATGATCGCCGCCGCGCTGCTCGGCGCCGCGGTCGGAATGGCTTACGGACTCACGGACGCGGAGATCGCCGCCGGGATCGCCGCCTACGCCCCGGTGGGCAGCCGCGCCCGCCGCGTCGTGACCGGGCGCATCACGCTCATCGACGACTGCTACAACGCGAACCCGACCTCCACCGCCTCGGCGCTGCGCTCCCTCGCGCGCGCGGAGGGCAGGCGCGTCGCCATTCTGGGCGACATGCTGGAGCTCGGCGCGGACAGCGCGCGGCTGCACTATGAGACCGGCGTGCTCGCCGGGCAGTGCGCGGACGCCGTGCTCTGCGCCGGGGACGCCGCGGCGGACATCGCCCGCGGCGCGGGCGAGCGCGGCAAAAGGTTTGAAAGCCGCGCGGCGCTCATCGCCGCACTCCCGGCGCTGATCGCAGACGGCGACACCGTGCTCGTCAAGGCGTCGCGCAGCCTCCATTTCGAGGAGATCGCCGCCGCGCTGGAGGGGCTTTGAACTTTTTTACCGAACATGCACAAAAAATGTGCAAACCGGGCTTGAATTTCCGCCTTTTGTGTGCTAATATGATGCTGTTACCTATGGGTTGAAAAAACCCAGAAAAACAGGAAAGGAAGTAACGATTATGTACAAGTTCACCCGTTTTGAAGACGCTTATGAGTATGAGGGCCGCGGCCACTTCAAGTGCCACTGCATCCGTCTGCATGACCCGAAGGATGTCAACGAGGGCTCCATCGTCCACGGCATCACCACCTTCCTCCCGGGCGGCGGCTCCAACGGCGGCGTTGCTGAGTTCGAGATGATCTACCACACCCTCGACGGCGAGATGACCGTTTACATGAAGAACGAGGGCGACACCGAGGAGACCGAGTACGTCATGCACGCCGGCGACTCCATGTACTTCGGCAAGGGCACCTTCCGTCGTCTGATGAACAACAGCAAGGATGTCGTTCACATGATGACCATCATGGTCCGTCCCCAGTAAAAAAGCTTAAAAAAAAGAGACCTGACCGGCCGGTCAGGTCTCTTTTTTTATCGGCAGAAGATGGAAATCCAGCACCTTTTTCAGCCGTCCGTAGCTGAGGGCGAAGTTGAAAATTTCGCAGAAGAACAGCACGGCGAGCCAGCCGTTCAGCGCCCAGCGGGGCAGCACGGTCAGCACGAGGGCGACACCGACGACCGCCTCGGCGATGTTGAAGCCCATGCTCCAGAGCATCTGACCAAGCCCCTTGAGGCAGCCGTCCGTCACAATGTCCATGTACATGACCGGGACAATCAGCGAAAGCAGCCGGATATAGGGACCGACCTCCGCGGTCTTATAGATGAGATAGCCGAGCGCGTCCGCTGTGAAAAACAAAAACGCCGCCACAGCGAGCGAGAGGGCGAGCGAGGCGCGCAGCAATATCTCCGTCGTCCGCCGCAGCCGCGCGCGGTCGCCGCGCACCTGATACGCCGTCAGCTCCGGGACGGCGAGCTCCGCCGCGGCGGAGAGCAGGCAGGACGGGAAGAAAATGACCGGCATCACCATGCCCGTCACGGTGCCGTAGCCCGCGAGGGCGCGCTCGGCGGAGAGCCCCGCGGCGCGCAGCTTGCGCGGCACGAGCAGCTGCTGGAGCGTCGTGAGCCCAGCGCGGGCGTAAGCCGAGAGCGCGAGCGGCAGCGCGATGCGCAGCATCCGCCCCGTGAGCCCCGCCGCCGCGCCGGAGCGCTCCCGGCGCCGCCGGTCGAGGACGTAAAGCGAAGTGATGAGCGCGAGCGAGGCTCCGTCCGCGATCAGGCAGCCGCGCGAGATGGCGCAGCAGCACTGCTCCAGATCCCCGCCGTCCGCCCTGCCCAGCAGCGCCATGACGCAGCCGATGCCGAGGATCTGCTCCGCCGTCTGCACCGCCGCGGAGCGCCACGCCCTGCCGGAAGCGATGAAATAGCCGTTCAAGACCGAAGCGAGCGAGATCATCGGCAGCGAAAACGCCGTGATGCGCAGGGCGCGCACGGTGCGCGCGTCGCCGACCCAGAGAAAGCCGATGGGCTCCGCGCCGAAACAGAGCAGCGCGCAGGCAGCGCCGCCGAACGCTGCCGCGTAAGCAAGGCAGCGGCGCATCGCGCGCCCCGCGCCGCCGTCGCGTCCGAGTCCGAGCTCCTCGCTGACGAGCCGTGTCGTCGTGAAGCGGATGCCGGAGATGGCGAGCGTCGCCGCGAGACCGCTGACACTCATCACGAGCTGCCAGAGCCCCACCCCCGCCGCGCCGATCCGCCCGGCGAGCCAGACCTGATACGCCAGTCCGATGCAGCGCATCAAAAGCGAGGACGCCGTCAAAAGCGCCGTGTCCCGCGCAAGCTTCCTGATCCCCATGCCGTCCCCCTCGGTTTTGTTTTTCCGTACAAGGGTATGCAGGGGATGCAGGGGAAAATTCGCGGGAGATGCGGAAGAGAGGCGCGATTTAAAGCCTCCCCTGTGTAAGGGGAGGTGGCTGCCGCGCAGCGGCAGACGGAGGGACTGCTGCGGAAAGCTGAGATTTTTGCCGACCTTGCCGACTCCACCGCATCTATCTGACCTTGGTGCGAATCCGAGCTGGCATGACAGTCCCTCAGTCGCGGCTGCGCCGCGCCAGCTCCCCTTACACAGGGGAGCCTTTAAAAGGTGCCGCTTCGCGGCATTTTTTGCGGCGAACAACTGATTTTTTTCAGACCGCAAAAGGAGAGACCGCCGACGGCGGTCTCAGCTTGTCAAAGAACTTCCAAACCGCCCCGGTTTCTGGTATAATGGAAGAAACG
>CAVJGI010000105.1:0-7189 GCA_963649145.1 Ruminococcus bicirculans (ex Wegman et al. 2014) | reverse complement strand
AAATTTGAATGCGCCTGCGGGCGCTAAGATTTGATTTGTTTCGCGTCCGCGGGACGCGAAACTTATTAAATTTGCGCCAAAGGCGCATTCAACACGAAAAACCACTCGCCCTTGCGGGCGAGAAAATCCCCCTCACCTCACCCGCAGGGTGAAATAAAACGCGCAGCCCTTGCCGGGCTCGCTCTCCGCCCAGATCCGCTCGCTGAGACCGCGGGCGGTCTCGCGGGCGATGGCGAGTCCGAGACCGCTGCCGCCGTTCTGGGCGTCGCCGCGGGCGCAGCGGTAAAAGCGCTCGAAAATATGCGGCAGGTCCTCCGGCGCGATGCCCGCGCCGTTATCGCGCACGCAGAGCGTCGCCGCGCGGCCGTTTACGGCGGCGCTGACGCGCACCGTGCCGCCCGCGGGGACGAACTTCACGGCGTTATCGAGCAAGATCTCCATGATCTGCCGCACGCAGGCGGCATTGGTCCAGAGCGTGGGCAGCGCGTAAACGCTTTCGTCCACCTCCAGCGCGACGTCCGTGCAGTCGCAGAGCAGGGCATAGCTCTCCAGCACGGGGCGCAGCAGCGCCTCCGCGTCCACGGCGGCGCGGGTGAAGTCCGTGTTCCGGCTTTGCAGTCGGCTGAGCTCCAAGATCTCCTGTACCATGCGGTACTGCGCCGCGGACTCCTGCAAAATGAGCCCGTAATAGACCTGCTGCTTGTCCGGGTCGGAGACGACGCCGTCGCAGAGCGCCTCGGCGAGCATGCGCACGGAGGAGATCGGCGTTTTGAGCGCGTGGGTGACGTTCGCGATATACTCCTGCCGCGTGCGCTCCAGACGCTCCTTGCGCCGGGCGTTGGAGAGCAGCAGATAGGCGCAGAGCCAGTAAAGCACGGTAAAATAGCAGAAAAACGCGATCAGCGCCTCCGGCAGATCGAACATATTCTTCGCGAGCATCACCGCCCCGGCGCGCTCGCCGCCGAGCGCGAGCGGCACGACGGAGACGGTCAGGATGTCCGGCAGCGTCCGCTTCGTCTCGCGCGAGAAGGCGAGGCGGAAGAGCTCGCGCCCCTCCATGGCGGCGGCGATGTAGCGCTCAACCGGCAGGCGCGGCGCGCTGCCGCGGCGCTGGACCGGCGCAAGGTGGAGCAGCTCGGTCCCGTCCGCGGCGTAGACTAAAATGCGCGTATTCGGTCCCACGACCGCTTCGAGCGCGGCGAGGTCGCCCGCAGCGTAGTCCGCCGCGACGGTGCGGGCATTGTGCATCAGAAAATCCCGCTGCCCCTTCACCGGCGACCAGCTGATGACGCCGACGCCGAGCGCCAGCATCAGCAGATAGCCCACAGCGGCGAGCACCGCGCAGAGCCCGCGGCGCTCCGCGAGGCGCTTCACAGCTTCTCCTCCATTTTATACCCGATGCCGTAGACCGAGCGGATGGCGAAGTGGACGCCCTCGCGTCCGAGCTTCTGGCGCAGGCGCTTGATGAGCGTGTCCACGGCGCGGGTGTCGCCGCAGTATTCATAGCCCCACGCGGCATTTAAGATGTGCTCGCGCGTCAGCACCTTGCCGCGGTTAGTGAGCAAAAACGCCAGCACGTCGAGCTCCTTCGCCGTCAGCGCGAGCTCCTCGCCGTCTAAAAACGCCTGATAGTTGTCCGGCAGGACGGTCAGCTCGCCGATCGTGAGCTTCCGGGGCTCCGCGGCGGGCTGGGCGCGGCGCAGGAGCTTTTTGATGCGGATGGTGAGCTCGCGCGGGGAGACCGGCTTCGTCAGATAATCGTCCGCGCCGACCTCCAGCCCGACGATGCGGTCGATGTCCTCGCCGCGGGCGCTCAGCATAATGATGGGAACGTCGCTGCTCCGCCGCAGCGCGCGGCAGACCTCGTAGCCGTCCATGCCGGGCAGCATCACGTCCAGCACGACGGCGTCCGCGGGCATCTCCTGCTGCAGGCGCAGCGCGCTCTCCCCGTCATAAGCCGAGAGCACGCCGATGCCCTCCGCCTCCAGATAGCTCCGCAGGCTCTCGTGAACGACACCGTTGTCGTCGCAGATCAAAACCGTGTATCCCGCCATGGGGCTCCACCGCCTTTCCTCATTCTACCCGCCCATTATAGCGCCGGAGCGGGCATGGGGGCAAGCCCGGCATGAAATATTTTCAAAATTTGTCCGCATCCTGACACATTTCTGCCGCTTTTATCAGGTATATTCGTGCTTGAAAGCGGACGATTTTCACAAAGCAGCCCCATGCCGAACGGAAAAAGCTGGTGGATTCGACAAAAATTGTCCAAAATACTTATTTTAAATAGGAAAGATGAGGAAAGAGCATGAAAAAACTGACCAAGATCCTGCTGCTGGTGCTGGTCGCGGCGCTTCTGAGCGTCTCGGTGCTGGCGGCGACGGGCGTCGTCGATGCGAAGCTCACTTACCGGGACATCAAGCTGGTGCTTGACGGCAAGGAGATCACGCCGACGGACGCCGCGGGCAAGAGCACGGAGCCGTTCATCCTGAACGACAGCACCTATCTCCCCGTCCGCGCGATCGCCGAGGCGCTCGGCCTCGACGTCAAGTGGGACGATGAGACGGGCACCGTCAGTATCGTGAGCGACGGCATTCGCGCCGACGAGGTGATCAAGGATGTCCACGCCATCGGCTTTGTGGACGCCGACGGCGCGAAGCTGCGCGCCATCGCCGTGGAGTATGACGCGGTGCTGAAGGCCGAGAGCGTCAGCGCCGACGACTTTGTCGTCGCCGATTACGGCACGCTGGCTTCCCCCGCCTGCGAGCTCGGCGAAAACCCCGGCGCGGTCACGCGCGTTTACGTGAACGACAAGCCTGAGACCGCCGAGAACGGCAAGACCGAGGGCAAGTATGTCATCATCGAGGTCAACACCGATTATCAGCTCGCGTCCGTCGCGAAGAAATACGCCGCGACGCTCGCCGCCGGCGTCAAGCAGGTCGGCTCCGTCGAGTCCGACAAGGGCGTCATCGTCCCCGCCGTGGAGATGGTGAAGAACTATGACCACGTCGTCATCGAGGGCACGAAGCCGAACGGTCAGCCCAAGCGCGACGAATACGACCTCGCCCGCGAGGGCACCTACACCATCGAGGGCATCGAGGGCTACGAGCTTGACGTGTTCCACGCCACGAACTGCTTCGACGAGGCGGACGGCAAGCTCCACGACGTGGACCTCAACTACGCGCTCTATGTCCCCGAAGACTATGACCCGAAGGGCAGCTACGGTCTTGTGCTGCACATCCATGATGCGGGCTTTATGGGCACGGACCCGATGATCACCCTGACCGAGGGTCAGGCGCCCGCCAACTTCGCCTCCGCAGAGGTGCAGGCGATGGCGAAGAAAAACGGCATGGACGGCCTCATCGTCGTCTGCCCGCAGTTCCCGGACGAGATCCGCACCACGCGCGACAACTGGTCCCTCTCCTGCGGCGTCCCCGCGGCATGGCAGCTGATGGACTATCTCACCGAGACTTACAGCATCAACGAAAACCGCATTTACGGCACGGGCCAGTCCATGGGCGGCATGCAGGTCGTCGCGATGGCGGCGCAGCGCGATAACTATTTTGCGGGTCTCTGGCTGCCCGGCTGCCAGTGGGGTTCCTGCTATAACCTCGAAGTGCCTTACGGCAGCTTCGGCGCGGACCCGGTTCGCTACTATTCCTCCAACGACGCCACCATCTGGCGCACGGACGCCGACGGCAACAGCACCGTGGAGACCAACTCCGCGGGGGAAGAGGTCGTGGCGCGCAACTGGTACTACCTCGTCTCCGACGACAACATCCTCGTCACGAGCTGCGCGGGCGACGCCTTCGCGAGCACCGTGTGGCAGGAGTTCTGGTATCTCGTGAAGGACATGGGCGGCACGGAGTTCCCGATCGCCTCCGTCAAGCCGCTGGAGGACAGCGTGGACGAGATGAACGCCGCGATGCGCGCGCTCACCTCCACGAAAAACGACACCGGCTTCTACTGGATGCTTCAGGACGGCGGCAGCCACATGCTCACTTGGGTCTACGCCCACAAGATGGACGCGGGCTATGAGTGGCTGCTGAGCCAGAAGCGCGAGGACGAGATGGCGCGCGGCAAGATCGCGCAGATGGCGAACCCGTGGCAGGCCGCGGACGCCGAGACCGCCGCCGCCGTCAACGCCGCTGACCCGAACCGCGAGATCGGCAAGCTCTACGGCACGCCGAGCGGCGAATACTTCGCCGTCCCCGCCGCCGGAGCCGGCACCGCGGGCTACAACGCCGGCTGGTATAACCACGGCGACCCGATGGAGGGCAAGCTCCCCGGCTGGACCGCGTAAAAATTTGGAATAGCAAAAAAGAGACCGCCGAAAGCTGGTTGGACTTAGGGATTTGCAAAAGCAATCAATATAAGCCGACTATCTTCGAGCGGGACAAGAGAAAAGCGACCATGCGAGAGCGGAAATGCTCCTGCGTGGTCGTTTTTCTATCTGCACAAATGTATGCCCTCATATTTGTCGGTTTTATTCTCACAGATAACTTGCTATATGGGGGGCGCAGAGCGAATATGTGACTACCAAAAAACAAGGGAGGTCACAACACATGACGATCAAAATCAACGCACAGGGCACCGAGCGTAAACGGCTGGTAGGTTGTATTTCCGAGTGGCTCGGAGTTCCGGCAAAATACTGCGGAGCGCCCACTTTTAGCTATGAGGTAGACTGCTTCACCGTCGAACGGGACGGCAGCCTGACTTTTGATGACCGCACGGACAGCGAGGTTGTCGGGCGACTGTTGGAGCACATTTGCGATGAGGGCTTCAACATCGACCAAAGCCACACAGAGGACGATGAGCCGACTGGATTGACGGTCAGCGTCCCGCTCGGAAAAGTTGCAGTCGGCAATCTTACCAACCTGCTGGAGGCCAAAGGCAACCTAATCAGAAAGGCGCTGGGCGTTGACGCCCTGCCGATTGAGATCGATGAAGACAGGGTTTCATTTCCGTGGTTTTCCAAGTTGCCGGACGCAGATACCGTGAAAGCCTATACGGACTTTATTGCCGCTCTCTGCAAAATGAGCAGTGAGCAGAAACGCATAAACCCAACGGCAAAGACGGTGGAAAACGAGAAATACGCATTTCGCTGCTTTCTCCTGCGCCTTGGATTTATCGGCGAGGAGTACAAAACCGCGCGGAAGATTCTGCTCCGAAATCTCACAGGCTGCTCTGCGTGGAAAGGCGGTGCGCCAAATGCTCGGTGAGAAAGATCTGAACAGTCTGCGCGAACGGTTCCCTACCGGATGCCGTGTGGAGCTGCTGCAAATGGAGGACGAATGCGGGAGATCAAATATTATCCGCTCATCGACTGCGACAGCGCGGGCACGGAGAAAACGCCCATGTTCTTTTCCGGCGATGAGAACACGGTACGGCAAAGCCACGAAATGTATCTGCAGGAGATCGTTCCGCAGTATTACCGGCTGTGTTCGGTTGGCGGCACATCTGTCGAAAGCGCAAAAACCTATACCATTCACTGTCCGCTGTGCGGGAAAGGCATGACGCCGATCTCCGCGTCCGTGGACAAACATCATCTGGCGCTTTACTGCTGCCGGAACTGCCATAAACAAGAAAGCGAGGAAAACAAAAATGACCAACTATCCTTTAAGAGCAAACAAGTACAACTGGCGTTCCCTTACGCCGGAAACCAACCACTGCTACACCGAGGAGTATACCGCAGGTATGTACGACCTGTATCTCACCGACGAGTACATCAGCGACCGTCACAACAACACCCGCCGCTACTACCGGCTCCATGCCAAGCAGCCCCACAACATTGAAATGGCACTTGCCTACGACATTAAGTGTCCGCACTGCAAGGGCAATAACCTCAAGCAGGTCGGCAGATGCAAAGATTTTTACACGCTGGGGCTGTACGAATGCCCGGTGTGTGACAGAGATTAAGGAGGGACACGGAAATGACTTCATACAGTGAAAAGGAATATCTCATCGGCACTGCCGAATACGGCGCAAACTTCTGGAATGCCATGCGCGGCACCCCTCACGCATACGATAAGATCCACGGTGGGGCAAACGGCATCACCGGCGGATATGCACTGCCCTCCGGCAGCAATGACAAGCTGCAAAAGGCAATCAAGCAGGAAAGCCTGTTCCGCAGCATGGCTACGGTCATGAAAGCCTATGACGGGGCAAGCCGTATCTTCGCCAAGGACTGCTCCGACATCGCCGCATGGGTGCCGGAGGGCGGCAGCATCCCGCTTCAGGACGGCGTGAATGACTTCACCCGCTACGCCGTGGACTCTCACAAGCTGGCGGTGTTCGTCAAGCTGGACGATGACTTTGTACACGATGCGGCATTCAGCCTTGAGGACTATCTGACGGAACGTCTTGCAAAGAACTTTGCGAAGGCCGAGGACAAGGGCTTTGTGCTCGGAACAGGCGAACATATGCCCACCGGCATTTTGGATGATACCGCAGGGGCAAAGACGGGAGTTACCACCTCGGCGCTCTGCTTTGACGATGTTCTGCGCCTGTACTATTCGCTCGACAGGGAGTATCGCAAAAACGCCGTGTGGCTGATGAATGACGAAACGGCGCTGACGCTGCGTATGCTCAAGGACTCCGCCGGAAATTACCTGTGGAATCCGTCCGACAACACAATTCTCGGCAAGCCCGTAGCGATTTCCTGCGATATGCCGTCTGTGGAAGCCGGTGCAAAGCCCGTGGTATTCGGCGATTTCAGCTACTACTGGATCATTGACCGCAGTCCCGTCAGCATCCAAGCCTTGAAGGAGCTTTTCGTCACGCTCGATCAGGTGGGTTATCTGGCCACGGAGTTTCTTGACGGCAAGCTCATCCGCCGTGATGCGCTCAAGGCACTGATGATCTCCGAAACCGGGCAAAACGGCTGATTTTGAAATCTGGTGCGGCGGAGCTGTTCTGCCGCACCTTTTTTCAAAGAATATTTTACAGCAGATTGCACGCATTTGATAGAGGTTATTTGCCGTTTCGGGGGTCAATCGCCCGTTTGAATACGCCTTTTTTGTGCGTGAGACCCCGGGCCGTTGCCCGAAACGGAAAGTCCCGGAGATGTGACCGCCCCTATGGGGCTGCGTCAGCCGGACAACGGCGCGGGGTCTCGCACAAGTTTTTGAAAGAATAGGAGGAGAGAAAATGGAGCAGCGTCCCGTGAGGATAACAGCTGAGGAGCACAACG
>CAVJGI010000104.1:0-7321 GCA_963649145.1 Ruminococcus bicirculans (ex Wegman et al. 2014) | reverse complement strand
TCCGCCTTTCCCCCAAAGGCGAAGCGCCGGACTCTTTCCCCAGAGCCCGGCGCTTTATTTTTTTGCTCTTTTCCGCATTTGCATCTTGCGGCTATCCATGTTAATATAGTACAAACTTTTCCACTGAAAAGGAGACCAAGCTTATGCCGGAACAGCGCAGCATCTGTCTGCTGAACGACTCCTTCCCGCCGGTCATTGACGGCGTGGCGAACGCCGTGGTGAACTATGCCGCGGCGATCACAAAGCATTACGGCAGCGCGGCGGTGGTCACGCCGTTTTACCCGGACGCAGACGACAGCGCCTACCCCTTCCCCGTCCTGCGCTACCCAAGCGTGGACTTCACGAAGCTCGTGGGCTACCGCGCGGGCTTCCCGCTCTCGCCGGAGCTTCTCCAACGCATCGAGGCGGGGCATTTTGACCTGCTCCACAGCCACTGCCCCATCACCTCCACGGTGCTTGGGCGCATGCTGCGCGAGCGCCTCGGCCTGCCGCTCGTGTTCACTTACCACACGAAGTTCGACATCGACATCGCGAACGCCATCCGCGGCAAGGCGCTTCAGGAGGCGGCGATCCGCATTTTAGCGGAGAACATCTCCGACTGCGACGAGGTCTGGACCGTCAGCCGCGGCGCGGGCGAGAACCTGCGCTCGCTGGGCTACGCGGGCGACTATCTCGTCATGCCGAACGGCGTCGATTTCCCCGCCGGCCGCGTTCCGGACGACACAGCGCGCGCCGTCGGCGCAGGGCTCGATCTGCCGGAGGATGTGCCGCTTTACCTCTTCGTCGGGCGCATGATGTGGTACAAGGGGCTGCGCATCACGCTCGACGCGCTGAAGTCCCTCGCCGACGCGGGGCGCGACTTCCGCATGGTCTTTGTCGGCGGCGGAGGCGACGCCGAGGAGGTGCGCGCTTACGCCGACTCGCTTGGGCTCGGCGGGCGGGTCTTCTTCCAGCCGCCGATCTATGACCGCGAGGTCATCCGCGCGTGGTATTGCCACGCGGACCTGTTCCTCTTCCCCTCCACCTTCGACACGAACGGTCTCGTCGTGCGCGAAGCCGCCGCCTGCGCGCTGCCGAGCGTGCTCGTCGCGAAAAGCTGCGCCGCCGAGGACGTGACGGACGGGCAAAACGGCTTCCTCATCGCGGAAAACGCGGAGAGCATGGCGTCGCTGCTGCTGCGCATCGGCGCTGACCGGGCGCTGCTCCGCGCCGTCGGCGCGCGGGCGCAGGCGGAGCTTTATATCTCGTGGGAAGATGCCGTGGCGCGCGCCTGCGCCCGCTACGAGACCGTGCTGGAAAACCAGCGCGCCGGGGTCTACGCCGCGCGCGAGCGCCGCCTCTCCGACGGGCTCCTCCGCGGCACCGCCGAGAGCCTCGACGCCCTGAACACCCTCCGCGCCGGTGCAAAGGAGCTCCACGAAGCCTTGGAGCAAAACGCCCAGCGCCGCCGGACCGAAGCGCAGGAAAAGCTGAGCGAGCTGAAAGATCGCGTAGAGCGCTACCTATAAAACCAAGAAGACCGCCGACCGGCGGTCTTTCTGGTTTAAAAAATCTGCGCGCCGCGGTTTTAAAGGCTCCCCTGTGCAAGGGGAGCTGGCGCGAAGCGCCTGAGGGGTTGTAAGCCCGGACATGCACCGCGTTTGGATGGTTGGTGTGTAGGGGACGGCGTCCTCGACGTCCCGCGGCTTCCGGGATATCCGGGCTTCCACCAAACGGGTCGTCGAGGACGCCGACCCCTACGAAGTATCGCCGGAAGCTTGGATATTCCGGAAGCTTACAACCCTCCAGTCAGCGCTGCGCGCTGACAGCCTCCCTTGCACAGGGAGGCCTTTAAATTGTGCGCCTGCGGCGCATGGATATGATTCAACGCCGTCGGCGTTCTCTCATTTGACTCACGCCAGCATGACCGTGAAAAACACGCGCGTGCCGCTTCCCTCTTCGCTTTCGATCCAGATCTTTTCGCCGAGGGCGGTGCAGGTCTCCTTGGCGATGGCGAGACCGAGACCGCTGCCGGTGTCGTTGTTGCCGCCGCGCCCCTTATAGAAGCGCTCGAACACGAGCGGCAGGTCCTCCGCCGGGATGCCGACGCCGTCGTCGGCGATGCAGAGCACGGCGCGACCGTGGCGCGTCTCCGCCGAGAGCGACACGCAGCCGCCCTCGCTGACGAACTTGCGCGCGTTGGCGAAGAGCGTGCTCATCACCTGTGTGAGCAGCGCGGGGTCCGTATAGAGCGCCGTCAGCGCGCGGACGCCGTCCGTCACGGCGAAGCGGACGCCGATGAGCTCGCAGAGCACCTCCTGCTCGCGCGCAAGGGGATTGATGATGTCCTCCGCGGCGACGAGCTGCAGCTTCGGCTTGATCGCGCCGGACTGGAGCTTCGCGATGGTCAGCGCGTCGCGTATCATGCGCTCCTGCCGGTTCGCCTCGCCGATGATGAGCCCGTAATAAAGATTGCGTTCCGCCTCGTCGGTGCCGTCTCTGCCGTCCGTGAGCGCCTCGGTCAGTGCGCGGATGGACGAGATGGGCGACTTCATCTCGTGCGTGATATTGTCGATATACCGCAGCCGCGCCACCTCATAGCGTCGCTGGACGCGCAGCGTTCCGGCGAGGAAGCCGACCGTGATGAGAAAAAACAGCGTGAACACGACGAGGTAGCCGACCACCGTCTCCACGAGGTCGGGCAGCTCGCGGATCCAGAAGAACGCGCCCGTGATCTCCCCCTCCGTCCGGATGGGGAGTCCGATATAGAGGAAGGACGTGTAGCCCACCTTGGAGAGATTTTTCGCGAAGGGGAAGATGAAAAGCTGGCGCTTCCCGGCGAGAACGTCGTCGATGCGGTCCTCGGTCTGGAGGACGAAGTTGATGGAAAACTGGTCGCCGTTCATGCGGAAGAAGTTTTCAAACTTCCCGTTCTCATCATAGATGACCGCCGCCATGCCGCCGTTGCGCCAGCTGCTGACGCGGCCGTTCGAGACATATTCCGCGACGCACTGGGAGGCGTAATACTCCTGACTCGCGCGCTTCCACTCGCCGGGCATGTAGGTGATGATGACAAGTCCGCCGATGAGCCCGGCGAGATAGATGCAGGTCAATATCGCGGCGATGACGCCGGGGTGCATCGGTTTTTTCATCGCTTTTCCTCTAATTTATAGCCCACGCCGAAGATGGTGGAGATGTCGAAATGCAGCTTGCGCTTTGCGTCCGGGAACAGCTTGCGGCGCAGGCGGGTGATCACGGTGTCCACCATGCGCACCTCCCCGGCGTATTCGTAGCCCCAGACGTCGTTGATGATGTGCTCGCGCGTGATGACCTGCCCGGCGTGGGCGAGCAGGTAGCAGAGGCACTTGAACTCCTTGGCGGAGAGCTTGACCTCCTCCCCGGCGACGTAGCACTCGAAGCTGTCCGGGTAGCAGGTGAGCTCCGCGAGCTCAAGCTTGCGCTTTTTCACCGGCACGCCGCTCCGCCGCTGCATGAGCTTTTTGGCGCGCAGCAGCACCTCGTGGGGCGAAAAGGGCTTCGCCACATAGTCGTCCGCGCCGGTCTGGAGCCCTAAAATGCGGTCGATGACGTCCCCCTTCGCGGAGAGCATCAGGATCGGCACGTCGCTCGTTTTCCGGATCTCCAGACAGAGGTCCCGCCCGTTCACGTCGGGCAGCATCACGTCCAGAATCAGAAGGTCCGGGTCTGAACCGCGCAGCAGCGCCAGACACTCCGCCCCGTTCGTCGCCGTAAGCACCGCGTAGCCGTCCTCTTCAAAGTAACCGCGCAGACTGACCGGAACGGCGGGGGTATCGTCGCAGATGATGATACTTCTCATATTCTCTCCCCCTCTTCTTTTTGTCAAAATTGCTGTTTTTCGTTGGAAAAACCTCCTGCGCAATTAATCGAATTTTATCATATTTCGCCTCTCAAAACAAGAGGCATTCTGAACAAAAAAAACCGACCGGCGCATTTTGCGCCGGTCGGCGTACAGACTTTTGCTTATGGTATCAGGTGAACTCGCTGTCGATCTTGTCGGCAAGCTCCTTGTCGCCGAAGGCGAGGATATTGCGGACCGTGTCGAGCAGGAACGCCGCGCAGAGGGCTGCCATAGAAACCACGACGACCCAGTAGAAGGGGTAGATGGTGATCTTCAGAACGCCGGTGGTGTAGTGGGCGTTGTAGGCGACGATGGCCTGCTTCGCCGCGGCGTAGCCGACGAGGACGGAGGCGACGGCGGAGAGCAGATTGTTGACCGCCATCAGACCGCACTTGAGCTTGACCGGGAACAGGCGGATGACAAGCGAGATCATAACGTGACCGTGCTCGGTCTGGGTGTAGGCAAAGGCGGCGAACACCGCGCAGATCATCACGCGCTCCACGATCTCGTAAACGCCAAGGATGGAGGTTCCGCTGATGTAGCGGATGATAACGTCAATGACCGTGATGGCCATGATGAAGAAGAAGCCGACATAGCTGATGCTGGAGATCGCGCCGGTGATCGTCTTGATGACCTTTTCGATTTGATCGATCTTACGCATAACGGGCACCTCCTTAACCGACGCCGTAGACCGCGTTGGGGATGCACAGCGCGATATTCGGGAAGAAACAGAGGATAATGATCGTTACAAACAGCGGGATACAGAAGGGCAGCGAGCCCTTGAATATCTGTGCGAGCGGCACGTCTCGCGCGATACCGGAGATAACGTAGCAGCTGGTGCCGACCGGCGGGGTGATGAGACCGAGCTGCATAACGAGGATGATGATCACGCCGAACCAAGTGGCATCAAAGCCGAGCTCGGTCATGATGGGCAGGAACACGGGGACGGTCATCATCATCATCGGCAGCGCGTCCATCAGCATACCCATGATGAAGTAGATGAAGATGATCGCGCCGAAGACGACCCAGCGGTTGACGTTCAGCGTCATAACGAGGTTGGCAAGGCTCATCGGCATGTTGGTGATGGTGAGGAAGTTGCCGAACACGGTCGCGCCGATGAGGATGAGGTAAGTCATGCCGGAGGTCTTTACGGTGTCCTTCATCACGGCGAAGAACGCCTTCCATGTGAACTTCCTGAGGACGATCATCAGCAGCATCGCGACGAAAGCGCCGGCGGCGGCAGCCTCGTTGATCGTGTACCAGCCGGTGAACATGCCGATGAACACGACGCCGAAGAGGATGACCATCGGGATAAGACCGACGAGGGAGCGCAGGATCTCTGCCGCTTTATAGCGGACGCGGCCCGGCGCGAGGGACGGATTGATGGCGATCAGGACGAAGACCGTCACGCAGACGAGGATGGACTCCAGAATGCCGGGCAGGATACCGGCGGAGAACAGACGGCCGATGGAGACCATCGCGAGCAGACCGTAAATGATCATCGGGGAGCTGGGCGGGATCATAATGCCGATCGTGCCGCCGACGGAGATCGTGCCGCAGGTCAGGGAATCCTTGTAGCCGTACTTGCGCATTTCGGGGATGGAGACGGTGCCGACGGTGGCGGCGGTAGCCTGAACGGAGCCGCAGATGGCGCCGAAGCAGGCGCAGGCGCCGACGGTGGCGCAGGCAAGACCGCCGGGCAGACGGCAGAGCAGCTTGTCGCAGGCGTTATAAAGCCCGCTGCTGACGCCTGAGGCGAAAGCAAAGTTGCCCATCAGGATGAACAGGGGGATAACGGTCAGTGCGTAAGTGGACGCCTGCGTCATCGGAACAGTGCTCAGCACGCCGAGCGCCGCCTTGAAGTTGACGACGTAAGCGTATCCGAAAAAGCCGACCAACAGCATCGCCCAGCCGATGTTCATTCCGTTGAACATCAGGATAAGCAGAATGACGATGCCGAGGATGGCTACCATATTCAAGCTCATAATTGCATTTTCCTCTCTTTTTTAGCGGTATTGGTGATTTCAGAGGCTCACTCTCCCCCCTGCGGGAAGGGCGCCGGGGGGACGACGCCCTCCGCAGGGTCATTCGGGAGAGAGAGGGGAGAAAATCCTTATGAAAAAGGTTGGTGCTTTTTCTGTTAAAACGTTAGGACGCGTACTTCTCGACCAGCTCCATGGTCTTGTCAAGGTAAGCCTGTGCGTCGAAGGAATCGGTGGTGTACGTCTCCACCCAGTCAGCAACATACTGCTCCGCAGCGGGACGGAAGGTGTCCAGACCGGCCTCGTCGACCTCGATGATGGTGGAGTTGTACTTCGTCACCGCCAGCTCGCGTCCCTCAGCGTCCTTGGCATCCACGTCTTCCGCGGCGCCGATGGAGAAGCTGCGGCCGCTGTGCTCGTCAATGATCTTCTGAAGATCCTCAGGCAGCTCGTTCCAGCTCTCAAGGTTCATCAGCAGCGCGAACGGAGAGCAGAAGAACGGCATGGAGGTGTAGTACGGGGTGACCTCGTAGAGGGCGTAGGAGTCAACGCCGGGGAAGTCGAGCATGTAGGCGTCGATAACGCCCTTCTCGATGGACTGGAAGATGTCGCTCGGTCCGAAGGTCATCGGGGTGGAGCCCCATGCGACAGCCATGTCGGCGGGGGTACCGGCGGAGACGCGGACCTTCAGGCCCTTCATGTCATCCAGCGTGGAAACCGGCTTGGTTGAGCCGATTACGTTGTTGGCGTTCGTGTTCAGGTTCAGGACCTTGAATCCGGAAAGCTCGGCCTGGAGCTCCGGGCTGTAATCATAGAGGTCCCAGAGAACGTTCGTGGCCTGCACGGCATTCGTAATGCCGATCATCGGCAGAGACACGACGTCCGTCAGCGGGAACTGACCGGCGAAGATGTTGGTGTAGACCATCGCCATGTCGCAGGTGCGCTGCTTCACGGCGTCGAGCGCGTCGCCCATGGCAGCGATGGTGCCGCCGGCGTAGACCGTGATCTCAACGCGGCCGTTCGTAGCCTCCTTGATCTCGTCCGCCCACTTCTGCAGGTAGACCGTGCGGTGCGCCTGCGTGGAATCATGGAAGGACAGGGACAGGCGGTAAACCTTTCCGTCATCCTTCTTGTCGGCGCTGCCTCCGTTGCTGCCGCCACCGCCGCCGCAGGCGGCGAAAAGGCTCACACACAGGACAAGCGCAAGGGCCAGTGCAAGGGTCTTTTTCCAGTTCTTCATTCTTTTTTCCTCTCTTTCAAATTCTCCCGGCTTACCCGCCGAGGTTGTTAACGAAATATTAACACAATATGAACAGAAAATCTTCCCCTTTTCGTCAGAAAGTTGTGACATTTTTGTGTCAGATGAAGTTTAAAGGCGGCAGAAAGTCAACCAAGTGCAACCCCTGCGAGTTCGGCTGGGGACATCCAGTCGAAGATTTTTCTCGGCCTCTGGTTGATGAGGTCCACGACCTCCTGAAGG
>CAVJGI010000103.1:0-7372 GCA_963649145.1 Ruminococcus bicirculans (ex Wegman et al. 2014) | reverse complement strand
AGTCCCTCCGTCTGCCGCTGCGCGGCAGCCACCTCCCCTTACACAGGGGAGGCTTAATTTTGTGCGGCTTCGCCGCAATTATTAAACAATGCGTTTAAAAAACTTATCCAGCTCGCCCTTCGTCAGCCTCACCGCCACGGGTCTCCCGTGCGGGCAATACCGGATCTCCCCGGTGACGACACGGGCGGCGAGGGCGGTCAGCTCGCTTAAATCGGAGCGGGAGCCTGCCTTGATCGCGGCTTTGCAGGCGATGGTGTGGCAGATGGCGTCCCGCGGGTCGGCGGTGCGGCCGGCGCGGAGCGATTCGGCGATCTCCTCTAACATCGCGGTCTCGCTGCCGTCACTATCCGCCGGGACCGCGCGGACGACGAGCGCGTCCGCGCCGAAGCGCTCGAAGGCAAAGCCCGCGCTCTCCAGCAGCGCGGCGTTCTGCTCTAAAAGCTCCACCGTCTCCGCGCCGGGCGCGAAGGTCACGGGCGTCAGCAGCGTCTGGCTCATCGCCGCGCCGCGCCCCGCCATGATGCGGTCGAAAATAATGCGCTCGTGGCAGGCGTGCTTGTCGATGAGCAGCAGGCTGCCCTCCGTCTCCACGAGAATATAAGTATCCAGCGCCTCGCCGATAACGCGGAAGTCCGGCGTCTCCGGGGCTTTCGGCTCCGGCTCCGGCTCCGGCGCGCGCTCCACGGGGATCTCCGGGCGGGGGACGAGGCGGCTCGTCTCATAAGCCGGGAGGTCCTGATGCAGCGGGAGCACCGCGGGCGCGGGCGTCTGCGCGCGCGGCAGCTCGATGCGCTGCTGCACGGGCGCAGGCTGCGCCGCACGCTCGGCGATGCCGCTTCTGCGGTATTCCTCGGCGGTCATCTGCTTGAAAAAGTCCGGCTTCGGCGCGGGCGCGGCGGCGGGCTGCTGCACCGCCTTTTCCGTGCCGGGAGAGAGGCGGATCTCCGCCGTGGCGCGGGTGGATTTTTCCTCCAGCGCGCTCAGAACGGTGTAATACACCGCGTCGAAGACCTTTTTCTCCTCCGTGAAGCGCACCTCGTTTTTCGTCGGGTGGACGTTGACGTCCACCTTGCCGGGGCTCAGCGTCAGGTAGAGCACGCAGGCGGGGAAGCGCCCGGTCAGCAGCGTGTTGCGGTAAGCCTGCTCCAGCGCCGCCTGTAAGCTCGCAGAGCGGAAGGCGCGACCGTTCAAGAAGAAAAACTGCATCGCACGGCTGCCGCGCCCGGCGTGGGGCGCGGAGACGAAGCCGTCCACCCGAACGCCCTCGTTCTCGCCGGAGCAGGCGAGCAGACCGAGCGCCGTGTCGCGTCCGAGCAGACTGTAGACCGCGGAGCGGCTCTCCCCGTCGCCGGGGGAGAAAAAGGCCTCCTCGCCCTCGCGCACGAAGCGGACGGAGACCTCCGGATGGCCCAGCGCGACGCGCAGCGCGGCGTTTACGCAGGCACTGCCCTCCGCGCGGTCGCTTTTCATAAATTTCAGCCGCGCCGGGGTGTTATAAAAGAGGTCGCGCACGGTCATGACCGTCCCCTCGCGGCAGCCGGCGGGACCCATCTCGTCGATCTCCCCGGCGGTGAGCCGGACGGCGGTGCCATGCTCCGCGCCGCGCTCGCGCGTTAAAAGCTCGATATGGGACACGGAGGAGATCGCCGCGAGCGCTTCGCCGCGGAAGCCGAGCGTCGCGATGGCTTCGAGCCCGCGCTCATCGCGCAGCTTGCTTGTCGCGTGGCGCAGGAAGGCGACGCCGGCGTCCTCCGGGCTCATCCCGCAGCCGTCGTCCGCGACGCGGATCTCCGCCATGCCGCCGGAGCGGATCTCGACCGTGATGTTTTTCGCCCCGGCGTCTATGGAGTTTTCCATCAGCTCCTTCACAACGCTCGCGGGCCGCTCCACCACCTCGCCCGCGGCGATGAGGTCCGCAACGTGGGGGGAGAGGATATTGATAACGGACATACTCATGTCTCCTGAAAGTTCTCTATACTTGGGGAAGAAATAATTATACTATAAACCGATTGAAAAAGCCACAAAAAAATGATAGAATACGATATTCGATAAAATTTGCGGAGAGAATTTTACCCATGTCCTACGAAAGAGTCGAGATCCCAAGAGAAAAGATCGAGGCGCAGGAGGCTGTCGCCCACCGGCTCGCCGCCCATTTCGCCGCGCTGGGGCGCACCCCGCTCGCGATGGTGGACACTTACGGCTGCCAGCAGAACGAGAGCGACAGCGAGCGCATCCGCGGCTATCTCGCCGAGATGGGCTTCGCCTTCACGGACGACGAGGCGGCGGCGGACGTCATCGTCATCAACACCTGCGCCGTGCGCGAGCACGCGGAGATGCGCGTGCTGGGCAACGTCGGCGCGCTGACCCACACGAAAAAGGCGCGCCCGGAGCAGATCATCTGTCTCTGCGGCTGCATGGTGCAGCAGCCCCACATGGCGCAGAAGATCAAGCTGAGCTACCCCATCGTGAGCCTCTGCTTCGGTCCCCACGAGCTCTGGCGCTTCCCGGAGCTGCTGGAGCAGACCATCCTGCGGAAAAAACGCGTTTTCGCCGTCGGCGAGAGCGACGGGACCATCGCCGAGGGCGAACCCCGGCGGCGCGAGGGCGGCGTGAAGGCGTGGCTTTCCGTCATGTACGGCTGCAACAACTTCTGCTCTTACTGCGTCGTGCCCTATGTCCGCGGGCGCGAGCGCTCCCGCCGTCCGGAGGAGATCCTCGCCGAGGCGCGTGCGCTCGTCGAGGCGGGCTATAAGGACATCACCCTGCTGGGCCAGAACGTCAACAGCTACGGCAAGGACCTCGGCTGCGGCGTCGATTTTTCCGACCTGCTCGCGATGGTGAACGACATTCCGGGCGACTTTGTCCTCCGCTTTATGACGAGCCACCCGAAGGACGCGACGGAAAAGCTCTTCCGCACGATGGCATCGTGCGAAAAATGCGCCCACCACCTCCACCTGCCCGTGCAGGCGGGCAGCGACCGCGTGCTGCGGGAGATGAACCGCGGCTACACCGCGGCGGCTTATCTCGAAAAGGTCGCACTCGCGCGGCGGTATATGCCGGATCTGGTGCTGACGACGGACATCATCGTCGGCTTCCCCGGCGAGACGAACGCGGAGTTTGAGGACACGCTGCGCCTTGTCGAGCAGGTGCGCTACGACGCGATGTTCACCTTCATCTTCTCCCCCCGCGAGGGCACGCGCGCGGCAAAAATGCCCGACGTGCTGACGCGCGAGGAAAAGCAGCGCAACTTTGACCGCCTTCTGGAGACGGCGAACGCCATCAGCGCGGAAAAGCACGCCGCCTATGTCGGCAAAACGCTGGAGGTGCTCGTGGACGGCAGGGGCCGCGACACGGAGCACCCGCTCACGAGCCGCACCCGCTCCGGCAGGCTCGTCCACTTAAAGGGCAGTGAGGCGCTCATCGGGCGCTTCGTGAAGGCAAGGATCACCGGCAGCACCACATGGGCGCTCGTCGGCGAGGCGGAGGAGGAGAACGCATGAGCCAGTTTGCAGCCTATATCGTGCCGCTGCTGTTTCTCTATTTCGGGTCGGGCTTTCTGTTCCGCAAGCCGAAATACAAGGACCAGAGCGGGCTCTCCACGCGCCGTGCAAAGGAGAGCGAGGAGATCTGGGACTATGTTCAGCGCGTCGGCGGCATCTGCTGCTTTGTCTTCGCCGCCGTCACCGCGGGGACGGTCTATTACATCAACGACACCTACGGCGGCGCGGAGGGGAACCTCTTCTGGGTGGAGGTCGGCGTCAACGTCGCCTGCATCGCGCTGCTCATCCCGGTCGTGAACCTCATCACAAATCTGAAATTCCCAAAGAAATAAGGAGAACGCGCCATGGCGGAGCTCACCCCCATGAAACAGCAATATAACGAGATCAAGTCGCACTACGACGACTGTCTCCTCTTCTTCCGGCTCGGCGACTTTTACGAGATGTTCGACGACGACGCGAAGCTCGCCTCGCGCGAGCTGGACCTCGCGCTGACGACGCGGGACCGCGGCAAGGCACCGGAGGAGCAGACCCCGATGTGCGGCGTGCCCTACCACAGCGCGGAGGCGTATATCGGGCGGCTCATCGCGAAGGGCTACAAGATCGCCATCTGCGAGCAGACGGAGGACCCCGCGCTCGCGAAGGGTCTCGTCTCGCGCGAGGTCGTGCGCGTCATCTCCCCCGGCACCGTCACGGACGAGAGCATGCTGGAGGATAAGCGCAGCAACTATATCGCCTCGGTCTATCTCATCCCCGGCGCGGGCGCGGTCTGCTATGCCGACGTGTCCACCGGCGAGTTCGCCGTCACGGGCTTTACGAAGGACGCCGTGACCCATATGCTCAGCGAGCTCGGCCGCGTCGCCCCGCGCGAGGTGGTGCTGAGCCCCCGCGCCGCGGCGGACAAGGCGCTGACGGGCTTTCTCTCCCGGCGGCTCGGCGTTTTAGTCGAGCAGGGCGGGGACGATTTTGAATACCTCGCCGCCTCGGAGCGCGTCTGCCGTCAGTTCGGCGTGCAGCGCGTGGAGGACGCCGGGCTGGAGGGCGAGGACGCCGCGGTCTGCGCCGCGGGCGGGCTGCTCGGCTATCTCGCGGAGACGCAGAAGCTGGACCTCACGCATATCAACAAGGTCGAGCTGCTCGGCGGCGACCGCTACATGGAGCTCGATTACACGACGCTGCGCGGGCTGGAGCTGACGCAGAGCCTGCGCACCGGGGAGAAAAAGGGCAGTCTGCTCTGGGTGCTCGACCGCACGAAGACCCCGATGGGCGGGCGTCTGCTTCGCTCATGGGTGGAGCGCCCGCTGCTGAGCCCCGCCGCCATCCGCCGCCGGCTCTCCGCCGTGGCGGAGCTCGTGCGCGACACAGTCGTGCGCGGGGAGCTGATGGAGCGTCTGCACGACATCGGAGACATGCGCCGCGTGCTCGGCCGCTGCGTCTATAAGACCGCGAGCGGGCGCGACCTGAAGGCGATTGGCGACTACTGCGCCGCGCTGCCGGGGCTCGCCGCGCTGCTCGGCGAGATGGAGTGCAACATGCTCCGCGCCATCGCCGCGATGGACCCGCTCACCGACGTCGCCGCGCTCATCCACGAGGCGATCGCCGACGAGCCGCCCTTCTCCGTCCGCGAGGGCGGGATACTGCGCCCCGGCTATAACGCCGAGGTGGACCGCCTGCGCGACGTCAAGAAAAACGGCGCGAAGATGGTCCTCGCGCTCGAAGCGCGCGAGCGCGAGCGCACGGGCGTCAAAAAGCTGAAGGTCGGCTACAACAAGGTCTTCGGCTATTATATCGACATTCCGAAATCCGCCGGCGAGGTCGAGATCCCGCCGGAATACATCCGCAAGCAGACGCTCGTCAGCAACGAGCGCTACTTCACCCCGGAGCTCAAGGAGCTCGAAGAGACGCTGCTCTCCGCCGGAGACCGGCTCGACGCGCTGGAGTATGAGCTCTTCTCCGCCGTGCGCGACCGCGTCGCGGCGCAGTGCGCCCGCATTCAGGCGGCGGCGGACCGCGTCGCGGAGCTCGACTGCGTCTGCTCCCTTGCCGACGCCGCCGTGCGCAACGATTACTGCATGCCGGAGATCGACGTCGGCTGCTCGCTGCATATCTCCGAGGGGCGACACCCCGTCGTGGAGGCGTCCCAGCCGGACACGCCCTTCGTCCCGAACGACGTGCTCCTGAACGGCTCGACGGACTCCCTCGCCATCGTCACCGGACCGAACATGGCGGGCAAGAGCACCTATATGCGCCAGACGGCGCTCATCACGCTGATGGCGCAGATCGGCTCGTTCGTCCCCGCGCGGCGCGCGGAGATCGGCATCGTGGACCGCGTGTTCACCCGCATCGGCGCGAGCGACGACCTCGCCTCCGGCCAGTCCACCTTTATGGTGGAGATGAGCGAGATGGCGAACATCCTGAAATACGCGACGGAGCGCAGCCTGCTCATTTTGGACGAGATCGGCCGCGGCACCAGCACCTATGACGGCATGGCGATCGCCCGCGCCGTTCTGGAATACTGCGCGGACAAAAAGCGCCTCGGCGCGCGCACCATGTTCGCCACGCACTACCACGAGCTGACCGCGCTGGAGGGCGTTCTGCCCGGCGTCGTGAACTACAACATCACGGCGGAGAAGCGAAACGGCAAGCTCATCTTCCTCCGCCGCATTGTCCGCGGCGCGGCGGACGACAGCTACGGCATCGAGGTCGCGAAGCTCGCCGGCATCCCGGACGAGCTCGTCGCGCGCGCCAAGAGCTATCTGAAGGAGCTGGAGTCGAGCGCCGCCGCCCTCGCGGTGGAAGCGCCGGAAAAGCCGGACGCAGACCAGATCGCCCTCGCCGACCTCGGCGCGGACGCCGTGCGCGACCGGCTGCGGCGGCTGGACATCAACGCCATGACGCCGATGCAGGCGATGAACACGCTGTTTGAGCTGAAAGAGATGGTGGACGTCTGACATGAAAAGCCCGAAGCCCTTTGATAACGGCATCGACGGCACGCGGCGCGTGCTCGGCTGGATCTATCTGCCGGTGCATGTGTTCCTGCTGCCGTTCCTGCTCGGCATGATAGCCGCCGTGTGGCCCGGCGCGATGCACGGCGGGCTGAACGCGCTTTTGGAGCGCGTCAACCTCATCTATTACGCCATCGGCGCCGTGTTCGTGCTGCTCGTGTTCTTCCCGGTGCTCCGCCGGGATTACGACACCCTTGCCGACCACGTCGGGCGCAGCGTGCTCTGCATCCTCGGCGGCGGGATGCTGAACTATGCGCTCTCCTTCGCCGTCGCGCCGCTGCTGCTGCTCCTGCTGGGGTCGGATGTTTCCAACCCGAACAATGAGGCGGTGATCTCGCTCGATTCCGGCGAGATGCGCGCCGCTGCGTTTTTCCTCGCGCCCATCGTGGAGGAGGCGCTCTTCCGCGGCGTGCTCTTCGGCTCCGTCCGCCGCCGCAGCCGCGTCTGGGCATACGTCCTCTCCGTCGCGGCGTTCAGCCTCTACCACGTCTGGCAGTACGCCCTCTCCGACCCCGGCATGCTCGTCTATGCCCTGCAATATATCCCCGTCTCGTTCGCGCTCGCATGGACCTATGAGCGGAGCGAGAGTCTCTGGTGCCCGGTGTTTCTGCACATGATCATCAATTTCGTGGGGTTCTCTGTGTTGGGGGCGTGAAATAAATTTGAATGCGGCTTCGCCGCAAATTGAATAGGTTTCGCGTCCGCGGGACGCGACCTTCTTTCCCCCTGTGGGGAAAGAAGGCAAAGGCACAGTTAAGGAGGGACCCAATCGAAAGGGTCCCTCCTGTTACAATATATTTGCCTCGGAAAAAGTGGCAGCCAGCTACGAGCCGAGACATCTCGTTGCCTAAGCTGTTAGAATAGGAAGGT
>CAVJGI010000102.1:0-7391 GCA_963649145.1 Ruminococcus bicirculans (ex Wegman et al. 2014) | reverse complement strand
CCTTCAGGAGGTCGTGGACCTCATCAACCAGAGGCCGAGAAAAATCTTCGACTGGCTCTCCCCAGCCGAACTTGCGGGGGTTGCACTTGGTTGACTTTCTGCCGCCTTTAAATCCGCAGCTCGCAGTTTTTTCGACGCCCTCAGCAGCCGAACGGCTGCTCTTTTTGCTTTTAAATCCCCGCGATCGCGGTTTGGAGGATCGCTTCGGGGTCGTTTCCTATGATGTCGAGCCCCTCGGCGGCGAGGAGGCGGGTGCTTTTTACGCCGAAGAAGGTCTCGGCGAGGGCTTTGACGTAATCGAAGCCGAAATTGCGTTCGCCGAGATAGCCGCCGGCGGTGGTGACATAGAGCAGGCGGCGGGTGCGGCAGAGGCTGTGGGGCGCGCCGTCATCGCCGTAATAGAACGTGACGCCGCCGACACAGACCGCCTCCAGCCAGCACTTCAGCAGCGCGGGGAAGCAGAGGTCCCAGTAAGGCGCGGCGACGACGAGCGTGTCGCAGGCGGCGAGCTGCCGCGCATAGCGGAACATCGGCGCGCCGTAGTCCCGCGCGGCGCAGAGCCGGTCGCGCTCAGCGAGGCGCTCCGCATCCAGCGGCGGGATGCGCTCCGCGCCGAGGGAGAGCGTCTCGACATCCCCGTCAAGCCGCGCGAGCGCCGCCTCCGCGAGCCGCCGCGTCCGCGACTCCGGGCGCACACAGGCGTTTACGAACAGGATCTTTTCCATTTTCCGTGCCATCCTTTCCACGTTTTTAGTCCATTATAGCCCAGAAGCTCCCGCCGCGCAAGCCCTCTGAAAATTCTTATTGCAAGTGTCCGCTTTTTGTGGTATCTTGTGGAAAAGCACTGCAAGAGACGACGATGCAGTCCGCGTGATCGAGAGAAATTAAAAAAGCCGACCAACCATCTCGCCCTCCAGAAGAAGGGGTCATGGACAGCGACCGGCTTTTATCGTTATTGTATATCATATTTCTGCAAGATGCAAGCACCGGAAGGAGAGCAACATGGAGAACTTACCCGCGCCGCGCCGGAGGAACACCGCCTCGCGCCGCAAGATCATGGACGCCGCGATCCGGCTTTTCACGGAAAACGGCTATATGGAGACCACAACGCTCGCCATCGCGCGGGAGGCAGGCGTCAATGAGGCGACGATCTTCCGCAACTTCGGCAGCAAAAAGGACCTGTTTCAGGAGATCTTCCGCGCCAACACCCTCGGCGGCGAGAGCCTCGCGCCGCAGACGCTCAGCGACGGGGAGGACCTGCGCGGCGACCTGCGCCAGCTGTTCCGCGCCTTCCTCAGCGCCTGCGTCAAGCACATTCCGAACTACCGCCTCTCCGTGCAGCAGATCGATGAGGTCTTCGACCGCGAGTTTTACCACGCCGCCGTCGACCATATCGACACGATGGCGAGCGAGATGGTGGCGTATCTGGAGCGCCTGCGCGACCTTGGGCGCATCGCGGACATCGACTGCGCTGCGCTCTCGGAGTATCTGTTCTCCGTCTTTCTTGTGAAGGCGCCGCAGCTGCTGATGGAGGAGACGGATGCGCTGCCGATGGACGAGATTTTGGACCGCGAGTCCGCGCGCTACGCGGACTTTGTCTGCGCGCTCGCCGCGCCGCGGACCGGAGAGGAGGAGACGGCATGACGACCGAGGAGCGCATTTTGCAGAGCGCGATGCAGACCTTTTCCCGCCGCGGCTACAAGAACTCCGCCGTCAAGGAGATCGCCGAGAAAGCGGACGTCAACGCGCTCACCATTTTCCGCTATTTCCACGACAAGGAGACCCTGTTCCTCACCGCCTTCCGCCGCGAGCTGCCCAGCCGCTTCGACGGCGCGGCGACCGACGCCAAGCTCAGCTTCCGCGACGCGGAGGCGGACCTCGCCGTTCTCGCCCGCGCCTATGTCGAGGAGCTCTCCGACAAGATCGAGCTGATGCGCGTTTTCATCGGCGAGGCGATGAATTTCGACGCTCTGCGCCGTGAGGCGTGGTTCGTTTCGCCCGTCCTCTGCGAGCATTTCGCGTCCTATGTCCGCCGTCTGGAGACGCGGACGGAGTTTGCGGAGCAGAACGCGGAGACGCTGGCGGAGATGTTTGTCTCCTTCCTGACGAAGCGCATCATGCCCGTCAGCAAGGCGGGAGGAAAGCCCCAACTCGGCGAGGAGCAGCCCATGACAGCGGAGCTCGCCGGGCAGCTGCGCAGCATGGCGCGGTGGCTCTGCGGGGCGTGAGGGGGATTTTTCTCGCCCGCAAGGGCGAGGGGATAAAATAGGTTTCGCGCCGTGCGCGGCGCGAGGATTGAATTTGTTTCGCGTCCCGCGGACGCGAAACAAATTAAATTTGCGGCGAAGCCGCATTCAATATTGAAACCGCCAAGCAGCCTCCCCGGATAAACCAGGGAGGCTGCTTCAAACATGTTATTCAATCGTAACGCTCCCCGTTGTGGGAACGAGCGCGATATAGCTCTCGCCCTCGGCGAGGGTGAGCTCGCTGCCGTCGGCGTTGTAGTAACGGAAGGTGTCGCCGGCATCGCGCGCCCACGTGATGGGCACCCACTTGCCGCCGCAGGCGAACCAGCCCTCGCCGCCGGCGGTGGTGTCCACGCTGATGCGGCCTTCGCCGTCCAGCACGGCGATCTTCACCGAGAGGGCGAGCACGTTGGAAAACTCCACCTTCTCGCCGGTGTTGCCGTCGATGTAGTCCTGATCATACTGGCGCATGGTGTAGCGCGCCGCGTCCGCGTCGTAGGTCAGCTCCGTGGACTTGTAGATCGTAAATTCGATCTTGATGGAGTCGGCACGCTCGCCGTCCTCCGGCGTCGCTTCGCGGGCAAAGTGCAGCCCGGCATCGTAGTCCTCCACCGTGAGCGGGTATTTCTTCTCCTCCGCGCACTTGTAGAGGTTCTCGCCCGTGGTGAAGAGCGAGTGCTCGATGCCGCCCGTCATGCGGTTCGGGTCGCGGTAAAACACCGCGAAGCTATAGGAGCCGCGGACGCCGTCGATGTTTTGCAGGCCCTCATTGCGGATGCGGCTGTAAGCCGCCTCGCTGCCGCCCGCGTGACAGAGGACCGCACCGTAAGAGGTGCCGATGTCCAGATAGTAGGGGCGGATGGACCGGATGGAGCCGAGCTTTTCCACGGACTGAATGTCCGAGAAGATCGCCATCATGCGCGTCACGGAGCCCTCGACGAGGACCTCGTAGATGATGTCCGCCTGACCGACGCCGCAGTGGGGCAGGGCGACGCTGCGGTTGTTGATCATCACGGCGAAGGGGCGGTCCGTGAGCGGGGCGTCCATCGCACTGCCGTTGAGCGGATGGCGGTAAGCCGGTTCCGGCTCCGGCGTGGGCTCCGGCTCCTCCGTCGGCTCCGGCGTGGGCTCCGGGGTCGGCGTCGGCGCGGCGGTGGGCTCCGGCGTCTCAGTCGGGGCGGGGGGCTCGGTCTCCGCCGTCTCCCCGCGGCTCGTGCAGCCGGCGGCGCAGAGCAGCAGCACCGCCAGCAGCAGGGAAAGCATACGCTTTTTTGTCATTTTGTTACCTCGATCCCTCAGGATTTTCAAAGCATCATACACCCGGAATGCCGCCGATTTGCATCAGCGGCGTTCCGGGCGCTTTTTCGGTTTCAGCGTGCGCGGGTGCGGATCTCCTCGGTGATGTCCGTCATGAAGTCCACGAGCGGCATCGCGCCGCGGTCCTCGCCGGCGCGGGTGCGGACGGACACGGTGGCGTTCTCCGCCTCCTTGTCGCCCACGACGAGCATATACGGCGTCTTCTGGAGCTGCGCCTCGCGGATCTTGTAGCCGATCTTTTCGTTGCGGAGGTCCGCCTCGGCGCGGATGCCGGCGGCGTCCAGCGCGGCGCGGATGGACTCGGCGTATTCGGCGCAGCGGTCCGTGATCGGCAGGACCTTCACCTGCACCGGGCTCAGCCACGTCGGGAACGCGCCGGCGAAGTGCTCCGTGATGACGCCGATGAAGCGCTCGATGGAGCCGAACACGACGCGGTGGATCATGACCGGGCGGTGCTTTTCGCCGTCGGCGCCGACGTATTCGAGCTCGAAGCGCTCAGGCAGCTGGCTGTCGAGCTGGATGGTGCCGCACTGCCAAGTCCGGCCGAGGCAGTCCTCGATGTGGAAGTCCAGCTTCGGACCGTAGAACGCGCCGTCGCCCTCGTTGATGACGAAGTGCTTGCCCATGTCGGTGATGGCGTCCTTCAGGATGTTCTGGTTGCGCTCCCACTCCTCCACGGTGCCGATGTGGTCGGCCGGCATGGTGGAAAGCTCGATCTCGTAGTTCAGACCGAAGGTGGAATACACCTCGTCGAACAGGCGGACGGTGTTCTTGATCTCGTCGCGCATCTGGTCCGGGGTCATGAAGATGTGGGCGTCGTCCTGCGTGAAGCAGCGGACGCGGAACAGACCGTGGAGCGCACCGGAGAGCTCGTGGCGGTGGACAAGACCGAGCTCGCCGCAGCGCAGCGGCAGGTCGCGGTAAGAGTGCGGCTCGCTCGCGTAAACGAGCATCCCGCCGGGGCAGTTCATCGGCTTGATGGCGTAATCCTCGCCGTCGATGACGGTGGTGTACATATTCTCCTTGTAGTGGTCCCAGTGACCGCTGCGCTCCCAGAGCTGGCGGTTCAGGATCATCGGCGTGGAGATCTCGACGTAGCCGTAGCGCTTATGCACCTCGCGCCAGTAGTCGATCAGGGTGTTGCGCAGCACCATGCCCTTCGGCAGGAAGAAGGGGAAGCCGGGACCCTCGTCCATCAGCATAAAGAGACCAAGCTCCTTGCCCAGCTTGCGGTGGTCGCGCTTCTTCGCCTCCTCGATGCGCTGGAGATAGGCGTCCAGCTCGTCCTTTTTCGGGAAGGCGATGCCGTAAATGCGCTGGAGGCTCTCGCGGCTCGCGTCGCCGCGCCAGTAGGAGGCGTTGCAGGCGGTGAGCTTCAGGGCATTGCCCTTCACGCGGCCGGTGGAGTCCAGATGCGGACCGGCGCAGAGGTCGACGAACTCGCCCTGACGGTAAAAGCTGATGGTCTCGCCCTCCGGCAGATCGTTGATGAGCTCGACCTTGAAGGGGTTGTCCTTCATCAGCTCCAGCGCCTCATCGCACGGCAGCTCAAAGCGTTCGATCTTGAGCTTTTCCTTGCAGATCTTGCGCATCTCCTCCTCGATCTTCGTGAGGTCCTCCGGGGTGAAGGCGAAGGGGGCGTAAATGTCGTAGTACCAGCCCTCGGCGATGGCGGGGCCGATGGTGAGCTGCACTTCGGGCCACAGGCGCTTGATCGCCTGTGCCATGATGTGGCTGCACGTATGCCAGTAGGTGTGGCGGTATTCGGGGTTTTCGAATGTGTACTTGTTCTCCTCCATGGTGAATGGTCCTTCCTTTTATGATCGGTTTTCGTTTTTTCTCCATGAAACGCAAAACGCCCCCGATACCGCGGACGCGGTATCAAGGGTGCTCTTAAAGGCACGGTTCCACCTTGACGCTTCACTCGTTTCCGGCGCTGTAACGGGCGCCGCCCGTCCCGGTTGCGCCCTTCGGAAAGGGCATCCCGGACCGCTCAGGAGTGGTAAGCCAAGCCGCCGCCCGCGCAGAGCGCTCGCACCAAAAAACGCGCCCCTCTCTGCCCGCGGACCAAATGCAGCCGCCGTCTCCGTCACCGCAATTTTCAACAAAGTCATCCTATCACGCCCCGCGCCCAAAGTCAACCGGTAATCCGCGGTTTTTTGGAAAAAGCGGCGTATGGAACGCGGCAAGTCATAATTTTTCCAAGAACTTTTCCATCAGATCAATGTAGCACTCGGACTGCACGATGAAGCCCACGTGCCCGCCCGGAACGCTGAGAATTTCTGCATCCAGCTTTCTGAACAGCTCCGCAAGGCGGTCCTGATCCTCCTTTTTGAAATTGTCCTTCTCCGGAAGGAGGACCTGTATCTTTCCCCTCAGATACTCGAAATAACTTTCCTTAAAAAGCGGGTAGTCCTTCAGCATGTAGACGCACTTAAAGCTGTGAATAAACCGCTGCTTATAGTTTAAGTCGGACGCCCGACTTCATAGAAGCCTCTGCCGTATTCCCGCTCCGCTTCCGATTCGCATTCCAGAAATCCCGTGCTCTTTTTCAGCAGTAGCTTCATTTCCGTTTTTGAAGGAAAACCAATACCGCGTAGACTGCGAAAAAAACCAGTCCCACAGTCGCGGCTGTCCGTCGCTCCTGCTGCGCTTTCCCGATGAAAGCCCGCCGCCGTCATGATATAACCGATCGGCAAAAACATGCATACGAGATAAGAACCAAACGGAAAGTCTGCGATCAAAAAAATCGCAAAGAGAAACACAGCCGCCGTCACGATCGCCGCACCGATTTTTGGTATTCGTTGATTCCTTGCGTTCTCCTGTGGGGTTCGAGTTGTCTTGCCCGTTAATTGGCTCTGATTATAGCACAGTTTGATGAACAAATCTATCCCTCGGTTGACAAAGATAATATAAGTTACGCAATGCCTTTATCACGGCATCGCGCGCATATTTTAAGGGCAATATCAACATTTCCGGGTGATGCGCTTGTTCCACCAAAGTTTATCTGAAACTTCCTGTCGAATTTTGTATTTTCTCAGTTACAACTTATAAATTCGCAATTTCGCCATTGAGTTTCACCTGTAAGTGTGCTATACTATGGTCAGCCACGGAAAGGGGGCTAAGACTTATGATCAAACGCGAACTGTATATGAGCCGTATCCGCCCATTTATCGGAACGGAGCTGATCAAGGTTATGACCGGTATTCGCCGCTGTGGGAAGTCGGTCATGTTGGAGCTGATCAAGCAGGAACTCACGGAGTCCGGTGTCAACCCTGCGCAGTTTATCTCCATCAACTTTGAAGATATGAGCTATTCCCACCTGCAAACAGCGCAGGCGCTGCATGACGAGATCACCGCAAGAGCCACAGAAATAGAGGGCAAGGTCTATCTGTTTTTTGATGAAATACAGGAGGTCAAGGACTGGGAGAAGTGCATCAACTCTTTCCGCGTTTCGCTGGATTGCGACATCTACATCACCGGCTCCAATGCGAAGCTGCTGTCCGGTGAGCTTGCGACCTGTTTGGGCGGGCGATATGTGGAGTTTGTGATCTACCCATTCTCATTCGGAGAGTTCATGGAGCTTTACCGTTCGATTGCTCCCGATGCGCCCATTCAGCAGTGTTTCCAGAAGTATCAGCTTGCCGGAGGGATGCCCTACCTCGCAAACCTCCGCTATGCAGATGCGCCATCCAAGCAATATCTTCATGATTTGTTCAATTCTGTCCAGCTCAAGGACATCGTAAAGCGGAATAAAATCCGGGATGTTGACCTGCTGGAACGGATCATTGCTTATGTGATTGCAAATGTGGGAACGACCTTCTCTGC
>CAVJGI010000101.1:0-7483 GCA_963649145.1 Ruminococcus bicirculans (ex Wegman et al. 2014) | reverse complement strand
GCACAAATCGAACGCTGCGAATAGGAGGATGGCTGACTGACTTAATTACGGGCACGAAGCCCTTGGAGGGATGGGTCAGACCATTACCTTCCTATTCTAACAGCTTAGGCAACGAGATGTCTCGGCTCGTAGCTGGCTGCAACTTTTCCGAGGCAAATATATTGTAACAGGAGGAAACCGAAACGATGAAAAACAACAAAATTCAAAGACGGAGCTGGAGTCTGCTTCTGGCGCTGCTGCTCGCTGCGGCGCTCGCCGGCTGCGGCGGCAAGGCGGCGCCGGGGATCACACAGACGACCAACGCGCCGCAGGGGAGCACTGCCCCGCAGGAGAGCGCCGTGCCGGGGATCCAGAGCAGCGGCGCATCCGGCGCGGGAACGCTGGAGTTCCGGAAAACGGCGACCGTGGAGGAGACCGTGCTCTATGACGTCGGCGGCGTGAAGATCACGGCGACGGGGCTCGACTATACGCGATGGGAAGCGGAGCTTTCGCTCAGCATCGAGAACAACTCCGCTAAAGAGCTGACCTTCCTCAGCGGCACGCTTGGCTACGCCTGCAACGCCGTGAACGGCTACATGGTCCCGGACGGCTATCTGAACTGCACCGTCGGTCCGGGCAAAAAAGCCAGCGATACGATCGGTATCGACATTGATAACCTGCTGCTCTGCGGCGTGACGGAGATCGCGGAGATGGACGTCGCGATCGAGATCACGGACCCGGACTACAAGTCCGTCTATACCGGGCCCATCAGCCTCCAGACCTCCGCCTATGCCGGCTGGAGCTTCGACGAGGACGGCTTCCGGAATGCGTTTTGCAGCGAGGAGCTGCAAGGCAGTCTGGGCTACACGGTGGAGTGCTTTTACGCGGAGGAGCTTGCGCTCGGCAGCAGCCTTGCCGCCGTCGGCGAAGCCGTGATGCGCACGGAGGACGACGAGCTCGTGCTTGTGCTGGAGGTGGAAAACCGCGGCAGTGCGATGCGCTATGTCGCGGCGGATGAGATCGCGCTGGATGGCGTGATCGCGGAGAGCGGGACATGGACCAGTGAGACGGTCAGCCCCGGCCGCCGCGTTTTGCTGAGCGTCAATCTGAACGACGTGGCGGAGAGCAGCTATTTCAGTGCCTGCGGTCTTGGAGAGCCGGGCTCCGTCGGCGCCGTACTCCGCGGAAAGGACGAAAACTACGCGGAGACCGGCGAGGAGACCGGCTTTACGCTGACACTGCGCGCCGGGGCGGAGGATTATGCTCCGACCGGCAAGGCGCTGCTTTCCCAGAGCGGGCTGAAGGTCTACGCCGGACCGATCGCGGAGAGCCGCTGGTCTTATACATCGGATATGTATGCGCTGTTTTTCGCGGAAAACACCGGCAAACAGCCGCTTACACTCTCGATCGACTCCGACTCGATCTCCGTGAACGGCTTTATGATGGACTCTTACGGCGAATATGCCGAGATCCCCGCGGGTGCGACGGTGCTGCTGAAGGTGAGCTTGGACGAGGATTCGCTCGCCTCCGCCGGCGTCGCGGCGACCTCCGATGTGTCCGGGCTGGAGATGTGCATTTCCGTCCGCGACGCGAAGCATAAAACGCTCGCGGAGGAGACGGTTCAGGTCGATTATTAAACGCAGAAAAGACCCGGCGGACACGCAGAAATACGCGTGTCCGCCGGGTCCTTTTTTTATTTTCCGACCCCGGTCCCGTCAAAATCCGGGATCATCTCGTCCGTTGCCGCGTCCGGGGACTGCCAGTAGCCGTATTCTATCTCGGAGAAGTCGAGGTAGCTGCGGCAGCGGTCGAACTCTGCCTGCGTGATGGGGCGGCGGAGCTCCGGGAAGGCTTCGAGCCCCGGCATGGGGGTGTACTGGCTCATGAGCGAGAAGAGGATCTCCCGCGGCGGGAAATTATCCTCGATGCGGTCGATACAGCGGAGCGTGTTCTCCGCCGCGCCGGGGAGGATGAGGTGGCGGATGAGCAGCCCGCGGCGCAGGATGCCGTCGCCGTCCAGCTCAAAGGGTCCCACCTGCCGGAACATCTCCCGCAGCGCCGCCAGCGCCGTTTCCGGATAGTCCGGCGCGGCGGAATAGCGCGCGGCGAGCGCGGCGTCGGCGTATTTATAGTCCGGCATATAGATCTGCACGAGCCCGTCCAATTGCCGCAGCGTCTCCGCGGACTCATAGCCGGAGCTGTTCCACACGACGGGGATGCCGAGACTGAGCCCCGCGAGGGCTTCGGCGATGACGCCGGCATAGTGCGTCGGCGTCACGAGGTTCAGATTATGCACCCCCTGATCGCGCAGGCGCAGGAAGGTGTCCCGCAGCTGCGCCACGGTCAGCGTCTCGCCGGCTTCGCCGCGGCTGATGGCGTGGTTCTGGCAGAACACGCAGCGCAGATTGCAGCCGGCGAAAAACACCGCGCCGCTGCCGCGCGTGCCGCTGATGCAGGGCTCCTCGCCGAAGTGGGGCGCGGCGCGGCAGACCATCGGCAGCGCCGGAACACCGCAGAAGCCGCTCTGTCCCGCCGCCCGGTCCGCGCCGCAGTGCCGCGGGCAGAGCGCGCAGGCGCTCATTGCAGCACTTCCTCGCCGATGTAAAGCTCGCCGATCTGCGGCTCCGCCGCCGCCTTCATCCGCCCGCTCTGGAAGCCGCGGCGGGCGAGGTGGAGCATCTTTTTGAGCGTATATTTGCTCTCGCCCGCCGTGCGCGCGCGGCGGTCATAATAGACGATCTCCGGCTTGAAGCCGAGGCGCGTGATGAGTCCGCGGAGGAAGAGGTCCTCCGTGCCGAAGCAGGTCAGGCGGCGGATCGCCTCGCGGCTTAAAAGCCGGAAGTCCGCGTGGTCATAGATGATCTTCGCGCCGCCGAGCCGCACGAGCGTATAAAACCCGCGGGCGGTCGTGCGCTTGAAAAACGTGTCCGTGTCGCGCCGGCCGCGCACGCCGCAGACGACGTCCGCCCCGGCGAGGAACTTATCCACCATCGCGTCGATGGCGTTCTCGTCGTCCTGAAGGTCGGCGTCGATCGTGACGGCGGCGTCGGCATGCTTCGCCGCGGTGACGAGCCCCGCCATGACCGCGTTCTGGTGCCCGCGGTTGCGGCTGAGCTTTAAGCCGCAGACCTCGCGCTCCGCGGAGCAGAGCTCTTCGATGATGCGCCACGTCGCGTCCGCGGAGCCGTCGTCCACGAGCAGCAGGCGGCTCGCGTCCCCGATCTTTCCCGCGGCGATGAGCGCGCGCAGCTTTCCGAGCAGCACCGGCGCGCTGATCGGCAGCATCTCCTCCTCGTTATAGCAGGGCACCACGATATATAAAACCGGCATGAAAAACCGTCTCCTTTCCAAATAAGCCGCTCAATCGGTGATGAGGCGGATGAGCAGCGCCGTTTTTCCGCTTGGGAGCGCGGCGCGGATCTCCAGCGCGCCGTCTTCGGCGCGGCGTTTCTGGAAGGCGAGCGTGTCGCCCTCGTAGCAGGGGGTGCGGAAGTGGATCTCCGCCTCGCGGATATTGAGGTCGCGCTGCTTGGCGACGGGGAACAGGCTCGCGAGCGCGCGGGGGTAGGCGGCGTTATTCATGTGCCCGCCGAGGTCGATGTCCGTGGAATGGACGGTGTAGCGCGCGAAGGGCTCGTCCGTGAAGTCGTCGTGGACGCGGGTAAAGAGCCCCGGCACGGCGGATTCGTCCGGGAACACCGTGTCCGGCGCATAGACATCCATCACGTCGTGCAGCCCGCCGCCGCGGAGCTCCAAGATCGCCCACTCGCTCTTGCCCGCGACGAGAACCTCGCCGTTTTTGCTGAGCGTATAGCTGCGGTTGCCGCGCTTTTTGCCGGAGTTCTCCGGCCATGTGGAGGCGGTGACGACCTCCGTGATGCCGGGGCGGCGGAAAAAGCGGATGCGGGTCTTGACCGTCAGCCAGAAGAGCCCGCGCTTTTGCATATCCACCGGTCCGTTGCCGATGGCGACCGCGTGCTCCGCGGCGAGGTCCATAAAAAGCCCGAACGTGTCCGCCACGCCGAGCCGCGCGGAGCTGTCGCAGCAGCCGGGCAGGATCATCATTTCCTTGGTCATTCTGCATTCCATAAAAAAGCCCTCCGTGGGTCAGTTGTTCTGCGGCTATTATACCCCGAAGCAGCGAAATTGTCCACTGGAAAAGGGGGAGGGGCGGGAATGAGACGGGAAAAAAAATCACGCGGCGAAGGCGCACCTTCTAAAGGCTCCCGAAGTGCAAGGGGAGCCTTTAAACTCGCAGCTCGTAGAGCTCTTTCCCCGCAAAAAACCAGCCCATCCCTTTCGGGACGGGCTGGTTTTTATGCTTTACTATATCTAAATATGCTTTAGATAAAGAACTGGCTGTGGTACAGGGAGATGAGCAGGACGTTTGCGAGGATGGCGAAGGGCTGGCTGATGCCGTAGCCGAGGATGGGCTCCTCGCGGCCCATGGTGCTGACCGCGGTGCCGAGGCCGGTGGCGGAGGTGCAGCCGCCGCAGATGGCGCCGGCGAGACGGTCCCAGCGGACCTTCATGAGACGGCCGACGAGCACGGCGACGAGGATCGCGATGGTCTCCACGACGGCAGCCATCAGCGCGATGACGAGACCGGAGCCGGAGAAGGCGTGGATGACGTCATAGCCGTACTGGATGCCGACGACGGACATGAAGAAGATGAGGGAGAACTCGCGGACGAAGCCGAGCACGCGCGGGTCGGAACGCATGTCGATGGGTCCGATCTTGTTGATGTTGCTGAACACGAGGGCGCTGATGAGGATGCCGCCGACGGGACTCAGCGTGAAGGTGACGGAGTTGCCGAGGGGGATCTTGATGCTGCCGAGGGCGATACCGAAGAGGAACACGATGCCGAACTGGACCGCGTCGAAGAACATCGGCTTGCCGATGCCGCGCATAACCTCATCGTCCTTCTTGACCTCAGCCTCGCCCTCCGCGGCGCGCTGCTTCTTCGTGAGCGCGGCGAAGATGCTCATGGCGATGATGATGATCAGAGTGCCGACGGGGAAGCTGATGGCGTAGCCGAGGGAGATGTTCGCCTTCGCCTTGCCCTTGAACGCGGCGATCTGGCCCTCCGCGAGGGACTCGGTCGGGGTGGTGTCCTCCGCGCCGATCATTTCGAGCACGAGGGTCTTGTCCTCGTCGCTGAGCGTGGCGTAGCGGTCGGCAACGTCGTCCATGCCGCTGACGACAGCCATGGAGTTGCCGTAAGCCGCGGTGTTGGTCATCGCGCCGGAGTACATACCGGAGACCTGATAGCCGTTGTAGTCATCGCCCATCAGAGCAGGAGCCGCCTTCAGGCAGCCCCAAGTGAGCGCCATGGACACGACCGGGATGAGCACGCCGAGCACGACGAGCTTCAGACCCTGCACGTTCAGGACCTTCTTGATCTTTCCGCCGACGCCGAGGCCGATGGAGCAGATGAAGAGGAGCAGGAAGAACGTCATGAACGAGTCGCTCACGAGCGTGACGCTGCCGCTCTCGCTCACGAGGGAGGAGAAGGCGTCATTGGTCTTTGCGAGGGTGGTCAAGAGCCAGCCGACGAAGATGCCGGAGAAGATGCCGCCGGCGCCGCCGAGGGAGAAGCCCTTGATCTTGATGCGGCCGAGCGCTGCGCCGAGCGCCGCGGCGATGATCAGGATCAGATACTGGTTGGTAAACATGGTTGCGAGGAATTTCATTTCTCTTTCTCTCCTGTTTTTTCTTTTCCCGGCGCAAGCGCGCCGGAATAAAAAAACCGCTTTGTTCTTTCGCAAAAGAACAAAGCGGATCTTTACACAGTATGAGCAGGGGACGCATGCTGAGGTCTTACCGCGGGGAAATTCGCAGGATAAGCCGCCCCTCCGAGCGGAGAGGAGAAGCGCCGGCTTTGGCCTTATGTTTCGGGATACCCATTCAATTTTTGTCTCTCGTCTGCCTGAATGAGCTATGGAAACCCAAGGTCAACGCATTTGGTTTGTAAGTACAGTTCCGGACTCCCGGAAAACAGCACAATTATAAACGATGCAATTGTGGAAAGTCAAGAAAATCTCGCCGTTCGCCTTCCAAAATTTCGACTAACTTTTTGGCTACTTTGCACAATGCGCGGCTCATGCACCACAAATAATTCCGATTTCCCGGAGCCAGTCGAGCAGGCGCAGGCGCAGTCTAACGCCCTCTCCGCCGCGCCCGTCCGGGAACGCGGACGCCTCCTGCACCGCGGGCTGCACGTCCGTCAGACCGGGGAAAATAACGCCCCACCAGTGGCAGCCCGCCGTGCTCCCCGGCAGCAGCGCATGCCCGAACGTGAGGCACACCGCCAGCACGAGCGCGAGCTCCCAGCGCTTTAGTTTTTCGCGTTTTTTCATAAAAAAACCGTCCATTCTATGTGAGATACACATAGTATGGACGGGTTTTTCAGTTTTCAGTCATTTCATTTCCGGCTTCGGCGGCTTTTTCAAAGATGATCACGTCGTCGGGCTCGTAGTGGGTGCGGAGGTAGTCCGCCCATACGGGGTATTTGGCGGCGGTGAGGTGGATGCCGTCGACGCTGGCGTCGGCGGGGAGATAGCCGTCCGCGTCCGCGAGGGCTTCCACGAGGTCGACATACCAGCAGCCGCGCTCTTCGGCGAGATCGCGCAGCGCGGCGTTATACTCGCGCACGCGGTCCATGGAGAAAAGCTCGCCCTCGTCCGACTTCGCCTTCGTCACGGGCGTGAGCCCCATGATATAGATCGCGGCGTGGGGCTCGCTCGCGGCGATCCGGTCGAGCATGGCGCGGTAGAGCTCGATGAAATAGCTCGTCTCAAAGCCGATCTCGTTGATGCCGAGCAGGATGTAAATGCGGGCATACTGCTTCTGCGCGAGCGTTTGCAGCAGCGTGGCGGCGGTGCCGTCGTTCAGGGCGCTGACCTTCGTCGTGCCGACATTGACGACCGAGGCGCTCTGCACCGCGTAAAAGTCGCCGTGGGCGAGCCCGCCGTAAAGCCGCAGCCCGTCGACGAGCGAGTTGCCGAAAAACGCGGTGTCGGCGAAAAATTCGTCCCCGACCGCGGGCTGCTCGGCGAGGTCCGGACCGGCGTATTCCGGCTCCGGCACGGGCGTCGGCGTCGGCTCCGGGGTCGGCGTCGGCGTCGGCGCCGCGGTCTCGGTCGGCGGAGCCGTCGGCTCCGGCGTATCCGCCGCGGGCGCGCCTGTTCCGCAGCCCGCCAGCATCAGCGCGGCAAGCAGCGCCGCGCCCAGTTTTGTCCAGTGCTGTTTCATAGTTTCCTCTGCCTGTGTCCCCAAAATTTCCGAGAATATTATACTCCCCGCGTCATGGCTTTGCAAGGGGCGAAAGGGAAAAATATCAAAATCGGGGGGCGGGGCATCCTTCGTGTTGTATGCGAAAGCTCCGGTTTTAAAGGCTCCCCTGTGCAAGGGGAGCCGGCATGCTATCATCTGAAGTGCAACCCACCGAAAAAAGCGGGACAATACGCCTTCCAAAGTGTATAATGTAGATACCACTCAAAAA
>CAVJGI010000100.1:0-7493 GCA_963649145.1 Ruminococcus bicirculans (ex Wegman et al. 2014) | reverse complement strand
ACTTTTTCCGAGGCAAATATATTGTAACAGGAGGGACCCTTTCGATTGGGTCCCTCCTTAACTGCGCCTTTGCTTACTTTCCCCGCAGGGGGAAAGTAAGTCGCGTCCCGCGGACGCGAAACACATTATATTATAGTGCCCGCAGGCGCATTCAACTTTTCTCCTTCCCGCTCCGTGCGCAGCGCGAAATTCCCCTTGCATCCGGTTACAAAACAAGCTATAATCCAACCATATGGTTCCGTTTCGACAATATCATGTAGCCAAATGGTAACATTTCGCTGAGGTGATTTCATGCACTTTCAGCGAATCGAAGATATGAGAACGGACCACGATTATACGCAGCAGTTCGTTGCGGACTATCTCTGCATGCATGTCGGTGTTTACCGGCGATATGAAAAGGGAACGCGCGAGATCCCGGTTTGGGCTCTCATCAAGCTCGCCTCCCTTTACGGCTGCACGACCGACTACCTCCTTGGGCTGACGGACCGGCGCGATGCGTAAGCTGACTCTTTGCGCGGCTGGCTTCGCGCTCTCGCTCGTGCTGGCGAATTACCTGCTCCCCGCGGGCTGGCTGCTTCCGGCGGCGGGCGGGGCGATCGTGCTCGCGGCACTGGCGCTGCTGCTCCGGCGGGAGCGGCTGCGGCGCTCGCTTCTGATCGGGCTGCTCGCCGCGGCGGTGGGCTTCGGCTGGTTCTGGGGCTACGGCGAGCTCGTGTTCTCGCGTGCGGAGGCGCTCGCGGGCGAACGGCGGACGGTCTCGGCGCGCGTGATCGAATACCCCAACGTCGCAGAGGACTTTTCCAGCGTCGTCGTGCGCGTGACGGACCCGGCGCTGCCGCGGGTGAAGCTGCTCGTTTATGACTACGCCGCCAGTATGGGCGAGCTGCGCCCCGGCGACACGGTGGAGCTGCCGCTGAAGCTCAAGAGCGCCGGGGTCCGCTACGGGCTCGAAACGGACTATTACCGCGCGAAAAACATCGCCCTGCGCGCAACGCTGGACGGAGACTATACCGCGACCGGGCGCGTCCACTGGGCTTGGCTCTATTTCCCCCAGACGCTCGCCCGCGCGGTCGGCGCGCAGGCGCTGGAGAGCTTCCCGGACGACGTTGCCCCGCTCATGAAGGCGATCTTGACCGGCGACAGAACGGAGTATTATCAGGACGACGCCCTCTGCACCGCGATGAGCACGGCGGGCTTTGTCCATATCGTCGCCGTCAGCGGCATGCACGTCGGCTTTCTCGCCGCGATGCTGCGCATGCTGACCGGGCGGCGGCGCATTTCCGCCTTTCTCGGCATCCCGACGATCGTCGTGTTCATGGCGATGGCGGGCTTCACGCCGAGCGTTGTGCGCGCGGGCTTTATGCAGATCGTCCTGCTTCTCGCCCCGCTCCTGCGGCGGGAAAACGACGCGCTGACGAGTCTCTCCGCCGCGCTGCTGCTCCTTCTGCTGCTGAACCCCGCGGCGATCGCGAGCGTGAGCCTGCAGCTCTCCTTCGCGGCGATGCTGGGGCTCGTGCTCTTAACGCCGAAAATTTACGAGCTGCTGACGCGCGACGCGGCGGGCAAATGGCGTCTGCCGGACGGCTGGCGCGGGCGCGGGCTGAAGCTGCTTTGCAGCGCGCTCGCCGCCTCGCTCGGCGCGACGGTGTTTTCCACGCCGCTCGCCGCGATCCACTTTGGCTATATGCCGCTTTACGCGGTGCTGACCAATCTGCTCTGCCTCTGGGCGATGTCCACGGCGTTTATGGCGGGCTACTATGTCTGCCTGCTCGGACTGCTCTGGACGCCGCTGGGACTTGCGGCGGGCTGGGTCGTCGGCTGGCTGCCGCGCTATACCATCGCGGTGGTGAAGCTGATCGCGCGCCTGCCGATGGCGGCGGTGTTCACGCGCTCCGGTCCCGGCGGCTGGTGGCTGCTCGGTGTTTACATCGTGTTCGCCGTGTTCGTCATCCGGAGCCGGGGCGGGCGCTTCCGCCCGATATTGCCGACCTGCATCGCGCTCTCCTCGCTCATCCTCATCACGTTTTTCACCTATCGCCCGCCGGAGACCGGCGTGCTGGAGCTCGCCGCCATCGACGTCGGGCAGGGGCAGAGCATCGCCGCGATGACGGACGCCGGGACCGTGCTCATCGACTGCGGCGGCATCGGCGAGGGCAACGCCGGGGATGCGGCGGCGGAGTTTCTGCTGCAAAACGGCGTCGAGCGCGTGGACGCGCTGCTCATCACGCATTTCCACGCCGACCACGTGAACGGCGTCGAGCGCCTGCTCGCGCGGCTGGACGTGGAACAGCTCGTCTACGCCGCCGGCTGCGAGCAGACGGGGTATATGGACGACATTTTAGACGCCTGCGCCGACGCCGGGGTGACGACTTACGTCATCGACCGCGACACGGTGCTCGCCCTCGGCTCTCTGGAGCTGACGCTCTTCGCGCCCGCCGCCGTCGGCGGCATCAACGAGCGCTGCATGATGGTCTACGGCGACTGGGGCGACTATGAATTTCTCGTCACGGGCGACGCGCCCGCAAGCGTCGAGCGCGCGCTCATCGAAAGCCACGACCTCGGCGATATGGAGCTGCTCGTCGTGGGGCACCACGGCAGCCGCTACTCGACGGACGAGGCGCTGCTGGACGACATCACGCCGGAGACGGCGCTCATCTCCGTCGGCGCGGGCAACACCTACGGTCACCCGACGCAGGAGGTCTTGGACCGCCTCGAAGAGCGCGGCATCGAGGTCCGCCGCACGGACGAGAGCGGCACGATCATCATCAAAGTGGAGAAATAACAGGCTATGGCGAAGAAAAAAACAGATTTTAATTACACCGCCGCCGTCAACGCCCTGCGCCAGAGCGGTCCGGCGCGCGTTTACCTGCTCTACGGACCGGAGGACTATCTGCGCGAATGTTACCTGACGGAGCTGCGCAGGCTCTGCGTGCCGGAGGAGAACGAGTTCAGCCTCCACCGGCTGGACGGTCAGACGATGACGCTTTCCGCGCTCGCCGAGGCGGTGGAGTCGATGCCGTTTTTCACGGAGCGGACGTTCGTGGAGGTGCGGGACTATGACTTAAACCGCTGCCGCGACGCCGACTGCGAGCGCCTGAAGGCGATCTTGGCGGACATCCCGGACTACTGCACGCTCGTCTTCGTGCAGAGCGTGCTCGCGGAGCCGGACGGACGGCTCGCCGCGGTGAAGGCGGTGAAAAAGGTCGCGACCGCGATCGAGTTCACCGAGCAGGACGCCGGGATGCTGACCGGCTGGGTCCGCAAGCGCTTCGCCGCGCAGGGCAAGGCGATCGAGCGGAGCGACGCGGAGTATCTGCTCTTTTTGAGCGGCAGCCGCATGAGCGCGCTCATCCCGGAGATCGAGAAGATCGCCGCCCACGCCGCGGGCGGTGCCGTCACCCGCGCGGACATCGACGCGGCGGCGAGCCGCGTTCCGGAGGCGGAGGTCTGGCGGCTCACGGACCTGATGAGCCAGCGGAAGTTCGACGCCGCGGCGGCGCTGCTCGGCGAGCTGCTCGGCAACAAGGACAACCATCCGATCTTCTTGAACGCCCTCATCGGCAAGCAGCTGCGCCAGCTTTATGCCCTGCGCTGCGGGCTGGACGCCGGGCGCTCCCGGCGCGACGTCAAGGAGCTCTGCGGCGTGAGCTATGACTTCGTGTTCGACAAGCTCTCCGCCGCGGCGAAGAGCTATTCCGCGGAGACGCTCGCGGAGCTCGTCGCGCTCTCGGCGGAGTATGATTTCCGCATGAAGGGCGGCGACAGCAAAGCCGACCCCGCGGCGCTGCTGCGCGAGCTGTTCGCCCGCATCGCGGCGGCGAAGTGAGGCGCGGGGTATGGTCAGCGTGAAGGAGGTCCTCGTCGTGGAGGGCCGCTACGACAAAAACACCCTCAGCCAGATCGTGGACGCCGCGATAGTCTGCACGGACGGGTTTTCCATCTTCCGCGCGCCGGAGCGTCAGGAGATGCTCCGCCGCCTCGCGGAGCGCCGGGGGCTCATCATCCTGACGGACTCCGACGGCGCGGGGCGCGTCATCCGCGGCTTCTTGAACGGGATCGTGGACCCGAAATACGTCAAAAACGCCTTCATCCCGGACGTTCCCGGCAAGGAGCGGCGCAAGGCGGCGCCGAGCAAGGAGGGTAAGCTCGGCGTCGAGGGCATGGCGCCGGAGGTGCTCTTAAACGCCCTGCGCGCCGCGGGCGCGACGATGGACGGCGAGCCGGCGCACTACGGCGCAGGTATCACCGCGGCGGACCTCTACCGCCTCGGTCTCAGCGGCGGCGACAGCAGCCGCGAAAAGCGCCGCGCCTTGCAGCGAGCCTTAGCCCTCCCGGAGGGTCTTTCGGCGAAGCAGCTCCTGCAGGTGCTGAACGTGATCGTGACGAAGGCGGAGCTGGAGGAGTTATGTAAACCGAGCGCACTATGATTCCGGCTGGTTTCCCGGTTTCCCCTCTTTCACGCACAGGCTCTTGCAATTGTGGTAAACTGCCGCTATAATAGACATAATGCAGGAGAAAGGGGACAGTGATCGTGGAAACAAACGAACTTATCCAGCGGGATGCATTGGATGCGCTGTCCTATCGCTCCGCTTTAGGGCAGAGTTTAAAACAGATTTCTCTGCGAAAAACTCCGCTGGAAACGATCTTGCAGGATATCGCTCAATACCGCGAAAGCTATATCAATACGCTGATTTTAGAGAATCTCATCGGATCACGGTTTAAGAGCGATGACTCCATCTTGCGGAAATACGAGAAAACGCTGCGTACCGGCGGTGGATTCAAGCAATGTTTTAATGACGTGCTCGGATTTCGTTTAAGGCTCGAAGCATATCCCGATGAGTTCCCCAACTATTTCCGGGTAGTCGACCTGAGACACGGAAAACAGATAGACGACGGCTATCGGGCGATCCACCTGTATTATCAAAGGGATAGTTACTCCTACCCCATCGAAGTCCAGCTTTGGTGTGGTCAGGACTATTGGTTCAACACTTGGAGTCATCGTTATATATACAAGTACCGTTCCTCTGAGATCGGGAGGATCTTATATCAGGAATACTGCGCAGGAAAGATAACGACGGAACAGGAATTTCAGGAAAGCATGTTAAGCGAGGTGCAAAAGTATGGGGGATAAAACGATTTATGTTGTGGCAAAGGTCTTTGACCGGCAGGGCTGCCTTGCTTATCGCTGCAAAACGCCGCGCGAGGCCAGATGTCTGCCCGGCACGCTGGAATCGCTCAGGGCGGAAGGTGTGCAGATCGTCATTCTGGACAGCCCTGAGCTTTACTCGGAGTATGCGCCTTACTGCTACATCGAAGACATGAAGGAATTTATCGACAAGGTCTGTGCGTTGAATCGCGTTGCCTGAGCAAACTCCTTTCCTTTTTCACACCCCGTGATCGAGCATGATCGCGACGCCGACGACTCCCAACATCAGCACACCGGCGGGGGTCTGCAACAGGGCTTCAGCGAGGTGGGGATGGTCTCCGGCGGCGTAGAGGGCGCAGGAGGCTGCCAGCATTGCGGCGGCGAGCGCCAGCACTGCGCGCAGAAACACATAGGCTCCGCGCGGCATCCGCTCGATGCCGCGCTTTAATTTTTTCAGGGACATTTTCTTCTCCTCCCGGCGCGGTTTTCCCCATTTTAACCGCAAGCGTTTCCGGACGGCAAGGCGTAAATGCTGGAAAAAGCACAAGATATATGAAAAAATATCTTGCCATATCTTGTGGCAGGTGGTAAAATTCAGACACAAATGATTTTATTTTGGAGGAATCAACAGCTATGAAATGCCCGTTTTGCGGATACACCGACAGCAAGGTCATCGACTCCCGCCCCGCCGAGGACGGCACCACCATCCGCCGCCGCCGCGAGTGCCTCGACTGCCAGAAGCGCTTCACGACCTACGAGGTCATCGAGCGCATGCCGCTCATGGTCATCAAGCGCGACGGAAGCCGCGAGAGCTTTGACCGCGTCAAGATCATCAACGGCGTCGTCCGCGCCTGCGAGAAGCGCCCCGTCACGATGGCGCAGATCGAGGGCGTCGCCGACGAGATCGAGCAGGAGCTCCGCGGCAGACTTGAAAGCGAGGTCAAGACCGAGAAGATCGGCGAGATGGTCATGCTCCGCCTGAAAAACCTCGACGAGGTGGCTTACGTCCGCTTCGCGAGCGTTTACCGCTCCTTCAAGGACATCAACACCTTTATGGAGGAGCTGACGAAGCTGCTCGGCGACAAGAAGTGACCATACATATAAGGGAGGTTTTCGCGATGAAACGCTTTCTTTCTCTCATTCTGGCGCTGCTGCTCTGCGCGGTGCTTGCCGCCCCCGCTCTTGCGGCGGGAGACGCGGACCTCGCCGCGGCGCAGGACTTAAACGCGCTCGGACTTTTCGCCGGCAAGGGCACGCTCGCAGACGGCACGCCCGACTTTGCCCTCGGCGACAAGATGAACCGTATGGAGGCGGTCACGATGCTCGTGCGTCTGCTCGGCGCGGAGCAGACCGCGCTTGCGGGGCTGCCGCGCGGATGCTCTCCGCTTACGCAGGCACCTCCTACGCCGGGCTCCTCGCCGCGGCGCTGCTGGGGATGCTCGGCATCACCGTCGAGGGGCTCTGCTATTTCGGCGTTTACCGCCTGATGGCGGAGCGCGCGCCCGCTTATGCCCACCGCTACCGCGCGGGCATTTTCGGCTACGTGATCTTCGGCGGCTGCGGCTTCCATGTGCCGGTGTGCGCGATGGTGTTTCTGGCGAAGCACGGACTCGCGCCGGAGCTGCTTTGGCGCTGCGCCGCCTATTTCGTGCTGCCCGCGTTCGTGCTGTTCTGGGTCTTTTTCGCCCTGCTCCAGATCACGCAGATCGCCGCCTTCGCCAAGGGGCTGACGCCTTACCCGCGCCGCTGCTGGGTCTTCTGCCTCCCCGTCGGCATGGCGGCTGCCATGCTGCTGAATGTGTTCGGCAGCCTGCCATGGGTCAACGCCCTCTCCTGCGCGTGGATCAGCGTCGGCGACCTCTGGATGTTCGCCGGTCTGCTCGCCGCGCGGAAAAGCGTTGACAGACCGCGGTCGGTCTCCCTCCCGCACCGATCTCCTCGTTCGTCCTGTAAAACCGAAAAAGCGCCGCTCCGGGACTTATCCCGGAGCGGCGCTCAGCCCGTCAAAGAACCCCCCGCTTTCATGCAGCGAAAGCGGGGGGTTCTTTGACAATCTGTTCTTTCGTATACTTCGGCTTCTGTAATTCTGCCTGAGCAATAGCAGTTTGCAGACTCTCTTTCTGCCTTTCGAGGGTTTCCGGACGCTCTTTAGCGGAAGATGTAAGGAATTGCCTTGATTTTATCATATTTTTGAAAAAACTCAAGGGGAATGGGTACAAAGGTACAGGTTGCTGACCACAGCCATATCCACAAAATATCGCACTTCAATGATAGCATATTTCGCTAAAAATGTCAAGAGGATGGCTGAATAAAAAGGTGTACCTTTTTATCCATGCCGCCGTATCCG
>CAVJGI010000099.1:0-7772 GCA_963649145.1 Ruminococcus bicirculans (ex Wegman et al. 2014) | reverse complement strand
CGTTTCTTCCATTATACCAGAAACCGGGGCGGTTTGGAAGTTCTTTGACAAGCTGAGCGTCCCGCCCGTTCCGGGCGGGACGCGCCGCTTTAAAAAGCCTCGCAGAGTTCGCGCCCGCAGGCGTGAATAGAATTAAATTATTTTTCGGCGCGACACGTGCGTGCCGAAAAATACTCTGCGCGGAGGGAACGTGCGCCCCGAAGGGGCGTGCGCTGAGCGGAGTGAATCCCCTTCAACCGAGAGCCCAGCGCAGCGGGTCTCGGTTGACCCCGACAAGAAAATATCAATTCTTTACAAGCCCCGCTCCGGTATGGTAAAGTAGAAGGGTAAAAACCGATACCCCGGAGGATAAAACTATGACTAAGACCCAATGGATCACCCGCACGGCGATCTGCCTTGCGCTGCTCGTCTGCGTGCAGTTCGTCACCAAAAGTCTGAACCAGCAGCTCATCACGGGCTCCTGCGTGAACCTCATCCTCGCCGTGACCGCGCTCGCGGTCGGCGCCGGCGGCGGCGTCATCGTCGCAGTCGTCTCGCCGTTTCTGGCGTTTCTGCTCGGCATCGGGCCGAAATTCATCCAGCTCGTCCCCTGCATCGCCGTGGGCAACGCGGTGTATGTCGTGCTCCTCGCGCTGCTGCTGCCGCGCTTTATGAAAAAGGCAAAGGCGCTCTCCTTCGGCGCGGTGGTCATCGCCGCCGCCGTGAAATTCCTCGCACTCTGGCTGCTCGTCGCGAAGATCGTCGCCCCGCTCGTCGTCCCGGAGGCGAAGCTCGCCGCCGTCGCTGCGATGTTCACATGGCCCCAGCTCGCCACCGCGCTCATCGGCGGCTGCCTCGCGACCGTCGTCTATCTCGCCCTGCGCCGCGCCCAGTCCGGCAAAGCGGCAAAATAAAAAACCATTTTGCCCATTTTTACAAAAAATAGCGCGGGATTTGACACAGCGGTCCGTCCCGCGCTATAATGTTAGTTACGAACAACAACTGAGGGAGTGAATATAAACCTTGAGCAGAATGACGATCATGACCCGCGGCGACGCGCAGGCGCTCGCCGAACAGGTCTACAAGGTTATGGAACGGCGCATCATCGCGAGCCCGCCGGGAATATGCCCCGTGGACCTCTCGCTCGCGTTCCTGAAGATGTGCCAGACCCAGACCTGCGGAAAATGCGCCCCCTGCCGCGTCGGTTTGCAGCAGATCGCAAATCTGCTGGACGATGTGCTCCATGGCCGCGGCACGGCGGGGACGCTCGCCACCATCGACCGCACCGCGCAGGTCGTCCTCCACGCGGCGGACTGCGCCGTCGGCTATGAAGCGGCGAAGATGATCCTCTACGGTCTCGCCGCCTTCCGCGAGGACTATGAGTCCCATATCGAAAAGGGTCAGTGTACCCAGCACGTGGAGCACGCGATCCCCTGCGTCGCCAACTGTCCCGCGGGTGTGGACATCCCCGGCTACATCGCCCTCGTGGGCGACGGCCGCTATGCCGACGCCGTTCGCCTCATCCGCAAGGACAACCCCTTCCCCACCGCCTGCGCCCTCGTCTGCGAGCACCCCTGCGAGATGCGCTGCCGCCGCAACATCCTCGACGCGCCGGTCAACATCCGCGCCGTCAAGCGCACGGCGGTCGACCGTGCCGGCGTCGTGCCGCCCCCGAAGTGCGCGGCGAGCACGGGCAAGCGCGTCGCCATCATCGGCGGCGGTCCCAGCGGGCTCTCCGCGGCTTATTATCTCCAGCTCATGGGCCACCAGTGTACCGTGTTTGAAAAGCGCAAAAAGCTCGGCGGCATGCTGCTTTACGGCATTCCGAGCTACCGTCTGCCGCGCGAGCGGCTCCAGCAGGACATTGACGCCATCCTCGCCACCGGCGTGGAGGTGCGCCTCGGCTGCACCGTCGGCAACCGCGGGGACATCACGATCGAGCGCCTGCGCCGCGACTATGACGCGGTCTATATCTCCATCGGCGCCCACAGCGACAAGAAGGTCGGCATTGAGGGCGAGGACGCGAAGGGCGTCGTCTCCGCCGTGGAGATGCTCGGCAGCATCGGTGACGGCGAGATCCCGGACTTCACCGGCAAGCGCGTCTGTGTCATCGGCGGCGGCAACGTCGCCATGGACTGCACCCGCAGCGCCATCCGCTGCGGCGCGGAGAGCGTCAAGATCGTCTACCGCCGCAGCGTCAGCGAGATGACGGCGCAGAAGGAAGAGGTGCAGGGCGCGCTCTCCGAGGGCGCGGAAATGCTTGACCTCTATACGCCCGTGCGCATCGAGAAAAAGCCGGACGGCTCCGTCGCGGCGCTCTGGGTCAACCGCAACATGGTCGGCAAGGTCAGCTTTGAGCGCGCCGCCGCCGTCAGCATCGGCGCGCCGGACGAGCGCATCGAGTGCGACGTGATCGTCGTCGCCGTCGGGCAGGGCATCGAGACCTTCTTCATGGAGGACGAGGGCATCCCCATCCAGCGCGGCGTCATCCAGACGGACCACTGGAGCGCGGTCTCCAACGCGCCGGAGGTCTTCGCCGGCGGCGACTGCGTGACCGGTCCCGCGAGCGCCATCCGCGCCATCGCCGCAGGCAAGGTCGCGGCGAACAACATCGACATTTTCCTCGGCTTCCACCACGAGATCCGCGAGGATCTGGACGTGCCGGACCCCGTGCTGCGCAACCTCGTCTTCTGCGGCCGCGCCAACATGCGTCTGACCGCGCCGGAGGAGCGCAAGACCAATTTTGAGCCCATCGAGCTCCCGCTCGCCGATCCCGAAGTCGCGCAGGAGTGCCGCCGCTGCCTGCGCTGCGACCACTTCGGCATGGGCTCGTTCAAGGGAGGGAGGCGGAAATCATGGTAAACGTCAAGATCAACGACATTCCCGTCTCCGTGCCGGACGGCACGACCATTTTGGAGGCGACGCGCATCGCCGGCATGCCGGTGCCCACGCTCTGCTACCTCAAGGGCGTGAACGAGATCTCCGCCTGCCGCATCTGCATCGTGGAGATCAAGGGACTTGAGCGCCTCGTCCCGGCGTGCAACAACCACGTCGCCGAGGGGCTGGAGATCTATACCAACACCCTCCGCGTGCGTCAGGCGCGCCGCGCTAACATCGAGCTGCTGCTCAGCCAGCACCGCACGAACTGCCCCGTCTGCATCCGCAGCGGCAGCTGCGAGCTCCAGAAGATCGCAAACTCGCTCAACTGCGGCGAGAAGGAGATCTATCACTACGAGCCGCGCGCCGCCCGCTGGGACCGCAGCTTCCCCCTCGTGCGCGACGCGAGCAAGTGCATCCGCTGCATGAGATGCGTCAACTTCTGCGACAAGGTCCAGACGCTCGGCATCTGGGACGTTTCCAATACCGGGCCGAATCAGGACGTGTTCGTCTCCGGCTACCGCGACATTCACGACGCCGACTGCGCCCTCTGCGGTCAGTGCATCACCCACTGCCCCACCGCGGCGCTCACCGCGCGCGACGATACCGAGTCCATCTTCGGGCTCCACGGCGCGCTGAACGACCCGGACAAGATCACCGTCGTTCAGGTCGCGCCCGCCGTCCGCGTCGCATGGGGCGAGGCGTTCGGGCTCTCGCCGGACGTTGCGAACGAAAAGCGCCTCGTCTCCGCGCTCCACCGCATCGGCTTTGACTACGTATTCGACACCGACTACGCCGCGGACCTCACGATCATGGAGGAGGGCACGGAGTTTCTCCACCGCCTCCAGACCGGCGAGGACGGCGGCTGGCCCATGTTCACCTCCTGCTGCCCCGGCTGGGTCCGCTTCCTGAAGAGCCAGTACCCGGAGCTCGTGCCCCATCTCTCCACCGCGAAGAGTCCCCAGCAGATGTTCGGCGCGGTCACGAAGACCTATTTCGCGAAAAAGCTCGTCGTGGACCCGCGGCGCATCGTCTGCGTGTCCGTCATGCCCTGCGTGGCGAAAAAGGCGGAGTGCGCCCTGCCGACGATGAACTCCGCCGGAGCCGGGCAGGACGTTGACTTCTCGCTCACGACGCGCGAGATGTGCCGCATGATCGCCGCCGACCAGATCGAGGTCTCGCTATTGCGCGAGGAGGAGTTCGACTCCCCGCTCGGCGCGGCGAGCGGCGCGGCGGTCATCTTCGGCGCGACCGGCGGCGTTATGGAGGCGGCGCTGCGCACCTGCGCAGCCATCGTCACGGGCAAGAACCCGGAGCCGGACGCCTTCCGCGCCGTCCGCGGCGACAGCGGCTGGAAGGAGGCGGAATTTGACCTCGGCGGGACGAAGCTCCGCACCGCGGTCGTCAGCGGTCTCGGCAACGCGCGCGCCCTCATCGAGGCGCTCCGCGCCGGCGAGGTGCATTACGACTTTGTCGAGGTCATGGCATGTCCCGGCGGCTGCGCCGGCGGCGGCGGACAGCCCATCCACTACGGCTGCGAGCTCGCCTCCCCCCGCGCAAGAGAGCTCTACCGCTACGACCTCGCCTACCCCATCCGCTTCTCCCACGAAAACCCGGAGGTCCAAGCCCTCTACAAAGAATACCTCGGCGAGCCCTGCGGCGAGCTCGCCCACCACCTGCTCCACACCGACCACACCGCATGGACCATGCCCCTCGCCCCGGAAAAGCCGGAATAAAGCCCCCTGATCAACAAGCAATGCCGTACACGGCTTACTGCCGTGTACGGCATTGCTGTTTCCATTTCGCGAAGCCACTTGTCAAAAGTAGTTTCGTGTCTATTGAAAATTAGATGAAATATTTTCAAAGTCTATATTGACATTTTGCGTTTCTTGTTGTATTATGCCGGCAGAAAGGGTGATTACTATGGATCGGCTTATTTCAAAATGCCCCGCCTGCCACGGGACGCTCAAGGTCAGCGCGCTGCAATGTCCCGCCTGCGGGATGGAGCTGAAAAGCACACTGGATCTCAGTCCGTTCGATCTGCTCGACGGCGATCAATTTGAGTTTCTGATCTCGTTTCTGAAATACAGGGGAAATCTGAAGGAGGTACAATCTGAAATGAAAATTTCCTATCCGACGGCAAAAAAGAAGCTGGACGAGGTGCTCACCGCCTTGAATCTCAACAGCCCGGCGGAGGACGCCGCCCCCAAGGAGGTCGACGTGAGCCGCATGGATGTGGACCCTTCGAGTCCGCTCGCCTCCGAGATCATCAAGCGCAAGCTGAAGGAGCACGGCGGCCACGTCGTTGTATTTACCGCCCGCGGGCTTCCCTGCGAAATTTTCGCCGAGCCGGACGGACTGACCTTCACGAGCGACAAGCTGCCCATCAAGCCCCCCTACGACTACAAGGTGTTCGACGCGATCGTGGAGCTTCTCGAAAAACAGGGCGGCAGAGCAAGAAAAGGCAGCGGCAGAAACCACAAGCTCGGCGAGCCCGGCTGCGAGGAAACCACCGTCGTCGGAACGATCGCGGTCCACCGGGGCATGAAGGCGGGGCAGTCTGTCTACGACCCCGTGTTCGTCATGGCAGCGGTTCTGGAGTGGGCAGGCATCGCCCAGAACGGGCGCGGCGAGCTCATCCTCAACAGCGCGCACGGAGAAGACCGATGATCCGCTTTCTGTTCATCACCTTCGTCAGTTTCTGCTATCATCTTTTCTTCAAAAACAAGTTTTGAGCCCCCGGCACATTAAAAAACGAGAGCCCGGCGAACGCCGGGCTCTCAAAAAAAGCCTCGCAGAGTTCGCTGCCGCAGCAGCGAATAAAGTTCAATCATTTTTCGGCAGGGCGTGTACCTGCCGAAAAATTCTTTGCGCGGAGGGAACGTGCGCGCGTCAGCGCGTGCGCTGAGCAGAGCGTTCTCCTTCGTCCGAGAGCCCAGCGAAGCGGGTCTCGGACGAGATTTTTCAGTCCTCATACTGCGACCGTCTCGCATACCGCAGGCTGCGCTTTAGCTTGACGCGGGCGGCGGCGAGGGTTCGGCTCACGGTGGAGATATTCACCCCCAGCTGCCGCGCGATCTCCGGCATCATCTTCTGCTCTATGTAGTAAAGCCGCACCATCTGGGACTGACGCGGCGTCAGGTCCTCATTCAGCGCCGCGCGCACCAGCTTCCCCGTAACGCCCCCGGACTCCGAGTAGCGCATCAAGCCATGCAGCGTCATATACTCCGTTTCCCTCTCGCTGAAGCTCGGTTTTTCCATGTGCATCCCTCCCGTAATAATCCCGCAGATACCGCCCGACGGCGGCGGTGTCGCGCGCCATGTCGATCAAAATGTTGATGCGCCGCCGGAGCTGGACCGTCTCCATCTCGCTGCGCCCGCGCTCCGTCAGAAGCTGCTGCCGGAGCTCCGCCGCGCGCTCAAAGCAGCGGCGCGCACTGATCCGATATTCCTCTCCAAGCTGTTTCAGTTCCATTCTCTTGTACCTCCCATGGAAAAAAGTTTTCGCGTTTTTGAAAGAAAAGGATTGACAAATCCTGTCGGGTTTGTTATAGTAATCGAGCTGGTTGTGAAAACCGAGCTTCGAGTTTGCTGGTATAGCTCAGTTGGTAGAGCAGCTGATTTGTAATCAGCAGGTCGGGGGTTCGAGTCCGTCTACCAGCTCCACCGATCTTTTCGGTGACAATTGAAAGCGATTGTATGGGGGAATTCCCGAGTGGCCAATGGGGGCAGACTGTAAATCTGTTGCGTAATCGCTTCGGTGGTTCGAATCCACCTTCCCCCACCAAAGCAGAGCCAGACGAACCAAGCCGGTCCGTCTGGCTTTTGTTCTGTTCCCACGGTCTATATGATCGGCGGAGTATTTGTCCTTGTGTACCCGCTGACCTATGCCGAGAAATGAAAAAAAGAGGCTACTGCGCAGGATATCCTGCGTGGTAGCCTCTTCGCGTTTTCTCATAGCCATAACGTACCTCGTTATAATCTACCAAAATCCAGCGAGATTCTAAAATCGTTGTTAGAATCTACCGTAAAGGAGCATGGCTATGATTAGGATTTTACTGTCCACCCGGCTTGGCGAGCGGAGGTGGACGCAAGCTGACCTTGCAAGGGCAACAGGCATTCGACCTTCGACAATCAATGACCTGTACCACGAGATCGCTGAAAGGGTCAACCTGGAGCATCTCGACCTCATTTGTGAGGCGCTGGGGTGTGAGCTGTCAGATCTGATGGTCCGGGAGGAAAACCCGGATGTCAGAGTCAAATCGCGCACCGGCGCGGATATACATAGCAAGCGTTAAGCCTGCTCCAAGGCCTCGGGCGTTCAATCGTCCGGGGCCTTTTCTTTTTCTTCCGAGTCCAAGTAAATCGTCTGCCCGTCTTTCATGACAATAGCCACGCGCCCGCCGACGAAGTCCGCAACGCGCACCAAGTCTTTTGCCGACCAACTATCCCTGTTCATCTTGTTGTTCATACTCTGAGCCGTGATGCCGAAGTATGCCGCCAGCTCGCTTTGCTTATGGCCGTTCAGCGAAACAACGGCTTTGACCTTATCCGATACTGCCATCTCGCAGCCTCCTTTCGTTCAAGTACATAATACACGATACTGATTATGTTTGTCAACAAAAAAGTGAAAAAAATAATCGTAAAAGTGTTGACAACATACTCAAAAAGGTGTATATTATACTCGTAAGGGAGAGGTAAACAACTTCTCCGGAAAGGAGGACCGGCCGTTGGACAGCGAAGAAAAAAGAGCCCTGCAAGAGCTACTGAAAATCTTGAGTGATCACCCCGAAGTTGCAGAACGGATAACGATCACGATCAAGCCCAACAGTAAACCCAAGCAGGGCAAGCAACCAGAGGACTAACCCCGGCGCTGAGGGGGAGCGGGAAGCTCCCCTCCCCCTTAGTATAAAGCC
>CAVJGI010000098.1:0-7860 GCA_963649145.1 Ruminococcus bicirculans (ex Wegman et al. 2014) | reverse complement strand
GCTGACAGCCTCTGCTGTGCACGCCCCCAGTGTGCGCACTGGGGGTGCCTTGCACAGGGAGACCTTTAAATTGTGCGTCTTCGACGCGTTGTTAAGACTTTTTTGCGTTTATCCCGCGTACATCATTCCGATGATCCGGTTTTTGAGCCGGCAGGGGAGGAGGCGCGCGAGGACGACGAAGAATTTATACTTCGCGCCGATGGCGTATTCGGGCTTGACGCTGCGGCGCAGGGCGAGGGAGGCAATGTAGCGCCCGGCGGTCTCCGGGGACATGCCGGTCTGCTCGTCGTGCTCCATCGTGGCGACGCTCTTGGCGATGCGCCCGCCGTAAACGTCGTCGCCGGCGCTCTTTTTCTCGCGCGCGGCGGTGAAGCCGGTGCGGATGTCGCCGGGCATAACGGCGCAGAGCGTCACGCCGAAGGGACGCACCTCGTTCGCGAGCGCGGCGGTGTAGGTGCTGACGGCGGACTTGCTCACGGAGTACCAGACCTGAAACGGAATGGCGCAGGGTGCGGCGACGGAGCTGAGGTTCACGATCCGCCCGCCGCCTTGGGCACGCATGATGGGCAGCGCGGCGCGGCAGCCGTTCACGACGCCGAAGAGATTCACGTCCAGCAGGCGCTTCGCGTCCGCGTTCTCCGTGAACTCCGCCGCGCCGGAAATGCCGAAGCCGGCGTTATTCACGAGAATGTCGAGCCGCCCCTCGCGCGCTGCGACGTCCGCGAGCGCGGCGCGGAACGCCGCCTCGTCGGACACGTCGCAGGAAACATGGGCGATGCCGCGGTCCTCCGCCGGGGCGCGGCGGGAGAGCTCATACACCGTGCAGCCGCGCGCTTTCAACGCCAGCGCGGTCTGGAGCCCGATGCCGCTGCTGCCGCCGGTGACGACGGCGACCTTGCGCTCAGGCGTTTTCATATTTCTTCATCACGTCGATGATGATGTCCACCGCCTCGTCGATGAGGGCGGGCGTGTGGGTCGCCATCAGACTGCACCGCAGCAGACACTCGCCCGGCGCGCAGGCGGGCGGCAACGTGGCGTTGACGTAAACGCCGCGGTCATAGAGCTCCTTCTGGATCTGGAGCGTCTTGATCGGCTCGTAGGTATAGATCGGAATGATCGGCGTCTCGCTCATGATGATCTTGATGCCGGCGTCGAGCAGGCGGGTGCGCATATAGTGCGCGTTCTTGAGCAGATTCTGCGGCAGCTCCGGGTGCGCCTTCAGATAGTGCAGCGCCGCGGTCGCGATCGCGATCTGTGCCGGCGGGATGGAGGCGGCAAAGATATAGGGACGGGAGTTGCAGCGGATATAGTCGATGACCTTCGCGTCGCCGGCGATGTGTCCGCCGAGGGAGGCGAGGGACTTGGAGAAGGTGCTCATATAAAGATCAACCTGATCCTCAAGACCGAAGTAGCTCGCGCTGCCGCGGCCGCCCTTGCCGAGAATGCCGAAGGCGTGGGCGTCGTCGACCATGACGCGCGCGCCGTATTTCTTCGCAAGGCGGCAGATCTCCGGCAGGTTCGCGATGTCGCCGCCCATGGAGAACACGCCGTCCGTCACGACGAGGCAGCCGGCGTTTTCCGGCACGCTCTGGAGGCGCTTTTCGAGGTCCTCCATATCGCTGTGGCGGTAGCGCAGCATCTTGCCGTAGCTGAGCTTGCAGCCGTCATAGATCGAGGCGTGGTTCTCGCGGTCGCAGATCACGTAGTCGCCGCGGCCGACGATGGCGCTGATCGCGCCGAGGTTGCTCTGGAAGCCGGAGGGGAAGGTGGCAACATCGTCCTTGCCGAGAAACTCCGCCATCTCGCGCTCGAACTTCTGGTGCAGGATGAGCGTGCCGTTCAGAAGCCGGGAGCCGGAGCAGCCCGTGCCGAACTCGCGCAGCGCCTCGATGCCGGCGTTGATGATCTCCTCGTTGACGGTCAGTCCGAGGTAGTTGTTGCTGCCGAGCATGATGCGGCGCTTGCCCTCCATGATGACCTCGACGTCCTGCCGGGACTGGAGCTCCCGGAAGTAGGGGAACAGGTCCATCGCGCGGTACTCGTCCGCCTGCGTATAGTTATAGCATTTTTCAAAGATGTCCATATCGGTCTCCTTTTCTCTATCCTCTCTGCGCGCTGGCTCAGGAGAAGGTGAGCAGCGCTACCCTACCATAATAAATACCAAAGGCGGAATTGTCAACCTTTTATCTTGCCCGCGCCGCGAAGAAAAATGCCGGGCGCGGGGTCGAAAAGCCCGCCCCGTCCGCCGCGCGAACCTTGTCGAAGCGGCAAGGGCGGGGCGGCGAGACGGCGGTGTCTTGTCGAAATGTAGGACAGCTGGGACTTGATTATGTCAACAAATGCTCGATATTTTCAAGGGCTTGAAATATTGAAATCCGCCACGTTTTGTGGTAAATTAAACACAATTTGACGGGGTTTTACGAGAAAAATAAGCTTCCGAAAAAGGAATTTATTTTTACCGGAGGATAGGTTATGGAAACGAAAATCAAGCTGCTCATCGCGGACCCGAACGAGGATTTCCGCATGCTGCTGAAGAAAACGCTGGAGGCGGAGGGCGACATGGAGGTCGTCGCGTCCGCGGCGGACGGTGCGGAAGCGCTCGCGCTGCTGACCCAGTACCGGCCCGACGTGCTGCTGATGGACCTCGTGCTGCCGAAGCTCGACGGCATGGAGCTCCTGCGGCGTATCGGCGCGGCGGGACTGAGCCCCGTGACGCTCGTCGTGTCCGCGTTTTATAACGAGAAGATGATCTCAGAGAGCGCGTCGCTCGGCGCTTATTATTTCATCCCCAAGCCCTGCGATACCGCGTCCCTCGCCGAGCGCATCCGCCAGAGCGTCGCAGCCCCGGCACTGCGCGAGCCCGTCGCCGCCACGCGGCAGGAGGCGGATCTGGAGGCGACCGTGACGGACATCATCCACGAGATCGGCGTGCCCGCCCACATCAAGGGCTACCAGTATCTGCGCGAGGCGATCATCCTCACGATCAACGACATGGACATCATCAACGCCGTCACGAAGGTGCTCTACCCGACCGTGGCGAAAAAGTTCGGCACCACACCTAGCCGCGTAGAGCGCGCTATCCGCCACGCCATCGAGGTAGCATGGGACCGCGGCGACCTCGAAACGCTGCAAAAATTCTTCGGCTACACCGTAAGCAACATCAAAGGCAAGCCCACCAACAGCGAGTTCATCGCCATGATAGCCGACTGCCTGTCCCTGAGACGGAAGTCGTATGTGAAGTGAAAAAATTCCCCGCCGCGGCGATTTGCTGTGGCGGGGTCTATTTTATTTCATGTTCTTCTCCGAAAAATAGAAGTATAAAGAATACAGGATCTGTTTTTCCTCATGGGATAGAGAGTCAATATAGATAGCCTCTTTGTTGTCTAACCCAAGGAGATAGTCCGACGAAACGTGGAAAAGCTGCGAAAGTTCCACCACATATTGTGTCGTTGGAATGGAGATGCCCATTTCCCAAGCGTTCACAGAAGAGCGCGTTACTGACAGCTTCTTAGCCAACTGCGCCTGCGAAAGACCGGCTTCCTCCCGAAGCGCCTTGATCATATCACAAATCATCCTCTCACCTCTACGCAAGTATAATTCTCAAATTAGGATATTAAATTATCAATGCATGTATAATTTAATTGACATTTTGAAAGGGAAATGATATAATGCCCAGTGACATTATTTGCGTGATAAGGGAGGAAATGTATGAAAAGGGAAAAAACGGGGAAAAAACTTGCACTTTTTCTGGTTGGCGGCGCTGCTTTGTTGGTGTTGGTTTTGCTTTTTGTCGGGCTGATCTATCCTGAAATTCGCTACCAAAGAGGAATCAGATGCTTTGAAGAAAACCAATATGCCGATGCTATTCATGTGTTTTCTGCGCTTGGCGACTATAAAAACTCTGAAGAATGGGCTGTCGTGTCCGAGAAAGCGCTTCACTATGAAATGGGACGCGAAGCGTTTGAGCAAAATCTGTTTCGAGAGGCAAGGGCTGAATTTCAGTCAGCCGAGGACTATTTGGATGCTGGCAGCTGGGTCATCAAGGCGGAGGGCGCGTATGGAAATGTCCTTGTTGATAATGGATGCATTGATGAAGCAATCGAAGTATTTCAAGCGCTTTTGGATTATGAAGAAGGCAAAGCGGGGACGTTTCGATGCGCCGACTTTTTGAAGAATAGCGGGAAATTCAAAGAAGCGGCGGGGCTTTTTTCGGTTGTTATTGACTACGAGGACAGCATAGATAGAATCAGGGAATGCGCGGAGAGCTTAATGGAAAGCGATGAATTTCTCGATGCGGCAGAAGTGTATTCGCTGATTGAGAAGTCTAGCGAAGACAGCCATCGAGCCTCCTATGCACACGGACGTTATGCTATGACACAGGGGGATTATGGAACTGCGGTTTCTGACTTTACCGCGGCGGCAGGCGTGTTTGACAGCAGGGAAAGGTTAAAAGAAGCCAGCTATTTGAGAGGGGAGGAGCGGCTGAAAGCGGGAGACTACGCGGTGGCCAAGAACCTTTTCCGCGCAGCTGCGGATTATCTGGATGCGGAGGATTTGCTTTCGTACACGGAGAATTGCGTGCTGTTTACCACCGCTGAGGATTATTATTTCAAGGGTGAATTAAACAGAGCCAAAGAAAATTATGAAAAATTGCCTGTTGACTTTTCACTTGGCGATGTCAGCGTTTCGGAGCGACTGAACACCCTGAAAAAATATGACAGCTTTGTTCAGCTATGCGGCGAATGGGAAGCGACCGAGGGTAGTAAATATCAGGTTCGGCAGGTTTCTAAAAGCTATGGCCTGTGGGATGGGTGGACTGGCACAGCGTGGAATCAAAATCTTCAAATCCGCTGTATCATCGGAAACGGTTATGTCAGACTTACTGGCAACACAGCGATTACTGTTTATACTAACTATTCTATTTCGAGCCAGTATCTTAAAACTAAAAAGATGCAGATTTCCATCTTTAAGGACGTTGAAAACCTATACTCATCTGTCAAACTCGATGATAATACGACTTTTTCCTTCATTGGCGGAAAAGTGAAGATCGACTATTCTTACACCGATAGATCGGATAATGTGTATTTCGATTATGTCTACACAAGTAATTATATTTACGAAAAAACCCGGTCGTGGTGAAAACAAGAAATAACAGAGGAATCTATATATGAAAAAGAAACTGATTCTGTGTCTTGCCTTCTGCGCTCTTCTGTGTGGGTGCGGAAAGAAATGTGATGTTCCGGAATGCCGCGAAAAGGCGGAAAATGGAGCGCGATACTGTGCGCTTCATGCGTGTGCTTATGATCACTGTCAAAACAGGGCCGAGGATGGGCGTTCTTTCTGTCGGGACCATCTGTGCCCAGTCGAAGGCTGTGAAAAAGGAAAAGCAGCGACGGAGAAAAAATGCCAAGAGCATACAGAGACAGATAAATCAGCGGCGTCTGCTGTTGACGAGCTGATCCGGCATTTAGCGAAAAACCCTCGTAACAATAACGGCATAAAAAATGCAAGAGCTAAATATGAGGCACTTACAGACGACCAGAAGCAGCTCGTAACGTTGCTCCCTGAACTTGAGATGAAAGAAGCTGACTACAAGGAACAGTTTTGCACAAAGCTGGCATCGGCGATTTCAGAAGTGGGGTTTGAGGGATATCAAGTTAGAGGAAAATATGAAAACGGGGCGATATACATAATCGAAAACTGCACATTTGTATCATACGAGGATGTTTTCTGGGGGGCGGACTATTTGGCACCAACAGCTGCTTCTTCTTCGCAAACAATAAAAGCAAAGGTCGAGAAGGAAGGGTATTCTGATGTTGATGTCTATGTTGAGATTCAGGTTGAAGGGGTGACGATAGTCAGAGCAAAAAATGGCGCAAAGATCGAGTGAACATAGGTAGGCGTTTTTGATACAACTTGGCCTTGCTGCCCTCGCTTCTTTTTCCCGCACCCTCCGCATATAGATTCCTTGTAATCTTTTATTTGGAGTGGTGCAGCTTTGAAACCGGACATTACGGAGCGGGCAGCGCATCTGGCCGAGTACATCATAGAGCATAACGCCACCGTCCGCGCCGCGGCGAAGCAGTTCGGCATCAGCAAGTCCAGCGTTCACAAGGACATCACGGAGCGGCTGGAGAAGTCGGACCGCGACCTTTATCTGAAGGTCCGCGCCGTGCTCGACCGCAACAAGGCCGAGCGCCACCTCCGCGGCGGCGAGGCGACGCGCGTGAAATACAAGGGGAAATAGGGTTTTCGACCGGGGGAACGGCTTCGCCGTTCCCCCGGTCGAAAAGCATTTATAAGAGAACTCGCTCACGCCGCGCATTTTTTTCGCGTTTCGGGAAAAACTACCGGAAAACGCAAAGGATGGCTGAGAGCATGGCGATCTATCTCGGAAAACAGACGGCTGCACCGGAGCGGCGGGTGGGCGTGGTCTGCGCCGCGTCCGTCGTCGGGCGCAAGGAGGGCGAGGGACCGCTCGGCGCGCGCTTCGACCGCGTGAGCGAGGATTCCTATTTCGGCAAAAAGAGCTGGGAGAGCGCGGAGAGCGAGATGCTGCGCCAGTGCGTGGCGCTCGCCTGCGAAAAGGGCGGCTGGGCGCCGGACAGCCTGCGCTGGCTGCTCTCCGGCGACCTCCAGAGCCAGTGTACCGGCTCCGCCTTCGCCCTGCGGGACGCGGGCGTGCCCTATCTGGGGCTCTACGGCGCGTGCTCGACGATGGGGGAGGCGCTGGGGCTCGGCGCGCTGCTCGTGGACGGCGGGGCGGAGCGCGTCTGCGCCGCGACCTGTTCCCACTTCTGCTCCGCCGAGCGCCAGTTCCGCACGCCGCTGGAATACGGCAGCCAGCGCGCGCCGACGGCGCAGTGGACCGCAACGGCGGCGGGGGCGGCGCTGCTCGCGCCGACGGGCGGGCGCGTGCGCATCACCCACGTCACGACCGGGCGCATCGTGGACGCCGGGGTCACGGACGCCGCCAACATGGGCGCGGCGATGGCGCCCGCGGCGCTCGATACGCTGGCGGCGCACTTCGCCGACACGGGGCGAAGCCCGGACGACTACGACGCGGTCATCACCGGCGACCTCGGCGCGGTGGGACACGCCCTGCTGCGCGAGATCGCGGCGGGGGAGGGGCTGCGCTTCGGCAGGGTGTTCACGGACTGCGGCATGCTGCTCTATAACGCCGCGGAGCAGGATGTCCACGCCGGCGGGAGCGGCTGCGGGTGCAGCGCGAGCGTCTTTGCGGCGCATATCCTGCGCTGCATGGAGGACGGGCTCTGGCGGCGCGTGCTTTTCGCGCCGACGGGGGCGCTGCTCTCCGCCGTCAGCACCTTGCAGGGGGAGAGCATCCCCGGCATCTGCCACGCCGTGGCGCTCGAAGCGGAGGTGAACTGAAAAATGGCGTTTCTGCTGCCTTATCTGAAGTGCTTCCTCGTCGGCGGCGCGCTCTGCGCCGTCGGCCAGCTGCTCATCGACAAGACCGCGCTGACCCCGGCGCGCATCCTGACGAGCTACGTTGTCGCGGGCGTCGTCCTCGGCGCGCTGGGCGTTTACCAGCCGCTGCTGGACTTTGCCGGCGCGGGCGCGAGCGTGCCGCTCACGGGCTTCGGCAATACGCTCGCGAAGGGCGTCCGCGAGGCGGTCGCCGAGCGCGGCATCCTCGGCGCGTTCACCGGAGGCTTCACCTCCTCTGCCGCCGGGATCTGCGCCGCACTGGTCTTCGGCTACCTCGCCGCGCTGATTTTTAAGCCGAAGGAGAAGTAATTGAACGCTTCATCGCGCCGAAGTCGCAAAATTTAAAGGCCTCCCTGTGCAAGGGAGGCTGTCACGGCGCAGCCGTGACTGGAGGGTTGTAAGCTTCCG
>CAVJGI010000097.1:0-7935 GCA_963649145.1 Ruminococcus bicirculans (ex Wegman et al. 2014) | reverse complement strand
ACAGCTCCCCTTTCGGGGGAGCATTTTTCTAAGGTCGCGGCTTCGCCGCGGTTTTAAATTTTGGACTCTTTGGTTGAGGGTGCGTGACCGGCGTTTGCACGGGTTGTGTCTACCGCCCCAGTAAGACCGGACCAGCTTCCGTTTTAGGGGGAATCCAAGGGGGTCGTCAGACCCTCTTGGTCGTTCAGGAAAGGGATTGTTAAGGGAAAACCCATTCGAAAGGGTTTTCCCTTAACCGCGCCTTTGCTTACTTTCCCCGCGAGGGGCAAAGTAAGTCGCGCCTACGGCGCGAAACAAATCAAATCCTCGCGCCCGCAGGCGCGTTCAACTTTTACTTCCCCCGCGCCGCACAGCACAAAAAAGCACCCCAAAAGCAAAACGCTCTTGGGGTGCCGTTTGCATACCGGAGCTATGTCCGACTCACTCCGCGTCGACCGGGGCTTCGGGCTCAGCCGGAGCCTCAGCCGGGGTCTCGACCGGAGTTTCCTCAACAGGAGCCTCGACCGGAGCTTCCTCCGCGGGCTTGGGGGTCTTCTCGATCGTGATCTCGATCTCGATACCGCCGTCGTCCTCGTCTTCCTCCTCGTCGAGGTCCTCCTCGGCGTCGATGTCCTCGTCGCTGCCGTCGTCGGGCTCGACTTCCACCTCGATCTCCACGCCGGGGGCGGACATGCTCGCCTTCAGCTCGGCGATCTCGGTGGTGAGCTCCTCGATCTTCTTGTCCGCGGCGGCGACCTCCGCGAAGAGCTGGGTGAAGAAGTCTTCCGGCTCATCCTTGTGCTGGCTGTAATACTCGCGGCCGATCTCCAGATAGGTCTTCTTCTGCGCCTCTTTTGCGGAGGCGAGGTCCATGCTCAGCTTCGCGATGCGGGTGCCCGCCTTGGCCTTGTCCGCCGCTTTGCCGGCGAGGTCCTTCGCGCCGTCGGCAGCTTTGCCGGCGAGGTCCTTTGCACTGTCCGCAGCCTGACCGAACGCGCTCAGCACCTTGTTCTTGATCTCTTCAAAATCCATGATAAATTGACCTCCTTTAAGGTGATTTGTTTTTCCAGTTTATTCCGCCGTGCCGTCCGGCGTTCCGGCGGGGGAGGGGGCTTCCTCTTTCATTGTATCACCCGTGTCAAGAGCCTTGCCGACAAGCGGTCTCAGCCCCTTTTTCAGCCGGACGGCGTTCACAATGAGCGCGGCGGCGGCGAGGGCGGCGGTGACGCCCGCGAGCAGCTGGGACACGCGGATGACGTTCGGAATGAGCCAGAGCGAGTCGGACCGCAGCCCCTCGATCATCGCGCGACCCACGCCGTACCAGAGGACGTAAAAGAGGAAATACTGCCCCTGATAGCGCCGGTGCTTCTTGCTGTGCAGGTGCATCAGAATGAGCCCTAACAGATTCCAGAGACTCTCGTACAAAAACGTCGGGTGGACATAGATCGTCGTGCCGTTGAGCGTCAGCCCCATGCGGCAGAAGATGTCCGTCTCGTAGCCGTAAGCCTCGCGGTTGAAGAAGTTGCCCCAGCGCCCGACGAGCTGACCGATGAGCAGCCCGAAGCCCATGATGTCCATCGCGGGCCAGACGCTCTCATGCCGCCGGTGGGCGCGCAGCAGCAGCGCGATGATCGCGCCGATGACGCCGCCGTAAATGGCGAGCCCGCCGTCCCGGATGCGGAGGAAGGACGCCGGGTCCTGCAAATAGACGTGGGTCCCGTTTTCGTCCACATAGGTGATGCAGTAATAAAGCCGCGCGCAGATGACGGCGAGGATGACCGCCCAGATCACGTAGTCATACACCGCGTCCATCGTGATATCGAAGCGGCGGCAGTTGCGCGACGTGTACCACAGTGCGAGCAGAAAGCCGATCGCGATGATGATGCCGTAAAAATAGATCTCAAACGAGCCGATATGGATGCTGTACGGCGGGTCTATGGCGAAATTCTCGCCGAACATGGGAAAGCTGATAACCGCCTCCCGCATAGGAAAATCACTGTCCTTTCGTTTCGCCCGGCGTGATGACGCTCATGGCGAAGTCTTCCTCCCGGAAAGTGTCCGCAATGAAGTCGCGCAGGACCCGCGGCGTGATCTCCGCCGCGGCGCGGAAGGCGTCGAGCGCGTTGTAGCCGCCGAAGTCCGCGTTCACGAGTGCGCCGCAGAGCGCGCCGAAGGAGTTCAAGCCGCGCAGCCGCGCGCCGTAGCGCGACTTGGCGATGCGGGCGAAAAGCGCTTCGTTCAGCCCCTCGTCCGCCGCACGGCGGGCTTCGTCGACCATCTCGCGGAGCAGCCGCTCCGGGTCGCGCGTCTCGCCCCCGGCGAGCAGCGTCAGCGTGTCCGCCGCATAGTCCGTCTCGGTGAAAAAGTCCGTGTTGATGAGCCCGTCGGCGTAGAGCCGGTTATAAAAGCGGGAGGATTCGCCGTAAAGATAGGCGAGCGCCATCCCCGTCAGCGCCTTCTGGCGCAGCAGCGGCTCGCCGGGCTCCGCCGGGCGCAGCTTCGCGCCGAGCAGCGCCTGCGGCGCGGAGACCTCCATCGCGCGGGTAAAGCGCGTGCGGCAGGGCGCGGGCGTCTCCGGCGCGCCGTAATCGCGCACGGGGATCTCGCCGCTCTCCGTGGGCAGCAGCTCCATCGCCGCCGCGCGCACCGCTTCGGGGTCCACGTCGCCCACAACGGCGAGCGCCATGTTGCCGGGCGTGTAGAAGATCTTGTGGCAGGCGTAGAGCGTCTCCGGCGTGATCTCCGCGATGGACTCCACCGTTCCGGCGACGGAGTCGCGGATCGGGTGGTGGTCATAGAGGCAGCGCATAAGCTCCACATAGCCGACGTAGCCCGGCTCGTCCTCGCCCATACGGATCTCCTGCGCGATGATGCCCTGCTCCTTCGCGACGGATTCCTCCGTGAAATAGGGCGTCGAGACAAAGCGCAGCAGCTCGCGAAGATTCTCGTCAAAGTGCGCGGTGGACTCGAAATAATAGGCAGTCATGCCCGCAGAGGTGAAGGCGTTCGGCTGGGCGCCGTTCGCGGCGAGGGTGCTGAGCGCGTTATCGCCGTTCGGCATATCGAACATCTTGTGCTCAAGGAAGTGCGCCACGCCCATCGGCGTGTCGATAAACTCCCCGCCGAGGCGGAAGCGCCGGTCCGCGCCGCCGTAGCGCGTCGCGAAGAAGGCGTGGGCGCGGGTGAAGCCCGGCTTCACCGCGACGGAGAGGCGCAGTCCGTTCGGCAGCGTGTCGCGGTAGAGCGTTTCGCCGATGGAGGGGTATTCAAGCTTCTGCATCGTCCGGTTCCTCCTCGTCCTCGTCGTCCTGCCCATGCAGGAAATACTCCGCGTCCTCCTCCACGCTGCGCGCGATGGCGGCGGCTTCCTCCGCCGTCACGCTCTCGCAGAGCGCGGCGAGCTCCTCCGGACCGTAATCGAGCCCGCGGAGCGCCTGATTCAGATAAAATTCCTCCAGCCCGCCGGCGCTGTCCGTCAGGGCGCGGAGATCGCTCGCCACGGCGCTGCGCGCGGCATTCAGTTCTTCGTCCGTGATCTCGCCGCGGCGCAGGGCGTCTAACTGCGCGAGGATCTCGCCGCGGGCGTCGTCCAGCTTCTCCGGCTCGATGCCGGAGGAGACGAGCATCAGACCTTTGTGCAGGTCGCAGCTCGAAAATGCGTAGTAGCAGAGGCTCAGCTTCTCGCGCACGTTCAGAAACAGCCGGCTCGTCACCGCGCCGCCGAAGAGCGCGTTGAACACGCGGATGGCGGCAAAATCGGGGTCGTCCATGCAGTCGCCGAGGCGGAAGCCCATACAGAGCTTGCCCTGCGCGACGTCCATTTCCTCGTCGAAATGGCGGACGTGGTCCTCGACGGCGTTCATGCGGATGTCCGTTCCGAGGTCGTAGTCGATCTCACCGCGCGGCAGCGTGATGAGTGCGTCGCGCACGGCGGCTGCCGCGCGCTCTTCGTCCGCCGCGCCGATATAAAAGATCTCGACCGGCGCGGTCTGGAGCAGGGTGTGGTAATAGCGCGTGAGCTCCACATAGCCGACGCTCTCGGCGTCCGTCTCCGTGCCCATCGCGTCGCAGCCGTAGGGCTCAAAGGCGCACATCTCCTCCACGAGGCGGTCCATCGCGTAGCCGCGCTTGTCATTCAAGCGCGCGCGGATATCGTCGATGAGCTTTTCCTTCTCGCTGTCCACATAGTCGCGGCGCAGCAGCCCCGCGCGCGTGGCGGGGGAGAGCAGCAGCTCTCCGACGAGGCGGGCGGCGGGCTCCAAAAGCTCGCTGCCGTCCGGCGTAAAGCGGTCGGCGATGAAGCCCGCGTAAAACCCGACCGCCATGATCTCGCCCATCTTGCGCACGCAGGGGATGATCCGCGCGCCGTAAAGCTCGTCGCAGACGGCGGCGATGGCGTCCATATCCGGGTGGAACGCCGTCCCGCGGCTCAGCACGCGGGGCAGCAGGGCGTTTTTGGAAACGGTCTCGCGGTCAAGGGGGCAGAGCAGGTTCACGGAAAGGCAGTCGGATTTGAATTTGTCGGTCCGCAGCGCGTTTAAGAACACGCCAGGAAGGATCTCGCTTCTCCGAAGCTCCATAGGGTCTGGCACCTCCCAAATCGTTTTTCGAATTTAAAACAGTATAGCATAGTTTGTCCGGAAATAAAATGAATTAAATGTAAAAAGTTGGGATTCTCCTGCCGACAGCCACGGGTGATTGACAAGCGGGGGAGATTGGACTAAAATAGAATGATTTCGTGTCCCCGCGAGGGGACGAAAGGAGATTTTGATCTGATGGGTAAATATTTCGGGACCGACGGCTTCCGCGGCAGGGCTGGGGAGGACCTCACCGCGGAGCACGCGTTCCAGATCGGCCGTTTCCTCGGCTGGTATTACGGCGTAAGGCAGAGCCGCAGCGGGGCGAAGATCGTCATCGGCAAGGACACCCGCCGCTCCTCTTATATGTATGAAAGCGCCCTCTCCGCGGGCATCACCGCCTCCGGCGCGGACGCATACCTGCTCCATGTCACCACGACGCCCTGCGTCAGCTACATCACGCGCACGGAGGATTTCGACTGCGGCGTGATGATCTCCGCGAGCCACAATCCCTTCTACGACAACGGCATCAAGCTGATGAACGCCGTCGGCGAGAAGATGGACGATGCGCTGCTCGCCGAGCTGGAGGCGTTTTTGGACGGCACGCCCGCGGCGCTCCCCGCCGCGACGGGGGACGCCATCGGCAAGACCGTGGACTTTTACTCCGGGCGCAACCGCTATATCGGCTATCTCGCCGGGCTCGCCGCGCGCTCGTTTGAAAAGCACCGCATCGCGCTCGACTGCGCGAACGGCAGCGCGTGGATGATCGGCCGCGCCGTGTTCGACGCGCTCGGCGCGAAGACGCTGGTCATCAACGCCCAGCCAGACGGCGTCAACATCAACGCCGGCTGCGGCTCCACGCATATCGAGGGGCTCCAGCAGTATGTCGTCGAAAACCGGCTGGACGCCGGCTTCGCCTTCGACGGCGACGCGGACCGCTGCCTCGCCGTGGACGAGAAGGGCAGCGTCGTCAACGGCGACGCGATCATGTACATCTGCGCGAAATACCTGCGCGACCGCGGCCAGCTTCCGAGCAATACCGTCGTCACCACCGTGATGAGCAATTTCGGGCTGTATAAGGCATTCGACGCGGCGGGCATCGCCTACGAAAAGACCGCCGTGGGCGACCGCTTTGTTTATGAATGCATGAAGGCGAAGGACCACCTGCTCGGCGGCGAGCAGTCGGGTCACATCATCTTCCGCAAGTTCGCCCACACGGGCGACGGGCTGCTCACCGCGATCATGCTGATGAGCGTCATGGCGGAGACCCAGCTCCCGCTCTCGGTGCTCGCCGCGGGCTTCACCCAGTATCCGCAGGTGCTGAAAAACGTCCGCGTGGACGACAAGGCGGCGACGCTCGAAGACCCCGCCGTCTGCGCCGCGGTGGATGCGTGCAGCGCCGCCCTCGGCGAAAACGGGCGCGTGCTCCTGCGCGCGAGCGGCACGGAGCCGGTCCTGCGCGTGATGAGCGAGGCGATGAGCGACGCGGAGTGCGAGCGGATGGTGGACGCCATCATCGCCGCCATGGAGCGCAGCGGCCACCTGATCGAGGTGAAGAAGTGATGCTGAAAATTTCGGACCTTTTCGACCTCAGCCACTCGCTGGCGGGGGACTATCTCGCGGGCTTTACGTATCCGTGGGAGGCGCTCGCCGGGATCGGCGAGCTGATTTGCGCGCTCGGCGCGGCGCTGCCCGCGGCGGAGTTTGACCACCCGGCGGAGGACGTCTGGATCGCGAAGGACGCGACAGTGTTCCCCTCCGCTTATATCCATGGTCCCTGCATCATCGGCCACGGCACGGAGGTGCGCCACTGTGCCTTTATCCGCGGCAATGCCCTCGTGGGCGACGGCTGCGTCGTCGGCAACTCCACGGAGCTGAAAAACGTCATCCTCTTCGACGGCGTGCAGGTCCCGCACTATAACTATGTCGGCGACTCCATCCTCGGCTACAAGGCGCACATGGGCGCCGGAAGCATCACGAGCAACGTCAAAAGCGACAAAAAGCCCGTCGTCGTCCGCGACGGCGCGGAGCGGGCGGAGACCGGCAGAAAAAAGGTCGGCGCCATGCTCGGCGACCGCGTGGAGATCGGCTGCAACAGCGTTCTGAACCCCGGCACCGTCCTCGGACGGGACGCCAGCGTTTACCCCACCTCCTGCGTCCGCGGCACGGTCCCCGCCGGCTGCATCTGGAAGGACGCCGCCCACGTCGTGAAGCGCGGGTAAGGGGGAGACGGCACGAATGAGTATCCGAGTTTTCACCGCGCTGCTCGCCTGCCGCGCGGCGCGCACGGCGGCGCGGCTGCTCCGCCGCGGCGGAACGGCGAAGCCCGGCGAGATCGCGATGCGGATCTGTCCGGACATCGCCGCCGTGCTCGCCCGCGGGGTCGAGAGCGTCGTCGTCACCGGTACGAACGGCAAAACGACCTCCTGCCGCATGTTGGAGCGCGCCTTCGCCGAGGCGGGGCTGGACTGCGCCGCGAACCGCAGCGGCGCGAACCTGATGAGCGGCATCGTCACGACCCTCGCCGAGCAGAGCAGTCTCACCGGTCGCTGCCGAAAGCGCTATGCCGTGCTCGAATGTGACGAGGGCTGGGTGAAAAAGGTCCTGCCCGCGCTGAAGCCGAAGGTGCTGCTCGTCACGAATCTCTTTCAGGATCAGGTCGACCGCTACGGCGGCGTGGAAAACGCGCTCGCCGCCATCCGCGCCGGCGCGGAGGCGAGCCCGGATACGCTGCTCTGCCTGAACGCGGACGACGCGGTGTCCTCCGCGCTCGCCGCGGGCGCGAAAAACCCCGTCCGGCGCTACGGGCTCAGCCGCGCCGCGGGCGAGACCGGCGCGGAGCCGGGGGCGCGCGAGGTGACGCGCTGCATGCTCTGCGGCGCGGAGCTGGAATATGATTATGTAAACTATGCGCAGCTCGGCGGCTTCCGCTGCCCAAGCTGCGGGCATCACCGCGAGGAACCCGCTGTCTGCGTGGAAAAGATCGACGAGCTGGGGCTCGACTCCAGCACCGTGGAGCTCAGTGCGGATGGAAAAACGGATAGGGTTTATGTAAACCAACCGGCGATCTACAACATCTATAACGCCGCCGGAGCCGTCGCTGCCGCGACCGCGATGGGCATCCCGGCGGAGGACAAGCTGCATCTTCAGCCGGACCTCGCCACGGTCGCGGAGACGGTCGCCGCCGCGGGGCGGCCCGTCTTCATTCTGCCGAGCTACACCGGCATGATGGAGCTGAGACCCCTCCTCCTGCGCCGCTGCGGAGGGAAAGAGTTCTGGGAGTAAAGATTCAAATGAGAGACCGCCGGAGGCGGTCTCTCATTTCAGCTTGTCAAAGAACTTCCAAACCGCCCCGGTTTCTGGTATAATGGAAGAAACG
>CAVJGI010000096.1:0-7938 GCA_963649145.1 Ruminococcus bicirculans (ex Wegman et al. 2014) | reverse complement strand
GTCGCAAGACCCTCTTGGTCGTTCAGGAAAGGGATTGTTAAGGGAAAACCCATTCAAAAGGGTTTTCCCTTAACCGCGCCTTTGCTTACTTTCCCCACAGGGGGAAAGAAGGTCGCGTCCCGCGGACGCGAAACAAATCAAATCCTCGCGCCGCGCACGGCGCGAAACCTATTCTAACCCCTCGCCCTTGCGGGCGAGAAAACTCACCCCAGCGCCGCTGCGATCGCCCCCCAATCGACCTCACCCACGACAACATAGCTCTCGCTCTCCGCGTCGCGGAAGCCCTTCACTGTAACCGCGCCGTCGCGCAGGGTGACATAGCGATAGCCCTCCGGGGCGGTAAGGACGAGCTCCAGCCAGCGCCCGCCGTCATCCGCGAAGGCGCCAAAGGCGGTCAGGCGGCGGAGCCGCACCGCAGCGAGCGCCTCGCGCAGTGCCGCCTCGTCGAAATTTTCCGCGACCTGAAACTGCGTATCGAGCCAGCTGCCGTAGACGTCTCCGATCTCCCTGTCCTCCGTCAGCAGCAGCGCATCATAGCTCCCCTCGCGGTCCGCGACGGCGACGGTGCCGAAGCCCATTGTGACGGCGAACATCACCGTCATCAGCAGCAGCGTGCCGCGCCACTTTTTCGCCCCGGCGAGCACGGCGCGCAGCCGGTAACGCAGCGACTCCGCCGAGGCGGAGAGACAGGTCGTGAAGCCGCCCGCCTCCCCCGCCGTGCGCAGCAGCAGCTCGGCGTATTCCCGCCGCCCCGCGCCGTCGAGCGTCTCGGCGACACTCTCGTCGCAGGAGAGCTCAAGGTCCTCCGACGCCCTGCCCGCCGCGAGCCAGAGCAGCGGGTCGAACCAGCCGAGCGCGCGCAGAAACGCGAGGAACACCTTGGTGTCCACGTCGCAGCGCTGCAAATGGCGGATCTCGTGGCGGAAAATGAGCGTGAGCTCCGCGTCCGTATAGTCCCGCGCGGGCAGCACCGTGGCGCGCGTGCGGTCCGAGCGGCCGAGGGAAAAGGGCGCGGCGGCGTCCGGCGAGCGCAGCAGCGCCGTCTTTTTCCGGTAATCGGCGCGGATCAGCTCCGCCTGCCAGACCATGAGGACGCGCGTATCCGCCACCGGCGCGGCGGCGCGCAGCACCCGGCGGCGAAAGCGCAGATGGCGCAGCCAGAACGCGCCGTAAACAAGCAAAAAAACCGCCGCCCAGACGAGGAAGAAAACGCGCAGCGCGCCCTCCGGGATATAGACCGTCCAGCGCGGAATGGGCGCGTTGTTCAGAAGAAAATAAGGCGTATAAAAGAGAAACACCGGCAGCAGCCAGAGCGTTGCGCAGCTCCGCGCGGAAAACCGGCGGCGCAGCAGCGGCAGCGCCAGCGCGAGCAGCGCGGCGTAGACCGTCAGCAGCAGCAAGATCGCGAGCGCATAGCCGGAGAAAATATGCAGCCCGCGGCGCGCTCCCTCGGCGACCGCGAGCACGATGAGCGCCACGAGCATCCCAGCGGGCAGGACCGTCGCAGGAAGCCAGACGAGTGTCTCCTTCCCGCGCTCGCGTCCGAGCAGCGTATCGTTTTCCGCGCCGTGCTCCCAGCGCCACGCGCGGCGGTAAGCGAAGCCGACCATGGCGGCGAGCAGCACAGCATAAAACGCGCGCATCAGCATGATTTCCCCTCCAGCGCGTCCAGCTCCGCGCGCAGCTCGGCGAGCTCCGCGGCGGAGATCCCGCCGTCCACAAGCGAGGCGGCGAGCGCGCTCACGGAGCCTCCAAAGCGGCTTTTCAGAAAGCTGCGGCTCTCCGCGGCAAGATAGTCGCGCCGGGAGATGAGCGGCGTATAGTAATTCGTGCGCCCGCGGCGCTCCACGGCGAGGAAGCCCTTTTCACAAAGGCGCGAGAGCACCGTCAGCACCGTGCTCGCCGCGCGCGGCGCGAGGTCCCCCTCGATCTCCGACCGCGCCACCGGCGGCACCCGCGCCCAGACGACCTGCATGACCTCCAGCTCCCCGTCCGGCAGATGGCGAAAGTTTTCCATGGCAGTTTCCTCCTTCTACAGTTGTAGTGATTATTATTCTACAACTGTAGCGGATGTTTGTCAAGAAAAAAAGACCGCCCCGCGCCTTTCGGCGCAGGGCGGTCATGACGTATCAAAAAGCCTCGCAGAGTTCGCGTCCGCAGACGCGAATAGAGTTCAATCATTTTTGGCGGCGGCGTGTACGTCGCCAAAAATTCCGCTCGCGGAGCGAACGTGCGAGCCGCAGGCGAGTGCGCTGAGCGGAGTGCAATCTCCTCGATTGGAAGCCCAGCGAAGCGGGTTCCAATCGAATTTTTTCAGTCCTCGTCATAATTCAGCGCCTCGATCCCCTCCTTGGGGACGGGCTTGCTGTCGCCGTGGCGGACGAAGCACATCGTTACGAAGGCGAGGGCGACGAAGATGAAGGCGTAAGGAAACAGCACGGTCATGCCGAACTTGTCCATCAGCAGACCGGAGAGCATCGGCGTTGCGACCTGCGCCGCCATGGACGCCGTGTAGTAAAAGCCGGTGTATTTTCCGACGTCCGCGCCGGAGCTCATCTCCACGACCATCGGGAAGGAGTTGACGTTGATGGTCGCCCAAGCGATGCCCGCGAGGGCGAAGAGGCAGTTCATGACGAGCGTCGGGCTGTCGTCGCGCATAAAGCAGGCTCCGCCGAAGGCGGCGGCGAGCATGATGACGCCGGCGAGGATGGTCTTCTTGCGCCCGACCTTGCTCGCGATGATGCCGACGGGCAGATAGGAGATGATCGCCGCCGCCTGCGCGATGATGAGCGTCAGGTTATAGTCCTTGTGCAGGATGTTGCTCGCGTAGACGCTGTATTTGCTCGTGACGGCGTTATAGCCGAAGAACCAGAGCACGATGGAGGCGAGGATGAAGAGCAGCGAGCGCTTTTCCGCGGCGGAGAGACGGCGGCGTTCGCCCGTCTCCGCCTCCGGCGCGTCCTCCGTGATGCCGTAAGCGGCGCTCTGCTCCTGCATCTCGCGCACGAACTTTTTCTCGCGCACGGTCAGCATGAAGATCATCAGCGCGAGCAGCATAATGCCCGCGATGATGCCGAAATAGAGCTCATAGCTCATCAGCGAGTTGCGCACGGCGCTCGTGGCGAAGACCATGCCGAGGATGAGCACCAGAATGCCGCCGAAGGAGCCCATCAGATTGATGACCGCGTTGGCTTTGCTGCGCAGCGGCTTCGGCGTGACGTCCGGCATGAGCGCCACGGCGGGCGAGCGGAACGTCGCCATGCTGACGAGCACGATGAGCAGCAGCCCGACGAAGAAGATGAGCGTCGCGGGGCTCTCCGCCGTGGTCTGCCATGCGTAAGCCTGCCGCGCGGGGACGACATAGTTCGTGTAGTCCGGGTTCGTGAGGGTCTTTCCGCCGCTCTCGATCTGGCAGCGGATGGCGGAAAACTCCTCCGCCGTGAAGGTTTCGCGCAGGGTGAAGTGCTCGCCGTCCGGCGTGATGAGCTCGCGGTCCGCCTCCGCCTCATAGAGCATCGTGAGCGCGGCGGGATCGTCGATCTTCGCGGCGTCGCCGAGGTGTCCGAGCTGGGCGTTGTCGGCGACGGAGAGCCCGACAAAGGCGGCTGCAGCGACGATCGTGCCGATCAGGATAAAGGGTGTGCGCCGCCCCATCGGTCCGCGGTGGCGGTCCGAGATTGCGCCGAAGAGTGGGAGCATAAAGAGCGCCAGAATATTGTCGAGCGCCATAATGACGCCGGACCACGTCTGGCTCATGCCGAATTTGTTCGTCAGGATGAGCGGGATGGTGTTGTCATACGCCTGCCAGAACGCGCAGATGAGGAAAAACGCGAAGCCGACGCAGATGGTGCGCTTGTAATTGAGCTTCATAGGCAAAATGCCACCTCTTTCTTTCCGGTTATCCCCATAATAACGGAAAAGTCCGGAAATAACAATAACATTCTCGTGATTTTAAAATAGCAAATAGGAAATTGATTTCGGGGACAAAATATGTTAAAATGCTTTGTTGGCAAAGTACACCAAAAAATCTCAAACAGGAGGTTTAACGAATATGAAACACAAGAAGAAAAGCTGCGCCGTTCTGAAATACGCGCTGCCGGCGCTCGGCGCTGCGGCGGCTGCCGCGGGCGTTACGGCGTTCCTCGTCGCGCCGGGCAAGGCGAGCGGGGAGAAAAAAGCCCCGTTTTTCGGCGCGAACATCGCCCACCGCGGGCTGCACCGCGCGGACCGCAGCGTTCCGGAAAACTCCCTCGCCGCCTTCCGCGACGCGGCGGAGAACGGCTACGCCATCGAGCTGGACGTCCACCTCACGGCGGACGACCGCGTCGTCGTCTTCCATGACGACAGCCTGCGCCGCGTCTGCGGTGTGGAGCAGGACGTCGAGGCGCTCACGTGGCGCGAGCTACGCGACCTGCGGCTCGACGGCACGGGCGAGCATATCCCGATGCTGAGCGACGTTCTGGCAGAGGTGCGCGGCCGCGTTCCCATCGTCGTGGAGCTCAAGACGAGCCCGCGCCGCAAGGAGCTCTGCGAGCGCACGTGGGAGCTGCTGCGCGCTTATAACGGCGACTACTGCGTCGAGAGCTTTGACCCGCGCATCGTCCGCTGGTGGCGCATAAACGCCCCCGGCGTGCTCCGCGGCCAGCTCAGCTGCACGCGCGAGCAGTTCGGCGAGAGCGCCACGCCCGTGCAGGCGTTTTTCCTGAGCCGTCTGCTCTGCAACTTCCTCGGCAGACCCCAGTTCATCGCCTACGGTCTGGACGGCAAAAAGCCCCTGCTCGTCCGCCTCGTCGAAAAAATGGGCGCGATGCGTTTTTGCTGGACGAGCCACGACTGGAAAAACGAGGTCAGCAACGACGCGGTGATCTTTGAGTTCTACAGACCGAGACAGCGTTTCAAATAATTCACTATAACAGGAGAAAATTCACACTATGATCTGCATTCCCTTCAACGGCATCACCCCCCGCGTGGACCCGGAGGCTTTTGTGGCGGAGAACGCCGTGCTCATCGGCGACGTGACCGTCGGCGCGGGCAGCTCCATCTGGTACGGCGCGGTGCTCCGCGGCGACAGCGCCCCCATCGCGGTGGGCAAGAACACCAGCGTTCAGGATAACGCCACGCTCCACTGCGACCCCGGCCACCCGCTCACCGTGGGCGACAACATCACCATCGGCCATAACGCCGTCGTCCACTGCACCAGCGTCGGCGACAACACGCTCATCGGCATGGGCGCGATCTTGCTCGACCGCGCCGAGATCGGCAGCGAGTGCATCATCGCGGCGGGTGCCGTCGTGAAAGAGCGCGCCGTCATCCCCGACGGCACGATGATGGCGGGCATCCCCGCCAAGGCGATCAAGGAGCTCCCGCCGGAGACGATCGAGAATCTGCGCCAGCCGGCGCACTATATCGAGCTCGCGCGCGAGTATCTCGATCAGGGGCTCGGCAAATGATCCGCTTCGACAGCGACTATACGGAGGGCTGCCACCCGCGGGTGCTGGACGCCCTCGTGCGCACGAATATGGAGCAGACACCCGGCTACGGGCTGGACGAACACTGTGAGCGCGCCCGCGCGCTCATCCGGAGTGCCTGCGCCGCGCCGGGCTCGGACGTCCACTTCCTCGTCGGCGGCACGCAGACGAACGCCACGGTCATCGCCGCGGCGCTGCGCCCGTGGCAGGGCGTGCTGAGCCCCGATACGGGCCACATCAACTGCCACGAGACCGGCGCGATCGAAGCCGGCGGCCACAAGGTGCTGACCCTGCCGCACGAAAACGGCAAGATCACGGCGGAGCAGCTCCGCCGCGCCATCGACGCGCTGCGCGCGGACGGGAACTATGAGCACATCGTCCAGCCGGGAATGGTCTACATCTCCCAGCCGACGGAGTACGGCACGCTTTACACGAAACCGGAGCTTGAGGCGATCTCCGCCGTCTGCCGGGAGCGGGACCTGCCCCTCATGCTCGACGGCGCGCGCCTTGCTTACGCGCTCGCGGCGGACGAGACGCTGACGCTCGCCGACTATGCCCGCTGCTGCGCTGTGTTCACCATCGGCGGCACGAAGTGCGGTCTGCTCTTCGGCGAAGCCGTCGTCATCACGCGGCAGGACTTAAAGCCCGATTTCCGCAATCTCATCAAGCAGCGCGGCGGTATGCTCGCCAAGGGGCGGCTGCTCGGCGTGCAGTTTGAGACGATGTTTGAAGACGGGCTCTACCTCGAATGCGGACGCCATGGCGTTACAGAGGCGCGGCGCATCCGCGGCGCGCTGCTCGCGCGCGGGCTGGACCTCGCCTTCGACTCGCCGACGAACCAGCTTTTCGTGCTCCTGACCCCGGTGCAGCGGGATCAGCTCCAGCGCGATTTCGCCATCGGCTGCTGGGACACCACCGGTGGTGAGCGGGACGCTTACCGTCTCTGCACGAGCTGGGCAACGAAGCCGGAGGCGGTCGACGGGCTGCTCGCAGCGATCGCGACGCTTTAAAATTCAAAAAAGAGAAAAAAGAGGGTACATAGGAAAATGCATTGGCATGAACGCGCCGGGCGATATGTGGGGACGGCGCTGAAATGGTTGCCGCTCGCCGCCGTGGTCGGCGCACTGAGCGGCGTTCTGGGCGCCGCGTTCCACGGCGCGATCGAGTTCGTGACCGCCTTCCGCCTTGCCCACAGCTGGACGCTTTATCTGCTGCCGGTCGGCGCGGTGGTCATCTTTCTGTTCTATAAGCTCTGCGGCATTCCGTCCAAGATGGGCACGGACCTCATCATCGAGGCGGCACGCAGCCGCAAGCGCGTGCCGCTCGCGCTCGTCCCGGCGGTCTTTGTCGGAACGGTGCTGACCCACTTCGTCGGCGGCTCCGCGGGACGCGAGGGCGCGGCGCTCCAGCTCGGCGGCGGTCTCGGCAACTGGCTCGGCCGCGTGTTCCGCCTGAAGACGGACGAGAGCCACATGATCACGCTCTGCGGCATGGCGGCGGTGTTCTCCGCGCTCTTCGGAACGCCCGTCACGGCGGCGCTTTTCGTTCTGGAGGTCACGACCGTCGGCTCGTTTTATTACGCGGGGCTCCTCCCCTGCCTGACCGCGGCGCTCACCGCCTTCGGCGTTGCCGGGCTGCTCGGCGCGGAGCCGGTGCGCCTCGTCGTCGCGGCGGGGCAGGCGCTCAGCGCGTGGAATGTGCTGCGCGTCGCCGGGCTCGGCGTCGCCTGCGGCGCGGTGAGCATCGGCTTCTGTCTCTCCATCGAGCAGGGCAAGCACTGGGCACGTAAGCTCATCACGAACAAGTATATCCGCGGCGTCATCGGCGGCATCATCGTGCTGGGGCTCACGCTGCTGGTCGGCACGCAGCGCTATAACGGCGCGGGCATGGACCTCGTGTCCGTCGCGGTCGCCGGCGGGGAGATCAACTGGTATGATTTCCTGCTGAAGCTGCTGTTCACGGTCATCACCATCGCCGCGGGCTACCGCGGAGGCGAGATCGTGCCCACCTTCTTCGTCGGCGCGGCGTTCGGCGCGGTGTTCGGTCCCCTGCTGGGTCTGAACGCCGGACTCGCCGCTGCGGTCGGCATGGTCGCCGCCTTCTGCGGCGTTACGAACTGCCCCGTCGCCTCCGTCTTCCTCGGCGTGGAGGTTTTCGGCGGAGAGTATATGCTCTTCTTCATGGTCGCCTGCGCCCTCAGCTACGTCTGCTCCGGCTACTTCAGCCTCTACAGCAGCCAAACGGTCGCGTTTTCCAAGGTGGTCGCAAGACCGAGTGAAACGGATGAATAAAGAAACAAGCCCCGGAGCGGATGGTCGGGGGCTTCCAGCGTGTCAAAGCACTTCTGCAAGCTGCGGTTTTAAAGGCGGCAGAAAGTCAACCAAGTGCAACCCCCGCAAGTTCGGCTGGGGACATCCAGTCGAAGATTTTTCTCGGCCTCTGGTTGATGAGGTCCACGACCTCCTGAAGG